>JAFQLL010000099.1 GCA_017414645.1 Clostridia bacterium | reverse complement strand
GTAGAGCGCATGACTGTTAATCATGATGTCGTTGGTTCAAGTCCAACTGGAGGAGCCAGGATCTTTAGCTCAGTTGGTTAGAGCTACCGGCTCATAACCGGTCGGTCCGGGGTTCGAGTCCCTGAAGATCCACCAGAAAAAGCACTTCATAAGAAGTGCTTTTTTGTTGTATCTTTCTTCGCTTCGCTCAGACGGCTTCAAACTTCGCTTACACTCGTTTTCAGCTCGCAGGGACTTTGAGCTACAAAACAATTCACCGGATTGTTTTGTAACGCTCAAACTGAAGATCCACGGTATATCATGAAGAGTCGCGAGTGGTGTTCTTTTTATTGGTGGATCTTTTTTTGCTTTGCAAAAACGGCTTCAAACTTTGCCTACACTCGTTTTCAGCTCGCAGGGACTTTGAGCTACAAAACAATTCACCGGATTGTTTTGTAACGCTCAAACTGAAGATCCACGGTATATCATGAAGAGCAGCGAGTGGTGTTCTTTTTATTGGTGGATCTTTTTTTGCTTTGCAAAAACGGCTTCAAACTTCGCTTACACTCGTTTTCAGCTCGCAGGGACTTTGGGCGCCCAAACTGAAACTCCGCAACATAAGCCGCAACAAAAAATAAGGCAGAAGTTCTGCCTTCTTTTTCAATTGAATTATTATTCTTCGTTAAGTATTTTTTCGTGCTCTGCCTGAATGTCGTCAAATGCGGAAAGCATGGGCTTAACATCCTTTTTCTTTACAACTCTGTCAACATAGTTCTTTGTAATCTTGTAAACTACGCCGGAAAGAGCAATTACACCAATAAGGTTGGGAATCATCATAAGGCCGTTGAATGTGTCGGAAATGTCCCAGGCAAGGGAGGATGTAAGGAGTGCACCGAGCATGATTGTAACAAGGTGAAGAACCTTATAAACCTTAACTGTCTTTGTGCCGAAGAGATATTCCCAAGCCTTGGAGCCGTAGTGGTCCCAACCGAGAACTGTTGTAAATGCAAAGAGGAACATTGCAATTGCAACGAACTTACCACCGATATTCCAGAAGGAGAATACAGTGTTGAAAGCATCGGCAACCAATGTTGCGTCAGATGAGCCTGCAATTGTAAGAGCACCTGTGGAAACATCGTATACACCGGAAGTGAGAACAACCAATGCTGTAAGTGTACATACAATGATTGTGTCGGCAAATACTTCGAAAATACCCCACATACCCTGCTTTACAGGATCCTTAATGTTGGAGTTGGAGTGTACCATAACAGAAGAACCGAGACCTGCTTCGTTACTGAACACACCTCTCTTACAGCCCTGTACAATAACTGTACCGATACCGCCGCCAACAACGGAGAGGGGAGTGAAGGCTGTAGCAAAGATTGCAGCAAATGCAGGAATAATGCTTGCGTAGTTAATACCTACAATGATAACACTACCTATAACAAAGAGCACTACCATGAAAGGAACAACCTTTTCAGCGAAGGCTGCAATTCTCTTGAGACCGCCAAGTGTGATAAGAGCGGCGATAATAACAAGAATAACACCTAAGATTACGCTGTAGAGGCTAACACCTTCCATTACTTCGCCGGAAAGGGAAGCTACGGGGAAAGCACTTGTTACGTTAATTACAATTTTGTTAATCTGACCCATTGCGCCAATACCGAAGGATGCAAGGAGTGTAAAGATACAGAAGAGAACAGCAAGGATTTTACCAATCCACTTGCAACCCTTGAATGAGCCGAGACCGTCACGAAGGTAGTACATTGCACCACCGGACCATTCGCCGTCAGCGTTTCTTCTTCTGTAGTAAATACCGAGAATGTTTTCAGAGAAGTTTGTCATCATACCAAGGATTGCTGCAACCCACATCCAGAAAACAGCACCGGGACCACCAATGCAGATAGCTGCTGCTACACCTGCGATGTTACCTGTACCGATTGTAGCAGCAAGAGCTGTACAAAGAGCCTGGAAGGGAGAGATGGACTTTACGTCCTTGGAGTGACCGATAACGTCTTTATTGAAAAGACTGCCAATTGTGTGCTTCCACCAGAGCTTGATATGAGAGAACTGGAAGAACTTTGTGATTACTGTTGTAATCACACCTGTGCTGAGTAAGAGCACTAAACCGAGTGTTGTCCATACAAAAGTATTGATTTTGTCGTTGTACTGGGCAACGAGAGTAAGAATATCCATTCTTATATACCCCTTTTCTAAAAAAATTAAGAGCCGAGCAGAAACTCGACTCTTACGCACAATAAAACGCAAAATAACCCTTAAAAAAGGGGTTGTTTCCGTCCTTTTGCCTGAGAGATTGGAGCTTATGCTTCCTTGCACCTTCGGCACTCGGGTAAACCGAGCTTCTCCGGATTGCTATCAACATACAGTCCTCACCTTTCGGCACCTGAGAGTGTTACTCCTTCGGAGGCTTGCGCCATTTCCTGTATGCATCACTTAGCCCTTATTAAAATAATCCTGCTTATTATGTCACACTTTAAGTGATTTGTCAACAGGTTTTTACAAAAAATTACGATAATTTATGGATAAATAAGCCACTGCGCAATTTTGGTTCAAACCATGTTGACTTGGGAGGCATAACCATGCCCTTATCGGCAATATTCATAACCTGCTCTATCGTTGTGGGATAGAGAGCAAATGCAACCTTCATATCGCCTGAATTAACCCTGTTTTCCAGCTCACAAAGACCGCGGATGCCGCCTACAAAGTCAATGCGAGAATCTGCACGTACGTCTGTAATGCCTAAAATGGGCTCAATAATCCACTTATGAAGTATTGAAACATCGAGACACATGATAGGGTCAGAATCGTCTATAATATCGCTCTTCGCTGTGAGAGAATACCACTTTCCGTCAAGATACATGCTGAAGGAATGAGGGAAAGGAGGGTTGAACGGAGCGATGGGCGCTTCGTCAATTTCAAAATTCTCTTTTATAAGAGCGAAAAACTCGTCTACGGAATGGTTGTTAAGGTCGCGGATAACGCGGTTGTAATCCATAATTTCAAGCTCGTTATCGGGGAAAAGCACTGTAAGGAAGTAATTATATTCCGCACTGGGGTCAGCTTTGGCAGCTTCAGCTCTTCTCTTGAGACCTACGTCAACGGCAGAGGCTGTTCTGTGGTGACCGTCTGCAATGTAAAGAGCAGGGATTTCTGCATAAAGCTTTTTGAGCTGATCAACAATTTCCTCGTCGTCCACAAGCCATGCAGTGTGTGTTATGCCGTCTGTTGTAATAAAGTCGTACAGTGGTCTGTGAGCCGCCTTGTAGCGGTTAATAACATCGGTAATTGCTCTTTCTGCACGATAGGTAAGGAAAATAGGACCTGTGTTGGCATCGCAGGTGTCAACGTGTCTTATACGGTCTGCTTCCTTTGCTTTGATTGTGTATTCGTGCTTTTTGATTGTGCCGTTAACATATTCGTCAATGTCACAGCAACAAACAAGGCCTGTCTGCTCACGCTTGTTCATTGTAAGCATATAAATATAGAAAACTTCTTTTTCGTCCTGAACATAAATGCCGTCAGAAACCATCTTATCGAGGTTTTCCTTTGCCTTTGCATAAACAGCATCGTCGTAAAGATTCACAGAGGGGTCAAGGTCAATTTCAGCCTTGTCTACGTGAAGGAAGGAATAGGGGTTGCCCTCAGCTCTTTTGCGTGCTTCCTCACTGCTCATTACGTCGTAGGGGAGAGCTGCAACAAGATGAACTATATCCTGTCTGGGGCGTATACCCTTAAATGGTTTAATATTAGACATGTTATCACTTCTTTCGAGAAAAAAGCGGGACTTATCATCCCGCTTTTAAATTGTTTAATTATTTATTGATAATTCTTACACGGAGAACGCCGGGAACAGCCTTCATTGCATCGATAATGCTTTCGTCAGCCTTGCCGTCGATTGTGAAGAGTGTGTAAGCATTGTCGCCCTTATTTGCGTTAACCATGTGGTCAATGTTAATACCCTTTTCGCCCAATACACCTGCAATAAGCGCAATGGAAGAGGGGATGTTCTTGTTGATTACGCAAATACGATCCTTACCGTTATCGGGAAGAGAGCAGTTGGGGAAGTTAACAGAGTTTTTGATGTTACCGTTTTCGATATAATCCATAAGCTCGTCTACAGCCATAACTGCACAGTTATCTTCAGCCTCGGGTGTGGAAGCACCAAGGTGAGGAATTGTAATAATGTTTTCAACGCCTACAGTTTCTTCTGTGGGGAAGTCTGTAAGATACTTTGCTACCTTACCTGTTTCAAGCGCTTCCTTAACTGCTGTGTTATCAACCAATTCAGCACGGGAAAGGTTAAGAAGTCTTACGCCCATTTTACACTTTGCAAGTGCCTGAGCATTAATCATGCCACGTGTAGCGTCGTTAAGAGGCACATGAACTGTGATATAGTCGCAGTTTGCGTAAATATCGTCAAGATTCTGAGTGTACTTAACTCTTGTCTTAAGATGCATAGCGCCTGTTACGGAAAGGAAGGGGTCGTAGCCGATAACCTTCATGCCAAGCTCAACTGCTGTATTTGCAACCAGAACGCCGATAGCGCCTAAGCCTACAACGCCAAGTGTTTTGCCTGTAATTTCGGGGCCTACAAACTTGCCCTTGCCCTTTTCAACTGCAGCTGCAACACCTTCGGTAAGTGTCTGCGCCCAGTTATAACCGCCAACAATGTCACGGGAAGCGAGGAATAAGGATGCAATAACAAGCTCCTTAACCGCATTTGCATTTGCACCGGGTGTATTGAAAACAACAATACCCTTGTCAGAGCACTTGTCAATGGGAATGTTGTTAACGCCTGCGCCGCAACGAGCAACTGCAAGAAGGCTTTCGGGAAGCTCCATGTCGTGCATCTTAAAGCTTCTAAGAAGGATACCATCGGGATTTTCCATAGTATCGGAAACCTTGTAGTTATCTGTAAGATTTGCAATACCTACGGGAGAAATTTTATTTAAAGTTAAAATGTTGTACATAGTTACACTACCTTACTTGTTGTTTTTTTCAAATGTTTCCATAAAGTTAACAAGAGACTGAACACCTTCAATGGGCATAGCGTTGTAAATGGATGCGCGCATACCGCCAACAGTTCTGTGACCCTTGAGGTTTACAAAGCCTGCTTCCTTAGCTTCTGCTACAAACTTTTTGTCTAAGTCTTCGTTGCCTGTAACGAAGGGAACGTTCATGAGAGAACGGTCTTCCTTAACTACAGTGCCACGGAACATGGAAGAGTTGTCGAGGAAATCGTAAAGAACAGCTGCCTTTGCCTTGTTTAACTTTTCAAGCTCAGCTACGCCGCCCATGTTCTTAACCCATTCAAATACAAGCTTTGAAATGTAGATAGAGTAGCAGGGAGGTGTGTTGTACATGCTCTTGCCGTCAGCATGTGTCTTATAAGAGAGCATTGTGGGGCAGATTTCCATAGCGTCGCCGATGAGATCCTTTCTCATGATAGCGATTGTGAGACCTGCGGGACCAACGTTCTTCTGTGCACCTGCATAGAGAAGACCAAACTTAGTAACGTCCATTACTTCGCTCATAATGTCGGAAGAAATATCCGCAACAAGAGGAACATTGCCAACCTCGGGAAGTGTGTTCCACTTTGTACCGTAGATAGTATTGTTATGTGTGATATGGAAATAGTCCGCATCGGGAGAGAATGTACTCTTATCAAGCTTGGGGATGTAGGAGAAAGTCTTGTCGGCAGATGATGCAACAATGTTAGCTGTACCAAACTTGCCTGCTTCCTGCGCTGCCTTCTTAGCCCACTGACCTGTTACAACGTAGTCTGCTTTACCGTTCTTGAAAAGGTTCAGAGGAACCATTGCAAACTGTGTAGAAGCACCGCCCTGGAGGAACATTACTTCATAATTTTCAGGAATGTTCATAAGTTCACGGATGAGAGCTTCTGCGCCGTAGATTATGCCTTCATAATCCTTGCTGCGGTGGCTCATTTCCATAACGGACATGCCTGTACCCTTGTAGTTGATCATATCTCTCTGTGCTTCTTCCAGTACGGGAAGGGGAAGCATGGAGGGACCTGCGGAAAAGTTATATACTCTTTCCATAAAAACGCCTTCTTTCAAAAAAGTATCTGATAATTAAACCAGCACCCCATAGACATGAGGTGCTGATTGCAAGACAAAAGTCTATTTACGCTATTATATTATATGTTCGAGCATTAGTCAATGTTAAATTTGACTGTTTTTGGCTAATTTTTTATTACATAGGAAATTGCGCGCAGAATGTGCGCATATTTGCTTGTAAAATAAAAGTGCACCTTTTCATCCCCCAAGAATGGGGGAACGAGGGGGTTGAAGTGTTAAAACACTTTTTTATGGATTTACTCCACTGTAACTGTTTTGGCCTCACAGTGAGGTGTCATACTATTATAGCTTTCCCACCAGAAAATTTTAACCATACTGCCTGTTTTGCCCTTTTCAAATTCAAGGGTTGTATATTCGGAAGGGTTAGTTTTTGCAACAGAAACAACTTCGCCGTTGTTTATAAGCTTGCCGATTAAAACGCCACCGTAATGCGGAGAGTTAAGCCAGGCTGTTACTGTAACGGAAGCATCATTAAGCGTAGCTGAAAAACTTGTTATTTCAGGCTTTGGGGGAGTGTAGTTGTACGTATAAACGGGCTGCCAGAGAAAGTCAGCATTTCCGGGAGCTATTGAAATTTTACTCCAGTCTTCTTCACTGCCTTCGTAGTATATGTAATCCAAATAGGTGCAATAATAAAATGCGTCATAATCGATGCTTGTCACACTTTTTGGAAGCGAAAGATATGTGAGGCTGGAACACCTTGAAAACGTCTCTCGCTCTATGGCGGTAATGTTGCCTAAAATAAAAACACCAAGTATGTTTTCACAATTCTCAAAAGCAGAAAGACCAAGATACGTAACGCTATGGGGAATATATACGTAGTTAACAAGATTTTTGCAGTTTCTGAATGCAAAGTTTCCGATATAATTCAGATTACCGGGAAGAGTGAGGTGAATGAGACTGATGCAATTTTCAAAAGCACTATTGCCAATATGAACTACTCCCGTACCGAAATTAACATATTCAAGGCGAGTGCAAAATTCAAAAGCATTATCATAGATATGGGTAACGCTGTCAGGAATTGTAATGCCGGTAAGTTTACGGCAATTTGAAAAAGCAGAGTCTGCAATGGTTTTTGTGCCTTCCTTAACAGCATAAGAACCTTCAATTTCAGAATTTGCATGAATTAAATGATTGCTTATATAAAGCACATCACCGGACCAATTGCCGGCATCATTATAGTAAGCAGTTCCATGAAAGGAACCACTGCCGATTTTATCCACACTGTCGGGAATATTAATGTTCGAAAGGCTTGTGCAACCGTAAAATGTGTAGTCCTTTATCTGGGTTATTTCATCAGAAATTTCAAGGTCTGTCAAAAGCTTATTGTTAACATATAAATCAGCACCTTTGTAGAGAGGATTTGAGTCTATACTCGAAAAATCAATATTGCACCAGGCTGTTAAATCCGTTATATAGACAGCCGAAATACCTGTGCAATCGTAAAATGCCGCTTCGCCAATCTTTGTAACGCCGCGAGGTATAGTAATATCCTTAATACTACTGCAATATGCAAAAGCAAATTCACCGATGCTTGTTACACTATCCGGTATGGTAATCTCAGTAAGGTTTGAACAATCTGAGAACACGGAGCCTTCGATACTTGTCAGACCATCGGAAAGGGTTGCCTCCTTAAGACTGCTGCATTTTTTAAATGCTCCCTCGCCAATATGTGTAACATTGTCGGGTATGGTAATTTCCTTAAGATTACCACATTTGCCGAATGCACCGTTGCTGATGCTTGTCACACTTTTGGAAAAAGTGATATCCGTAAGACTCATACAGCCATTAAAGGTGTAGCTTTTAACATCGTCGGTAATTTTAACAGTGGTCAGAAGCTTATTGTTAACATACAAATTGGCTCCGTTGTACATAGGGTTTGAGGATTCGGTATAAAAATCGATATTGCACCAAGCCTCTAAATCAGTTATGTAGACACTTGTAAGGTTGTCGCACCATTCAAAAGCCATAATACCGATACTTGTTACGCTATCGGGAATGATAACACCTGTAAGGTTACTGCGGTTATAAAATGCGTCACAGGCAATGGTTTTTGTGCCGTTTTTAACTTTGTATGTGCCGGAAGCTTCGACGGGAGCATAAAGTAAATGATTGTTTATATAAAGGGCACCGTCCTCCCAGTTGCTGTTATCTTTATAATATGCTGTATTCTGAAAAGCACCATAGTCAATATGCTCTACGCTGTCAGGCACGGTAATGCTTGATAAATTGGAACAGTTGGCAAAGGTGCCATAGCCAATTGTTGTAACGCCTTTAGGTATGGTAACACTTGTAAGACTGCTGCAACCATAAAAGGCATAGTCATTTACGGCGGTGACGCTTTTGGGGATAGTAACCTTCGTAAGATTGCCGCAGGAATTGAACGCATGGTCACCGATAGAGGTCACTCCGCTTTCAATGGTAACGGATACTATACTTGTTTTAAAATCATACCACGGAACATCTGATTTAGAAGAAAAATCTTCCATTGCACCATCACCGGAGATGGTGAGATTACCGCTATCAGTAAGCACCCAGGTAACATTTTCGCCACAGCTTCCGCTTTCTGCAGCATTAGAAATTATTGAAAATGCAGAAAGCAGGGAAAATAGAATGCATAATAATACTGTAAATTTTAAAAGCTTTTTCATTTTAATACTCCTCCAAAATTTAACATATCATTAAATAGATTATACCATAACAACGGAGGCGGTGGAACGTCGCCGTAGTATTATGATAAAATGTTCTCCGAAACACAGAAATCTCTGATTTCGTCTTGTTTCGTGAGGTTATTATAACACATTGAAAAATTTAGTAAAGGGATAATTAACATAAAAAACAGGGCGGAACGTTCCGCCCTGTTTTACTGAATGTATTATTTGAAGTAGTTTACGCCGGATTCGAATATCTTCTGGTCTTTACTGAAGGGGATATTCTTAGAAACGTAGCTGCCTTTACGTTCGCTGTGGCCCATCTTACCAAGAACACGGCCATCGGGAGATGTAATGCCTTCGATTGCATCAAAGCTGCCGTTGGGGTTGAAGGCAATGTCGTGTGTGGGGTTACCGTTAAGGTCAACGTAGCGTGTAGCAACCTGTCCGTTTTCAATAAGCTTCTTCAAAAGAGCTTCGGGGGCAACAAATCTGCCTTCACCGTGAGAAATCGGAATAGCGAGAACATCGCCTACATAAGCCTCACTAAACCAGGGAGAAAGTGTACTTACAACCTTTGTGTAGCTCATGTTTGAAGCATGGCGACCAATGTTGTTGAAGGTAAGTGTAGCGCTGTCATCTGTCATGTCGCAGATTTCGCCATAGGGCACTAAGCCAAGCTTAATGAGTGCCTGGAAGCCGTTACAGATACCTAAGATAAGACCGTCGCGGTTCTTAAGAAGGTTCATTGTAGCCTCCTTAACCCATGCGTTACGGAAGGCTGTTGCAATAAACTTACCGCTGCCGTCGGGCTCGTCGCCACCGGAGAAACCGCCGGGGAACATAATAATCTGGCTCTGGTCAATTTTCTTTGCAAATTCCTTAAGGGACTCGGTAACATCGTTCATTGTAAGGTTTCTGAATACGCAGATATCTGCCTCAGCGCCTGCATTTACGAAGTTTCTTGCAGAGTCGTATTCGCAGTTTGTACCGGGGAATACAGGAATGAATACCTTAGGCTTAGCAACCTTATTCTTAGCTACATAAACATTTCTCTTGTCGTATGTATAGTCAACAATGGGAGTTGTTTCTTCCTTTGCCTGTGTGGGGAAGGTCTTTTCAAGTGTCTTTGTCCATGCGGAAAGAACCTCGCTAAGTGCCATTTTAACGCCATTAACTGTGATTGCTTCTTCTGCAACTGTCTTACCGATTACTGTGTAGTCGATGCCGCTGAGAGCGGAAATGTCTTCACATTCAAGAAGTAGTGCACCGGGAAGAAGGGAGAAGAGAAGTGAATTGTCACATTCGATGGAAGCACCGATCATGTTACCGAATGCCATCTTGCTCACAGCTTCACATATGCCGCCTGCCTTAATAACAGATGCGGAAACAACCTTCTTATCAACAATTGCCTTATGAATTGCAGTATAGTTCTTATCAAGTACATCCCAGTCGCAAACCATGTCGCTATCCTGAGGAAGTGTTACAAGTACAAGTGAATTGCCTGCTTTCTTGAATTCGGGCGAAATGATGTTGTCTGCGTGCTCTGTAGTAACTGCAAATGATACAAGTGTGGGAGGAACGTCAAGATCGTCGAAGGAACCGCTCATGGAGTCCTTACCGCCGATTGCGCCTAAGCCGAGCTTCATCTGTGCAGTATATGCACCTAAAAGTGCGCTGAAAGGCTTGCCCCAACGCGAGGGAACGTCCTTAAGTCTTTCAAAATATTCCTGGAATGTAAGATAGCATGTCTTATAGTCGCCACCAAGTGCAACAATCTTTGCAACAGATTCAACTACTGCATAAAGAGCACCATGGAAGGGCGAGAATGTGGAAATGTCGGGGTTAAAGCCGTATGCCATAAGGGAAGCGGTTGTTGTTTTGCCGCTCATTACGGGGATTTTAGCAGCCATACCGTCAACGGGTGTGAGCTGTGTCTTACCGCCAAAGGGCATAAGCACAGTTGCTGCGCCGATAGAGGAGTCGAAGCGTTCAATAAGCCCCTTCTGGCTACATACATTCAAGTCGCCTACTGTCTTGAGCCATTCTGCCTTAATATCAGAAACAGCCTTCTTTTCGAAGATGTTACCTAAGGGCTTAGCTACCTGAACTGTAGCGTGCTTTTCAGCACCGTTTGTGTTAAGGAAGTCACGGCTGATGGAAACAATTGTCTTGTCTCTCCACTTCATAGTGAGGCGGTTGTCGTCTGTAACGATGGCAACAAGTGTGGATTCAAGGTTTTCCTTTGCTGCAAATTCCATAAATTTGTTAGCGTTTTCGGGGGCAACAACTACAGCCATTCTTTCCTGGCTTTCGCTGATTGCCAATTCTGTACCGTCCAAGCCGTCGTACTTTTTGGGAACAGCATCAAGGTTAATTGTAAGACCATCGCTGAGCTCACCGATGGCAACAGAAACACCGCCTGCGCCAAAGTCGTTGCAACGCTTAATCATTCGGGTTAATTCAGCGTTTCTAAAAAGACGCTGGATTTTTCTTTCTTCGGGAGGATTACCCTTCTGTACTTCTGCACCGCAGGTTTCAATACTGGACTCTGTATGAGCCTTGGAAGAGCCTGTTGCACCACCGCAACCGTCGCGACCTGTTTTGCCGCCAAGGAGGATAATAACATCGCCTGCCTGAGGCACTTCACGTACAACGTTACTCTTGGGCGCAGCACCGATAACAGCACCGATTTCCATTCTCTTTGCAACGTAGCCGGGATGATAAATTTCGTTAACCTGACCTGTAGCAAGACCAATCTGGTTACCATAGGAGGAATAGCCTGCTGCTGCAGTACGTGTGAGCTTCTTCTGGGGAAGCTTACCGGGAAGTGTTTTTTCTATGGGAACATTGGGGTCAGATGCGCCTGTTACACGCATTGCCTGATATACGTAGCTTCTGCCTGAGAGCGGGTCGCGGATTGCACCGCCAAGGCATGTTGCCGCACCACCGAAGGGCTCGATTTCTGTGGGGTGGTTGTGAGTTTCGTTCTTGAACATGAGAAGCCATTCTTCCTTCTCACCGTCGTTATCAACCTCGATAACGATAGAGCAAGCGTTGATTTCTTCGCTCTCGTCAATTTCCTTTAAAAGGCCCTTACTCTTTAAGTCTTTAACAGCAATGGTAGCCATGTCCATAAGGCAAAGGTTCTTTTTCTTACCTACATAAAGTCTTGCGCGGGAATCGAGATATGCATCATATGCCTTTTTAAGGGCTGTAAAACCGTCTTCAATGTCAACAGCATCAATAATTGTAGAGAAGGTTGTATGACGGCAATGGTCAGACCAGTATGTATCGATAACACGCATTTCTGTGAAAGAGGGGTCGCGCTTTTCTTCGTCACGGAAGTACGCCTGACAGAACTTCAAGTCGCCCATATCCATTGCAAAGCCCATGCTCTTTGCCAAAGCGGAAAGAGCTTCATCGTCGGCATTTATAAAGCCTTCTACGGTTTTAACATCTTCGGGAATAACAGCCTCTTCAACTAAGGATTCGGGTTTTTCAAGCTTTGCTACACGGCTGTCTACGGGGTTAACATAGTACTTTGTTACCTTTTCCTTGTCTTCGGGAGTGATGTTACCCTTTAAAATAACTAATTTTGCAACTCTGACCTGGGGTTTAACACCCTGTGTTAAAATCTGTACACAAACTGCGGCAGAGTCTGCTCTCTGGTCGTACTGGCCGGGGAGGTATTCTGTTGCAATAACAGTTTCATCATCGGCAGTTGTGAGTGTTTCATCATAGGCGAAATCCACAGGAGGCTCGGAAAATACCAAGGGCTTTGCTGCCTTGTATTCTTCCTCAGTGATACCTTCAATGTCGTAACGGTTTACAATACGAACACCGCGAAGCGAGTTCATGCCGAGGTTTTCGCGAAGATCAGCTAAAAGTCCCTGAGCTTCAACGTCAAAACCGGGCTTCTTTTCAACAAAAATACGAAGCATAGTCTAATCCTCCATGTTGTATAATTAAAAAATTAAAATCAGATTAATGATAACGATAATATTATAATTGAGCAATGTAAAATAATCAATCCTTTTTTATCGGATTGTCAGAAGTTTTGCAATAATATGTGCTGCCTGAGCGCGTGTTGCATTACCCAAAGGCTCGAAGGTTGAGCTTGTCATGCCATTGATTATTCCCTTGGCACGCATGGAATACACTGCTTCCAAGGCATAGTCAGCAATGGATTCGTGGTCATTAAAGTTTGTTACGTTGCCTAAAGTGAACTTAATGCCGCCATTAAGGGCTGCACGGTAAGCAAAGGTTGCCATTTCCTGTCTTGTAACAAGGTTCTGGGGGTTGAACTTGCCGCCGTAGCCTGTCGCAATGTTGTTTTCGTAAGCTGCCATTACAGCCTTGAAGTACCATTCGTTTGTTTTAACATCGTCAAAAGCTGAAATGGGAGTTACTGATGTAAGCTCAAATGCCTTTGTGAGCATTGTAACAAACTGAGCTCTTGTAACAAATTCGTCGGGAGCAAAGGTATCTTCATCCATACCATTTATAATGCCCTTTGAATAAAGAGAAAGAATACTGTCCTTTGCCCAGTGGCTGTCGGGAAGGTCAGTAAAGGGGTTTTCAATTGCTGTGTCGTTTTCGGTAGGCTCTGTAACGGGCTCTGTTACAGGCTCTGTTTCCTCCTCTGTAGGAGGCTCGGTCTCTTCCTCGGTGGGAGGCTCGGTTTCCTTTTCAGTAGGCTTTGTGGGCTCATCGTCATCATTGCCGCCTGAAGGACCTCCGCTGCTGGGGTTTGTAACCGTAACACTGATAGATGCATAGTTGTTGCTTGTGCGAAGCCAGATGTCGCTTGTGCCTTTCTTTAAGGCTGTTATTGTAAGTGTTTTACCTGAAAGGGAAGCTGAAATAACCTCTTCGTCTTCAACTTCAACCTGAAGGGAGGAAGCTGTTGTTTCAATGTCAACAGTAGTTGTTTTTCCCTTTTTGAGAGATACCTTTGTTTTTTCGGGAACAATAGAGGTTACCTGTGTTGTTCCGTTGCCACCGGATGGCTTTGTGGGTTTTTCTATAGGTTCTTCTGTTCTGTCAACTGTTTCAGAAAGTGTAAATTCCAATGATTCGGAAGCATCGCCGTTCTGCACAATAATTGTCCACACGCCTTCGGGCCAGAGCTTTTCTTCTGTGCCTAATTCAAGCTCAATACCGTCCGCTAATTCGGAAGGGGAGTAGGTCTGTATAAACTTTGCAGTTGAGCCGTAGTGCTCGGGGTAGTAAAGGCCTAAGGTTACATAAACATTTGCCTCGCCGCTGATTACCACAGTTTCGCCACGCATATATTCATCGTAACGAAGGGAATCAAGCTCAATGGATGCCTCAACTGCAGAAACGGGAAATGCTGCAATAATCAGGCATATACATATTAATAATGAAATAAACTTTTTCATGTCAGTCTCCTTTTAGTTTAAATTGTTGTGAAGCTTGCATGCCTTAAGAGTGTTCTTCATAAGCATTGCAATTGTCATGGGGCCTACACCTCCGGGCACGGGTGTTATTGCCGATGCAACAGCTGAAACCTCGTCAAATTTAACATCACCGCACAATTTGCCGTCGAGGCGGTTCATACCTACGTCAATTACAACTGCGCCTGTCTTTACCATATCGGCTGTTACAAAATTTGCCTTGCCTACAGCGGCAATTAAAATGTCGGCTCTTTTTGTAACGGAGGCAAGGTCCTTTGTTCTTGAATGGCAGATGGTAACTGTACCGTTTGCATGTAAAAGAAGCATTGCCTGGGGCTTGCCTACAATGTTGCTTCTGCCTATAACCACGCATTCCTTACCGCTTACCTCAATGCCTGTGAGCTTGATAAGCTCCATAACACCTGCAGGTGTGCAAGGAAGGAAGTCGAAATTACCTATCATAATTTTACCCACGTTAACGGGGTGAAAGGCATCTACGTCCTTTTGGTAGTCAATTGCTAAAAGCACCTTTTCTTCATTGATATGAGAAGGAAGGGGTAACTGACAGAGAATGCCGTCGATGTCGTCGCGGTTATTGAGTGTATCTATAAGCTTAAGAAGCTCTTCCTCGGTTGTTTCCTCGGGAAGGGCAAATTCTTCAGACTTGAAGCCACATTCCTCGCAGGCTTTCTTCTTATTATTTACGTACACCCTGCTTGCGGGATTGTCCCCCACGATTATTACCGCTAAGCCCGGCTTTACGCCTTGCGGAAGATGGGCTGTCTCCTCTTTTATTTCCTGTTTGATTTTTGCTGACAGAGTTTTTCCGTCCAGAATTGTTGCCATTTGAATTACTCCTTTCGGGCTTTATCAGGCAATCGGGGCCAAAACCGATAAGGTCTCGTCTGCCTGCCTGAATGAGTGCCTTTTTTACTAATTGATAATTTTCGGGTTTTGAGGACTGTAAAAGAGCTCTTTGCATTGCCTTTTCTTCGTAGGTTTTAGGCACATACACGCTTTTCATTGTTCTTGGGTCGAGGCTTGTGTAGAACATTGCTGTTGAAAGCGTGCCCGGTGTGGGATAAAAGTCCTGCACCTGCTGAGGGCGTATGCCCATGCGCTTGAGATAGAGGGCAAGCTCAATTGCCTCCTTTAATGTGCTTCCCGGGTGGGAAGACATAAGGTAGGGAACAAGGTACTGTTCCTTGCCTATTTCTTTGTTTATACGATAAAACTTATCGCAGAACTTCTGATACACGTCAAGCCCGGGCTTGCCCATGTAGGACAAAACCTTAGGGGAAATGTGCTCTGGTGCAACCTTTAACTGCCCCGACACATGGTGCATGCAAAGCTCCTTGAAAAATTCATCATTCTTATCTTTAATGAGGTAGTCGTAGCGGATACCGCTGCGTACAAAAACCTTTTTAACCTTATCCACCCCACGGATTTTTCTTAAAAGCTCAAGATAATCTGTGTGGTCAACCTCGGCGTTTTTGCAAACGTCGGGGAACAGGCACTGCTTGTCCTTGCAGGTGCCGTATTTTAACTGTTTTTTGCAGGCAGGAAAGCGGAAGTTAGCCGTAGGTCCGCCCACATCGTGAATGTAGCCCTTGAAGTCATCCATCCAGGTCATTTGCTTTACTTCATTTAATATGGATGCATGGCTTCTCGACTGAATAATTCTGCCCTGATGGAAGGCAATTGAACAAAAAGAGCAATTACCAAAGCAACCTCGGGAGGAGGCAACAGAAAATTTAACCTCTTCTATTGCAGGGATGCCGCCGTCCTTTTCATAGGAGGGGTGATATTCGCGCACATAGGGAAGAGAATATACTCTGTCCATTTCACTTTCAGAAAGAGGCTTGCTCATAGGCATCTGGACAATGTATTTATCACCGTGCTTCTGGGCAAGAATTTTTCCGCGGAAGGCATCCTGCTCTTCGTATTCTATTATTGTGGCAAGAGCATAAGCCTTTTTATCTTCCTTTACTTCTTCATAGGAGGGAAGCGCAACTGCTCCCTTTGGTAAATCGGAAGACACATAGCACACACCATCGGGCATGTTACCCATGTGAGGAGTGTTTCCCTCTGCAAGCATGTTTGCAAGCTCTATAATGCTTCTTTCGCCCATGCCGAAGGAAATGTAGTCAGCCTGCGAGTCGAATATAATGCTTCTTCTTACAGAATCTGACCAGTAGTCGTAGTGGGCAAAGCGCCTGAGGCTTGCTTCAACGCCACCGATAATTAAAGGTATTTTGCCAAAGGCTTCACGCACACGGTTTGCATAAACTATCGTGCAGCGGTCGGGTCTTAGCCCTGCTTTCCCTCCGGGGGAATAAACGTCCTCACTGCGGCGCTTCTTTGCAGCCGTGTAGTGGTTTACCATGGAGTCGATAACACCGCCTGAGATTAAAACCCCCAGGCGTGGTGTGCCGAACTTTAAAAAGTCGGCAGTTGATTTGTAATCGGGCTGTGGAAGTATGCATACTCTGTAGCCTTCTTTTTCAAGCAGTCTCGATAAAATGGCAACGCCGAAGGAAGGGTGGTCAACATATGCGTCACCCGATATGAACAAAAAGTCGTAATAATCCCAACCGCGTTCAAGCATGTCTTCTTTTGTAATGGGTAAAAACTTGTTTGCCATTTTATAGTCCTTTCGTTTTAGTTGTCTTCGGGGTTCTGCATCATCATTTCGGCGTATTCCGCACGGCTTATGAGCACTGCTCTGGGCTTTGCGCCTTCGTGAGGGCCTATAATGCCGCGTGCTTCAAGCTGGTCAATAAGCCTGCCTGCACGGCTGTAGCCAACGCTTAACCTTCTCTGTAAAAGTGATGCAGATGCCTGACCTGCTTCAACAACAATTTCTATAGCCTTAGGCAGGAATTCGTCTGCATCTCCTGCAGATTCTTCCTTCTCGGGAGCTACACCGCTTTCGATCTTTTCAAGTACGTCCTCGTCGTATTTAATGTCATCCTGCTTGACAAATTCAATGATTTTTTCAACTTCGTTATCGGAAATGAAAGCACCCTGAATTCGTGTGGGCTTTGATGCACCCATGGGCAAGAAGAGCATGTCGCCCTTACCAAGAAGCTTTTCGGCACCACCGATATCCATAATAATTCTGGAGTCAAGCTGACTCTGTACCGCAAAGGCAATACGTGAGGGAATGTTTGTTTTGATTAAACCTGTGATAATGTCGGCACGTGGCGACTGTGTTGCAATAACAAGGTGCATACCTGCAGCTCTTGCCATCTGTGCCAAGCGGCAGATAGCATCTTCAACGTCGCGGGGAGCAACCATCATCAAGTCGGCAAGCTCGTCCACGATAATAATAATCTGTTCGAGCTTCTTTTCACCCTGAAGCTCAGCCAATTCGTTGTAACCTTTAAGGTCACGAACGTTGTTGTCTGCGAACATTTTGTAACGCTTTGTCATTTCCTGAACAGCCCAGTTAAGCGCACCTGCAGCCTTCTTGGGGTCTGTTACAACAGGGATAAGAAGGTGGGGAATGCCGTTATAAACCTTAAGCTCAACCACCTTGGGGTCAATCATGATAAACTTAACCTCGTTGGGGTCAGCCTTGTAAAGAATGCTTGTAATGAGCGAGTTTATGCACACACTTTTACCTGAGCCTGTTGTACCTGCAATAAGCACGTGAGGCATTTTTGAAATATCGGTAACAATGGGTGTGCCGGAAATGTCCTTGCCTAATGCAAAGGCTGTTTTTGCCTTGAAGTTTTTAAATTCGTCCGAATCGATTACCTCACGGAGGCGTACCATTGTGTTGCCTGTGTTGGGAATTTCAATACCTACGGCCGCCTTGCCGGGGATAGGTGCTTCAATACGCACGCTGAGAGCTGCAAGGTTCAATGCAATGTCGTCGGCGAGGTTAACTATTTTACTTACCTTTACACCTGTTGCAGGCTGGAGCTCAAAGCGTGTAACGGTGGGGCCCTTGCTTACTTCGAGAACCTTTGCATCCACACCAAAGCTCTTTAAGGTTTCAACAAGGCGCATTGCCTGCTCACGAAGGTCAACACCCTTGCCGCTTTCTGCCTTGCTGACGTTTCTTTCCAAAAGGTCAATGGGTGGAAATTCGTAGGGCTTTACCTGTTCAATAAAGTCGTCTTCAGTGAGTTCAATTGCAACATTAGGCTCTTTCTTTACGGGTTTTGCTGCCATGTCAGATGCTGTGCTTTCCTGGGGCATTTCTGTAACCGGTGTCACCGCATCTTCAGCAGGCTTGACTACCTCTTCGACGTTCTGAGGAGGAAGAACAATGTTTATCTTAAAGTCGTCTTTGGTTTCTTTTTCTTTATTGTCGGTTATCTTAAAGTCGGGAAGAGTAGCTGCAGCTTCACTCTTTTCAGCTTTTTCAGCTTTGGGCTTATCAGCTTTCTTTACCCTGTGTCTTTCGGGAGCTTCCTTTGCATCTAAATCAAGCTTTGTCTGCTCAGGAATTTTTTCCTTAGCAGGCTTTTCTTCCGCTTCGTCGGCTTCG
Organism: Clostridia bacterium; assembly: GCA_017414645.1. Classification (GTDB taxonomy): domain Bacteria; phylum Bacillota; class Clostridia; order UMGS1883; family UMGS1883; genus RGIG1927. Next base: position 11,861 of record JAFQLL010000099.1, on the reverse strand, counting down.
TATTCTTCGTCATACTCTTCCTCTGTACGGGAGAAACGCTCGGTCATCATTTCAACAAGCTTTTTGAATCCCTTCATAAGGTAGATAATGGGCAGGAATTTTGTTGCCCATGCAATGAGAATAACTATTGCAAAAATAATTAAAATCTGGCTGCCGAGGGTGCCGAAAAACGCCTTTAAGGGAATGCCGAGAGCACCTATAATGCCACCATCGGAGCAGGTTGTGCCACCCTCAACCAAAAGGGTGAGAGTATGGAAAAAGCCCGTTGAGCCTAAGTAGTCACTCACGCCTTCAGATGCAGAAATTGTGAACAGCAAGCTGAAGCATATCAGGGTGGAAAAGAGCGCAATGTATACGCCTGCATAGGGCTTTAAGGTGTCCTTAAGCGCTTTATGTAATAAAAGTGCTGTTAAAATAGCGGGCAACGCGTAAGCACTTGCACCGAAAAGCGCAAGACCGATATTCTTTATTATGCCTCCGAAGACACCAAAGATGGGTGTGTAGTAGGAAAGGATAATGACAAGGGAAATAAAGCTTGTTATAAAAACCTTCACTTCACGGCGCATTGGTGTGCGGGCACTTTTCTTGGGAGCGGTTGTTTTTGCCTTCGATTGTGTTTTGCCTGTTGTGTTTCGTGTTGACTTGGGAACACGCTTTCTCTGTGGTTGATTATTGTTTGCCATAGCTTCCTCCGACGAATTTATTGATTGCACTGTTTCGGTAAATTGAAACAGCAAAATACAAAATAAGTTATCTATTATATAATAACACATAATAAAAAGAATTTCCATAGCAATTTTTAAAAAAAGTGTAAAAAAATACGCAAAAATTATTGATTTTAAATATATTGGTTGGTATACTAATAAACAGATGATTAAAATGGGGTGAAAATGTCTTGATAAAGGGATTTATTGAACCAAATGAAAAAATAACCTCTCTCATGCAGAGCTATGGCATGGAGGAACCCGAGGCAATTTTAAGATGCGATATGAACACCGATTGCACCTATGGTGAAATCTGGCTTCTGGCATATAAGGACCATCTTGTGCAGATAGATGCCGAAACAAAAATGAAGTGTGAATACGACTATGACAGCATAGAAGATTTTCACAACGAGGATTTCATAAATACAGGACAGTTTGTTTTCAAACGGGACGGAGAAAGCGTTCCCTTTGCCTTTTATTCAAATTCTGTGGGCAGAAGTGCATCACGCTTTACAATGGTTGTAAATAAGCTCAGAGAAAAAACAGAGCTTACCGAGGACGATTTCAAGTCCTTCGGCGACGATAACGTGTGCCCCACCTGCGGTAAGCCCTATCGTGACCCCAGACGAAAAATATGCCCTAAGTGCATGAACAGAAAGGCTATCATTTTAAGGCTTATGGGTTATCTGCCCAAGTATAAATTCCCCATTGCGCTGATGGGTGTGTGTATGGTTTTAACGGCACTTATAGGCGTTATGCGCCCTTATGTAAGCGGTCGTACCTTTTACGACGAGGTGCTCACCGAGGGCGGTAAGTACTTCGGTATGGTTGTGCCCGTGGTGCTGTGCCTTATGGCACTTGAAGTGAGCCGTCTTGCGGTTAACATTATAAAAGAACGCATAGCGGCAAAGGTAAGCGCAAACATTGTTTTCGACATAAAAAGTCAGATTTTCTCGGCAATGCAGCGCTTGTCTATGAGCTTTTTTAACTCTCAGCACACAGGTAGCCTTATGAACAGAATCAATAATGATGCAGAAGAAATCTGCTTCACAATCCTGTGGCGAATTCCTGAGCTTATTATAAACAGCCTCACCCTTATCGGTACGGCTTACGTTATGATTATGATGAACCCTGTTTTGTCGATTATCGTTTTCATTCCCGTGCCCTTTACCGTTTACATGATGAAGGTTGTTTTCCCTAAATTCAGAAAGGTTAAAAATGCCTCCTGGCAGAAAAGAAGTAAGCTTAACTCTGTTATAAACGATGCTCTTTCGGGTATCCGAGTTGTAAAAGCCTTCGGTAAGGAGGAAAGTGAAATTGACCGCTTCTCAAAGGCATCGCAGGAGCTTTACGAGGCTAACATAAAGGAAGGCATCCGCGGTGCGAGAACCTTCCCTGTAATGGGCTACATAACTTCTCTCGGCGGCCTTTTTGTGTGGGCTGTAGGCGGCGCTCAGGTTATGAACAATACAGGCGGCATGACCTTTGGTATGCTTATGACCTTTGTTGGCTACATGGGCATGGTTTTAGGACCTATCGACTCTATTGTGAACAGTATTGACTGGATAACAGAGTGCCTTAACTGTGCACACCGACTTTTCGAAATAATTGACAGAAAGAGCGACGTGGTACAAAGCCCCAATCCCGTAAGAATGCCGGACATTGAAGGTCACATTTCTCTTAAGAATGTAACCTTCTCATATGAACCCAACAAGCCCGTTTTAAAGAACATAAATCTTGACATTAAAAAGGGTGAGATGATAGGTCTTGTAGGTCATTCCGGTGCAGGTAAGAGCACCATTACAAACATTATTACCCGCCTTTACGACATTCAGGAAGGCGAATTGACAATTGACGGTGTGAACATAAAGGATATTGAGCATGGCGATCTGCACAGGCGCATAGGCATGGTATTGCAGGAAACACATCTTTTCTCGGGCACTATCATGGAAAACATTGCCTTTGCACGCCCTGATGCAACACGTGAAGAGGTTGTATGTGCGGCAAAACTTGCAAATGCTCACGACTTTATCATGAAGCTTCCCGATGGCTATGAAACAGAGCTGGGTAAGCGCTCCACAAACCTTTCCGGCGGTGAAAGACAGCGAATCAATATAGCCAGAGCTATTCTTCTTGACCCGAGAATACTTATTCTTGACGAGGCTACGGCAAGTGTTGATACAGAAACTGAGCTTCTCATTCAGCAGGCAATTGAAACCCTTACGAAAGGCAGAACAACAATTGCCATTGCACACAGGCTGTCAACATTAAAGAACGCAGACAGGCTTGTTGTTATTGAACGTGGCGAAATTGCCGAAATGGGTACACACGCCGAGCTTGAAGCGGCAGGCGGCATTTATGCAGGAATGCTGGGCAAACAGAAGGAAGCATTGAAGATACGAGGTGTTGAAGATGAAGAATGATTTTAAAGATGCAGCAGACGTGAGGTATCTCACAAGCAGTGATATAAAATTTTACGAAACAAAGGGTGGCCTTTTAGGCGCTGTGCTTGACGGCGAGGATGTTGGCAGGTGCGACGTTTTAAGGCTTTTTCCCCTCCATCAGCCCGACAGATATCTTTCTGTGCGCAGACAGGCGCAGTCACACCGTGACCGCAGCACAGAATTGGGCATTGTAGAAACTTTAGACAGCTTTTCCGACGAAGAAAAGGCTCTGGTAAAGCACGAGCTGGAAAAAAGATATTTCCTGCCCGAAATTACAAAGGTTAAAAACGCTAAGGAAGAATTTGGCCATACATACTGGGAGGTTGAAACCAACGCTGGCGAAAGAAGCTTTACAACCTTCGACATGTCCACCAGCCTTATAAGAGTGAGCCCTAATTCTGTAATTCTTATTGACGTTGATGGCTCCAGATACCTTATTCCCGACCTTAAAAAGGCCGATGACAAGGCCATGAAAATACTTGACATCTGGCTGTAAAAGGGGGCATAAAAATGATTTTACGATGCGAATTAGGCAAAGTAATTGAAGAAAAAATTGAAAAAGCCGCCCTGGGCGAAATTGTTTACAGCCTTCCTTACGACGTTAACGAGAAAGGCATGTTTTCGGAAAACTTTTTTGTTATTACCCACAAAAACCTTATCAGTATTTCAAACGATGAAATAAAAACGGTGCTTCCCATAGAAAAGGTGGAAAAGGTAAAGGCAGTTGAGCTTGTGGGCGCAGGCAGACTTGAAATTACATGTGATTCAATCTGCTATCCTGTTGCTAAATACACGGCAGAATATATGCCGCAGTTTGCCATGGTTGAACGCATAATACAAGAAATACTTGACGGCGAGGCAAGGGCGCATGAAAGCTTTGAGGAATCCAAGCGCTGCCCCAACTGCGGCAGAAACTACTTAAGAAATACACGTATATGCCCTCAGTGCTCCGACAAAAAGGGCATGTTTAAAAGGGTTGCTGCGATGGCGGCTCCCTGCAAAAATCTGTATATTATAATGCTGGTTTTGTTCTGGCTTAACTCGGCTGTAATGCTTCTTGCTCCCGAGGTGCAGAAGCGAATGATTAACGATGCCATTACTAACCCCGACGGAAAGCTTTCCGTACTCATTTTCTTTGTTGTCATTACGGCAATATGCAACATTCTGACAACCGCAATCGGCATTGCAAGGCGAATTGTATCGGTAAAGGCAAGTAACCGCCTTGTAAAGGATATGCGAGGCGAGGTTTATTCAAAGCTTCAGCAAATGGGTATAGGCAAGCTTGAAAGCAAAAAAACAGGCGACATGATGCAGCGTATTAACCGCGACACTATGCGCATAGGCCATTTTATCCAGAACATTGGTGTTATGGCAGTTAATGAAATTATACTGTTTTTATCCGTTGCAGTGGTGCTTTTTGTGTATAACTGGCGTATGGCAATTCTCATTCTTCTGCCAATGCCCTTTGTGAGCATTATTGTAAATAAAGCCCGCCATGAGGTGCGCAGACGATACCACACCCAGTGGAGAAAAAGCGATAAAATGACAAGCAAGCTTAACGACATTCTTAACGGCATGCGCGTTGTTAAAGCCTTTGGTCGTGAAAACTGGGCAATTGAGCAGTTTGCCGAGGTTGCTACAGAGGTTAAGGAACAGTCCATTGACAACGACCGTTTCTCTGGCACAATCTGGCCTATAGTACGCTTTTTGGTAGGCTTCGGCAGCTACTTTGTGCTTCTTTACGGCGGTAACCTTGTTGCCAATGGTGCACTTAAGCTTGGTGACCTTATGCAGTTTTCAACCTATGCGTCCTACCTTTATAACCGTCTTGACTGGTTTGCAATGCTTCCCAGACACCTCTCCGAAGCGGCAACCAGTGCACAGAGAGTGTTCGAGGTTTTAGACGAAGAGTCTGACTACGACACCGAAGAAAAGAAGGGTTGTCCTGAAATTAAGGGCGACATTATTTTCAAGGACGTAACCTTTGGCTACAAGAGCTACAGAAGTGTTATAAAAAATTTCTCATTGCATGTAAAAGAAGGCGAAATGATAGGTCTTGTAGGTCACTCCGGCGCAGGCAAGAGCACACTTATCAACCTTCTCATGCGCCTTTATGATGTGGACGACGGCGCAATTACAATTAACGGCAACAATCTTAAGGACATAGACAGGGCATACTACAAGCACAACTTAGGTATTGTGCTTCAGGAAAGCTACCTTTTTGCAGGAAGCATTCTTTCAAACATTTGCTATGCAAAGCCCGATGCAACCGTTGACGATGTTGTGCGCGCGGCAAAAATTGCCAACGCTCACGACTTTATTATGAGGCTTCCAAACGGTTATGATACTTATGTGGGCGAAAAGGGCTACAGGCTCTCCGGCGGTGAAAGACAGCGAATTGCAATTGCACGTGCTGTTATCTCCGACCCCAAAATTCTTATTCTGGACGAGGCAACCGCAAGCGTAGACACAGAAACAGAAGCACAGATTCAGGAGGCTTTAGGCCGCCTGGTAAAGGGCAGAACAACCTTTGCCATTGCACACAGGCTTTCAACACTTAAAAATGCAAACAGGCTTGTTGTTTTAGAGGAAGGCCGAATTGCAGAGGTGGGTACCCATAACCAGCTTATGGAAAAGGACGGCATTTATGCAGGCCTTGTTAAGGCACAAAGAACCATGAACGCCATGAACTTTAACGCCGATGAGGGCGGAATGGGCGGAAGACGACGTGGCCCCGGCGGCCGTGGTCCCGGAGGACCACCCAGATAATGCGTTGACAAAAATGCGATTTTGTGATATTTTAAAGCTTGGAGAAAGATATTTTTAACGAAAGGAACAATTGCATATGTCTAAAATTTTGTTAATGACAGACAGTGGCTCAGACATTGGCACGGAAAGAGCGAAAGAATATGGAATTAAGGTTCTTCCCTTAAAATATTCCTTTGACGGCGAACACTATTTTCTTGATGGCATAGACCAGAGCCTGGAAGAATTTTACGCAATGGAGAAGAGCATGGAGGACGTTCCAAAAACCTCGCAGATTTCGCCCATTGAGTTTGAAGAAGCTTTTGAAGAGGCTTACAAGGCAGGCTATGACACAGTTATTTACACATCTATTTCAGGTAAAGCAAGCGGCACCTGCCAGAATGCAACCATGATGGCAGCGCAGGCTATGGATGAGCACGAGGGCTTCCGTATAGAGGTTATCGATTCCATGACCTACAGCGTGCTTTACGGCTTTGCAGTAATTGAAGGCGCAAAGCTTCTTAAAGAAGGCAAAAGTGCCGACGAAATTATTGAGCGAATTAAAAAGGTTTGCAGCAGTGCAAATGCATTCTTCTTAACAGGCGACCTTACGCACCTTAAAAAGGGCGGCAGAATAAATGCAGCAACCTTTGCTGTTGCAAATATGCTTGACATTAAGCCTATCTTGGTTTTAAAGGATGGTCTGGTTGAACAGGGTGCAAAACTCCGCGGCAGCAAAAACATTTACAAAAAGCTTGTGGATGCAGCTAAAACCATGGGCGATTTTAACACTGGCAGGGTTTTCACAATCCATACCTGTGTTTACGAAAAGGCAGCGTTTTTACGTAATGCCATAAGCGAACAGTTCCCCAACATTGTTGTGGACGATGCGTTGGTAGGCCCCACAATTGGCTGTCACACAGGCCCCGATCTTATAGGTATTATATATTTTTCCGAGAAGTTTTAATTAATAACAATGTAAATTTCAACCCACACCGCGGGATGGTGGGTGACAGACGCTCGCAAGCGTACTTTTTGGTGTCGTCTCCCGACGACAAAAAGCAGCCCTGTCCCCGTACATTATGAAAATGTTGCAATTACCTGATAAAAGTAAATTGATACGAAAGGATGAATAATATGGTTTTCGGAATTGAACATCTTGCGATTATCGCAAAGGATACAAAGGTTTTAACAGACTGGTACACAAAAATGTTTGACACAGAAGTAGTTTACGACAACGGAAAGGGTACTATTTTCCTTGCTTTTTCCGACAAAAGCATGATCGAATTTATCCCCGCAGAAGAAATGGAAAGGGAAGATCTGGCTCCCAAGCGCCAGGGCATCCGTCACATTGCAATCTCTGTTGACGATTTTGAAGGCGCCGTAGAACGCCTTATGGCTGAAAAGGTTGAAGTTGTAACAGCACCGGCTACAAGCGCAAAGGGCATTTCCACCTTCTTCTTCCGCGACATTGAAGGCAACATCCTTCACTTAATTACAAGACCCGAACCCTTGATATAACAAAAAATGCAACAATCCAAGGTGATTGTTGCATTTTTTTATTTATTTAAAGCAATATTTGAAAAATCTGACGATGTGACTGAACGCCGACCATAGCTTTTTTTGAAGAGATGGTGGCTGCTCTTTCAAAAACACACCGTTTCTTGAGATTTCTGTTTGTATAAATATACCTTTCGGAAACATCTTTGCATACTCTTCGGGAACAATGACAAATGGATCCGCTATGGGTAACCCCTTGTTTTGAGCAGGTGAAAGAGCACCAAAGCCTGATTCCCATGAAGCATGAATGCTTTGCATAGCATCAAAATCCCACATGGATATGGCTAAAGTTTCCAGCTTTTTTATTTCTTCATTTGTGGTTAATGGATTTGTTGCGTAGCTTTCCACCAATTCACTTTCCGGCACAATAATGGAAAAAGTGAATTCATCATCGGAGGGGTAGTTGTTAAGCCAATAGCCTCTGACTTCTGAAAATTCGCAAAAATCAAAAAGAATTTGCTTGTAATCATTGGAGTGATGCTCATCCATGCCGAGGCGGAAGTTGTTTTCCAGCTTATGCTGATTCCAATCTACGATTTCTGCGAATGACAAACCTTGTGCGTCCAAAAAGCCACTTTTGAATTTTAAATCGCATTTAAAAAGATGGTTGTAAAAATCCCGGACAAAAGCGGGGTGAATGTCTTTGCGGTTAAATACTGCTTGCAAGGAAAAATAAGCAGGCACAATAACGCCCCCTTTCAAAAAAATGTTAGCATATTTTACATAAGTTGTCCATAATTTTATAAGAAAAATATTGCAAAGCAGGAATATTGTGTGTTATAATAACTACATGTGAAAAAAATATTTTATGAGGTGATAGTTATGTTAAACAAGAAAACACTTGAAGATGTTGAAGTAAGAGGCAAAAGAGTCCTCGTAAGATGTGACTTCAACGTTCCCCTTGACGCAGAAGGCAATATCACAGACGAAAACAGAATTGTTGGCGCTATGCCCACAATCAACTATCTTGTAGAAAACGGCGCAAAGGTTATTCTTTGCTCTCATATGGGTAAGCCCAAGGGTGAACCCGTTCCTTCCATGAGCCTTGCACCCGTTGCAAAGCGTCTTTCTGAAAAGCTTGGTAAGGAAGTTAAGTTTGCAGCTGACGACACAGTTGTTGGCGAAAACGCAAAGGCAGCAGTTGCTGCAATGGCAGAAGGCGACGTTGTTCTTCTTGAAAACACACGTTACAGAAAGGAAGAAACAAAGAACGTTCCCGAATTCTCTGCTGAGCTTGCTTCTCTTGCTGACGTATTCGTAAACGATGCTTTCGGTACAGCTCACCGTGCACACTGCTCCAACGTTGGTGTAGCAGAACACCTTCCTGCTGTAGGCGGTTACCTTATCAACAAGGAAATCGAATTCTTAGGCAACGCAGTTAACAACCCCGTTCGTCCTCTTGTAGCAGTTCTTGGCGGCTCTAAGGTTTCTAGTAAGATTTCCGTTATCGAAAACCTTCTTAAGAAGGTAGACAAGCTCATCATCGGTGGCGGTATGGCTTACACATTCAAGGCAGCTCTCGGTCAGAAGACAGGTAACAGCCTTCTTGAAACAGACTACATTGAATATGCTAAGAAGATGCTCGACGAAGCAGGCGACAAGATCGTTCTTCCCGTTGATACAGTTATAGCAGACGATTTCAATAACGATGCTAACACACAGATCGTTGAAGGCGACATTCCCGAAGGTTGGGAAGGATTGGACATCGGTCCTAAGAGTATTGAACTCTTTAAGAGCGTACTTAAGGACGCTAAGACAGTTGTTTGGAATGGTCCCATGGGCGTATTCGAAATGCCTAACTTTGCAAAGGGTACAAACGAAATCGCAGCTATGCTCGCAGAATTGGATGCTGTTACAGTTATCGGCGGCGGCGACAGCGTTGCAGCTGTTAACCAGGCAGGTCTTGGCGACAAGATGAGTCACATCTCTACAGGTGGCGGTGCTTCTCTCGAATTCTTAGAGGGTAAGGATCTTCCCGGTATCGTTGCATTACTCGACAGATAAATTATAAAATAAAAGCGGTCAGTCAATCTGGCCGCTTTTGGTGAATTTTGATACACAAACTTGAAAGGATGAATTTTATTATGGCAAGAAAAATTTTAGCAGCAGGCAACTGGAAAATGAATATGACACCCACAGAAGCAAAGCAGCTCGCAACAGAGCTCGTTGAAAAGTGCAAGGGTGCAAAGAACGACGTTCTTGTTTGCCCTCCTCTTGTAGACCTTCCCGCAGTTTTAGAGGTTGTTAAGGGTTCAAACGTTAAGGTTGGTGCACAGAACTTCTACTACATGGACAAGGGTGCTTACACAGGCGAAGTAAGCGCTGACATGTTGAAGGACCTCGGCGTTGAATACGTAATTATCGGTCACAGCGAAAGAAGAGAATACTTCTGTGAAAGTGACGAAATCATCAACAAGAAGGTTACAAAGGCTCTTGAAAAGGGCCTTATCCCCGTACTTTGCTGCGGTGAAAGCCTTCAGCAGAGAGAAGACAATGTAACATTTGACTTCATCCGCACACAGATTAAGATTGCTCTCCGTGGCGTATCCAAGGAAGATATGACAAAGATCGTTATCGCATACGAACCCATCTGGGCTATCGGTACAGGTAAGGTTGCTACAAGTGAACAGGCAAACGAAGTTTGCGCTGATATCCGCGCTTGCCTTGCAACTATCTACGACCAGGAAACAGCTGACAACACAACAATCCTTTACGGCGGTAGCGTAAACAAGGATTGCGCAGCTGAGCTTTTCGCAATGAGCGACATCGACGGCGGTCTTGTTGGCGGTGCATCTCTTAAGAGCGAAGACTTCTCCATCATCGCAAATGCGTAAAATCTTTTTATATCAGTTTAATTTGATTAGGTAATTGCAACGGTTTTATAAGGAACAGGGACATACCTGCTTCGTTAAAATTAATAAGTGCAAACAAAGCTTTTCAAATTGGGTCAGGTATGTCCCGTGTTGTGGGCTTTAGGAAGTGCAGTTGCAATTGTAGAAAGGATAATTACTATGAGTAAAAAACCTGTTGCGCTTATCATCATGGACGGTTATGGTATTAATCCTAACACTGAAGGTAACGCGATTTATGAAGCAAAAACTCCCAACCTTGACAAGTATTTTGCTTCTTGCCCTAACACAACTATTGCGGCAAGCGGTCTTGACGTTGGTCTTCCCGATGGCCAGATGGGTAACAGCGAGGTTGGTCACACAAATATCGGTGCAGGCAGGGTTGTATACCAGATGCTTGTAAAAATTACAAAGGATATTGAAGACGGCACAATCTTAAAGAACAAGGCTCTTTGTGATGCTATGGAAAACGCAAAGGGCAAGGCATTGCACCTTATGGGTCTTCTTTCTCCCGGTGGCGTGCACAGCCACAACACACACCTTTACGGCCTTATCAGAATGGCAAAATCAATGGGTGTAGAAAAGGTTTACGTTCACACCTTCCTTGACGGCCGTGACGTGCCTCCTTCTTCTGCTGCAGAATACATGGAAGAATTACAGGCAGAAATCGATAAAATCGGTCTTGGCAGCATTGCTACCGTTGCAGGCAGATTTTACGCAATGGACCGTGACAATGCATGGGATAGAGTTGAAAAGGCTTATGCCGCTCTTGTTTACGGCGAAGGTGTAGAAGAAACTAATGCTGTAGATGCCGTTAAGAACTCTTACGCAAACGGCGTAACAGACGAATTCATGCTTCCCACAGTATGCGATAAGAACGGACAGATTAAGGAAGGCGACAGTGTTATCTTCTTTAACTTCCGCCCTGACCGCGCACGTCAGCTTACAAGAACCTTTGTTGACGAAAGCTTCACAGGCTTTGAAAGAAGAAATGGTTATTTCCCCGTTCACTTTGTGTGCATGGCTCAGTACGATGCAGAAATGCCCAACGTAACTGTTGCATATCCCCCGGAAGAGCTTACGATGACTTTGGGCGAATACCTTTCCAAAAAGGGTCTTACACAGCTTCGAATTGCCGAAACACAGAAGTATGCTCATGTAACATTCTTCTTTAATGGTGGCGAAGAAAAGCAGTTTGAGGGCGAAGACAGAATTCTTATCAAGTCGCCCGACGTTGAAACCTTTGATATGAAGCCCGAAATGAGCGCATACGAGGTTTGCGATGCAGTAGTTGAAGCTATCAATGCCGACAAGTTCGACGTTATCATTCTTAACTATGCAAACTGCGACATGGTTGGTCACACAGGCATTATTCCTGCAGCGGTAGCGGCAGTTGAAGCTGTTGACACATGCGTAGGCAGAATGGTTGATGCAATTATGGCTAAGGGTGGCGTAGCGTGCATCACAGCTGACCACGGTAACGCTGACCAGCTTATTGACCCCGAAACAAAGGGCCCCGTCACAGCACATACAACAAATCCCGTACCCTTTATTGTGGT
>JAFQLL010000007.1 GCA_017414645.1 Clostridia bacterium | reverse complement strand
GTTGAGCGCTGTGTTGGAAGATGATACAGTAAAAGCAAAATTTGATTGGCACGATCGAGCCGGAAACGGAGATAAATATGAGTTTCAAACAGACTCCTCTTTTATGACAAAACTTCAGGATGTTGTATCAAAATATGATTTAGCAAAGCATAATGGATATACCCACCATGTATCAGGACTTCCTGATATGTATGGTGAGCAGATTGATATAAAATACGCTTCCGGTGAATCTATATATGCTCATGATAACCAAGACGGTTTCCTTCAAATGGAAGCTATGGTAGAGTTGATAGAGCTATTTTCTTCCTTTAATAATATAATTGAATAGAATCACATATTTTACAATTTTCCCCAAGGCACTTGAAATATTTGCTTATTTGTGGTATCACAATAAATGTCAAGAGGAAATATATGTAATACTTGGCGTGATACTACTTTGATACTAAAAAATCTAGCAAAGTAAAATAATATGGAGATTAGAGAGGAAATACACGCTAAAATCCATAAAACACTAAACAAATAAGTTTAGTAACAAGAAAACTTTATCGAGTGGGAATAATAGGGTACCTTGCAAATAACAAAACCGATGCAGTAGCATCGGTTTTTTGTTTGCCACGCGGAGCCATTCTTATTTTATTGACAATAAGGTGTTCTTATTGCATAATGAAATTAGAATGATATCATCGGAGGTTTTTATGGACTACACAATGGAAGAACGGATTGAACATATAAAAGAAGAATGTCTTAAAACAAATGAAACAAACCCCCTGAAGCTGTTTTATAAAATTGCAAGCATGGATTTTGTGCGCATTCATGGTCCTGAGCATCACTTTTTAGATGGGGCGTGCATGCTGACGGTCTTTCATAACGCAGGCGGAAGCATTAATATTGCCGAGTGTTTAAACTCTCTTATGGAGCAAAGCCTGAAAATGCCCGGGGCAATGTGCGGGCAATGGGGCGTGTGCGGTGCTGTTACAAGCATTGGTGCGGCGCTTGCTATTATTGATAACACAGGCCCTTTGTCCAAGACTGATTGGGGACTTCACATGCAGTATACCTCAAAGGCTGTTATGGAAATTGCCAAAACAGGTGGCCCACGCTGCTGTAAGCGCGATGCATTTTTTGCAATGAAAACAGCGGTGGATTTTATAAATGAAAATTATAACGTAAAAATTCCTGCAGGGGGTATTAAGTGTGCATTCAGCATGAGAAATGAGCAATGCTTAAAAGAAAGGTGTCCTTTTTATGGCAAAAACTAAAATAGCTTTTATCTGTGTGCACAATTCCTGCCGCAGTCAGATGGCAGAGGCCTTCGGCAAAAAGTATCTGTCGGAAAGCTTTGAGTGCTACAGTGCAGGTACGGAAACGAAGCCTTCTATAAATTCCGATGCGGTGCGAATTATGAAGGAGCATTTTGATATTGATATGACTGCACAGTATTCAAAGCTGATAAAAGACATACCCACACCCGATATTGTTATAACCATGGGCTGTAATGTGAATTGCCCGTACATTTTATGCCGAGAAAGGTACGACTGGGGTCTTGACGACCCTACGGGAAAAAGTGATGAGGAATTTATAAAAACTGCAGAAAAAATAAAAGAGAATATTTTAAAAATGAAGTCCGATACATGAGTATCGGGCTTTAAATTTTTAAAAATTTGTGAAACCTTTTCAAGTTTTTTATGCTATATAATAGTGTAAAGCTTAAACGCGTTTAGTTGTACAATGAGGTTAGTTTTATGGTTGATGAAAAAAAGCTTTTGGAAAAGTTGAAAAAGAAGGATGTACGAACACTGGAGCAGGCTATAAAAAACTACACACCGTATCTTTCGACGGTTTTATACAATCTGGCAGGAAACCGTCTTTCAAAGGAAGACGGCGAGGAGATTATAAGTGATGTTTTTATAACGCTCTGGAAAAATGTCGACTACATAAACCTTGAAAAAGGGACTGTGCGCTCATACATTGCTGCAGTTGCACGAAACCTAGCGTTAAGGCGGATTAATAGAGAAGTTTTCTGCAGTCCGTTAGATGATATAGGTGGTGCCCAGGAGCATGACAGCATAGAAGAAAAGCTTGTATCCGATGCATTGTGGAATGCAGTAAAAGAGCTTGGGGAGACAGACTTTGAGATATTTGTACGAAGGTATAAGTACGACGAAAAAATCAGAACAATTGCAAAGGCAATGGAAATGAATGAATCAACCATTAAAACGCATCTTATGAGAGGAAAAAAGAAATTGAAAGAATTGTTGAAGGAGGAATGGTTATGAGGCACTTTGAAAAGAAAAGCTCTATGCAGTCTGTGCTTGACGCGGAGGTTAGTGTGATTTGTGACAAGGTGAAAGGTCATATACAGTCCTCCGAAAATGAAAGGAAGGTTTGTACTATGACACACAAAACAAAGATTGCACTTGTTGCCATCTGTGCAACACTCATTTTAGGAATAACGGCTTTTGCGGCAAGCGGCATTGCAACAACATGGTATTCGTCAACCAGCCTTACAGACGAGTTTTACGAATTGCCCGAGGGTGAAAAGCTTTATGACGAGATTGGCTATGAGGTTGTGCTTATTGACACATTTGAAAACGGCTATGCGTTCAATCGTGGTCATGTTGTGAACAATCGCCTTGCAGATGACACTAATAATACTGTTGAAAAGTTCAAGTCAACAAGCTTTTATTACGAAAAGGACGGCGACAGAGTAATTTATTCCCAGGATAAGTTTGAAGCCGATATGCCTTTTGACGGTGATATGGTATATTCTGAAAACGACGTTGATATTTACTATAATGCTTTTGTGAATAAGTTTGTGCCTACCGATTATGAACTGACAGAAGAGGACAAAAGGGCAGAGGGAAACGGCGAGCTGGTATTCAGCTATGGTGCATCAGAGGTTGAGATAATTACAGTGCAGTCTGCAAACTTTGAAAAGGATGGCGTAAGGCACTCTCTTATGCAGATGGATGGCAAGCTTAGCAGGGAAGAATTGGTTGCAATGGCAAAGGAAATTATCAATAATTAAAACAAACCCCGATGCAATATGCATCGGGGTTTGCTAAGCATGCGGAAGGCTACACTTATCTTCCTTTATATTCTGCTTTTAATATTTCTGCCATTTCTTCGGGGGTTTCTTTACAACCCGTATTGAGCCACAGTTTTACCATTGCATTAAAGCCGCTACGGAAAAATTCGATATGATATTTTATATGCTTGTTTTCAAAATCCTTTTCCGCACGTGGAATGTCGTAAACATAAACCTTATGACTTTCGTCGTAGCCCAGCTTGAAATAAGCTTTATAAAAAAGCTGGTTTTCGTATATATGACGGAACATCTGCAGTGCATCGCGGCTTTGTTCGGTTTCAAACTGTGCGTTAAAGTCGGCTTCAAGCTTTATGCGCAAACTGTCTGCAAGGGCATAAATGTCGTCAAAATTTGCGTAAAAGGTGCTGCGATTAAGCTTTGTAACAGTGCAGATGTCTGTCACCGAAATTTCGCTGATATCCTTCTCCATGAGCATTTCCATAAATGCCTTTTCAATTTTTTCGATAGATTCGCGGCGGCGTTTGTTATTTTTTACGTTCATATGTAACTCCTTTTTTATTAAACCAACAAACGTTGGAATATTGATGGTTGAATTTGTTTCACAGCAATATTATACTATAAATGAATTAAACAAACAAGTGTTGGTTTAATAAAAATTAAAGGAGTGTTTTGTATGAAGAAAAGCAGTTTTGTTGCAATGATGCTTGGAACCGTTTCGGGCGTGTTGTTTTCCCTTGGCATGTGTATGGCTCTTTTGCCCGAATGGAATGCCTTTAAGCAGGGCATAGTTTTTGGCGCAGTAGGCATTGTTTTAGGTTTAATTACTTTGATTGTATGGAGAAAAATGGAGAATAAAGCACCCATAAAGTTAAACGGCAGAATGATTCTTATAACTGCATTCGGAATTTTGGGTGCATTGACACTTGGCGTGGGCATGTGCTTTTGCCTTGTGTGGGAAAAGTTTGTGATAGGCACAATTATAGGCTTGGCAGGCATACTTCTTCTGCTTATGCTTATTCCCATGACAAAGGGCTTGAAGTAAAATGGTTTTAAAGAATAAGGAGCAGATACGCTTTGCTATAAATCTTATATTTGCCGTATATAACTGTGTGTTGGGCATTGTGTCAGACTCGGTGTGGTTTTTAACGGCCGGAGCCTATTACGTAATATTAAGCGTAATGCGAATTTCGATAATAGCATTTTCCAAAAAAGCTGAAGAAGCCGATAGTTTTATTATGAAATTTACAGGCGGCATGCTTTTTGCTCTTCCGGTAATACTGGGCTTTACCGTATACCTCTCAGTAGGGCAAATGGGTGCAACAGTGCACCATGAAATAGTAATGATAACAATCGCGCTGTATGCCTTTACAAAGCTCACTCTGGCAATAGTTGGGTTTATTAAAACCGGAAAAAAGAATTCCGTGCGATTAAAAACTCTTACGAGTATAACCGTTACCGATGCGGTAGTATCCATATATTCGCTTCAAAGGTCAATGCTTGTAACGTTTGAGGGCATGACAGTTGATGATATTGCCCTGTTTAATGCTCTGAGCGGAGCAGGCATGTGTATTATTGTAGTTTTTATAGGCTTAAATTTAATTATGAAAAAGGAGAATAAAGAAATGGCTAAATCGAAAATAACAGAAGGTCTTGAAAAAATCGAAAAAGGTGTAGTAGAAGGCTATAAGAAAATTGAAAAGGGAGTAGTAGAAGGCTACACAAAAATAGAGGACAAATTTGTTGACCGGTACCTTACCCGTGATGGCGAGAGTGTAAAGGATGCCAAAGCAAGACTTCGCGGAAAAAAGGACGATAATTAAGCATTGTAACCTAAAAAAACCACCTTATAATGCCGAATTTGGTGTAAAATGGGTATTGAAAGTTGAAAAAATTTGATATATAATGGTATTAACAAAGATGGAAAAGGTCTTTGTGTCATCGAGGAACGACTTAAAATAATTTATATTGAAAGGGATGATTTACCCATGAAGCAGATTATTTGTAAGGTTGAGTACGACACAGAAACAGCAGAAGTAGTAGCTAGCTACACAAGCGGTGAATTTGGTGACGCTACAGGTTATGAAGAAATTCTTTATGTAACACCTACAGGTAAGTATTTCCTTTATACTAACGGCGGTGCTGAATCTATTTATCCGAAGGAAAAGATCACAAGAATGTCCGAAGCTAAGGCTAAGGAATGGAAAGCAGCTCACTAAAATTTAAATTTTATTCAAAAAAGACTACGGGATTAACCGTAGTCTTTTTTGCGTAAAGGCGAAGGGTGGCCCCTTACTGACGACATTGATAGATTTCGACAAGTTTTGTTGTGCGATACATAGTTTACACAAGAATAACAGCGGAGTGAAATTCACTCCGCTTGTTTATTTTATCTTCAACCTTTTTTTCAGTTCTAAATAACATATATATCGGTATGATTCCGACCATTCGTCTTTATCAAGATATCTTATATATATTTCACCGGCAGATAATTTTTCAATTTCATTCGCCCAAGAATTATTCGAATAAAATCCACTCGGCTTTTGTATAGGAGGACTGCTCTCAAAGGATTTTCTTAAATTTTCAAGCACAGTAGCTTCAGTCATCTTTTTTTCTGCAATTTCTTTAGCCGTAAACTTAGCGTTCTCCCATGCTTCGTGTGCTGTTCTCCGTTCAACCTCACATCGTGCTTTTATTTCAGCTTCACGTTTTGCTTTTTCCACAGTCGTTCCTTCTTTATTGCGTATTGCGTGTACATCTTCAACAAGTTCACCGAATGCATATAAAATCCAAGATGAAACCCAAGCAATAATAGGACCGCAAAACAAAGTAAGAAGTCCGTATAATACAACATCATTAAATATTAATATCAACCCGGTTATTATGATGCCAACGGCTTCCACAATGAAAATCCACTTTGCTAAATTTTTAATTTTTTCACCTATATTTTCATATAAACCATTAATCACATCAACTAACCTCCAAACGATTTTCTTTATTATACCATGCTTTTACAAAAGTGTAAATACCACTTTTTTCTTTGGATAAAATTCCTCTAACTTCAAACAATAGTTTTACAAATTCAAATCGTAGGGGCAATTCGTGAATTGCCCAAAAATAAAGGAGACTTAATATATGAAAGCCACAGGAATAGTAAGACGAATTGACGACTTAGGCAGAGTCGTCATCCCAAAGGAAATCCACCGAGTTCTCCGCATAAAGAAAAAGTGACCGCTCAACTATTGAAACGGTCACTTTTCTTTGTATGTGTTTTACGTGTGTGCGTTTATATTATTACAACCTCTCGTGCATAGCTTTGCGGAGTAGAGGTTGATGTGAGCATGTCGCCAAAATAGATTTTTATGTTTTGCCCCGGGCAAAGGTCAGAGGAGCTTCCGTTTGAAATAATTGTTTTACCGTCAAATATAAAGCATATTGACCCAAGCTTTTCTGTCTGAGCCAGCACGTAGCCGTTACCCACCTTCGTGATGGTGGCGTTAGTAGAAAAAGACTTCTTGACAGGTTGTTTTTCAATGGTTACGGTGTGATGCTTTTCGCTCCAGGATACATTGTAGCCTGCTTTTTCCATAAGGTTGCTCATGGGCATAGCCGAAGCAAAGGTTACTAATGCTAAAAGCACGGCTGAAGCAGCCATTATCAACGTGTTACGAATAAGCTTGTCCATGTCAAAACCCCTCTTCTGAATTTCTGTATGTGCAGGAGGTTATCCTGACAGGTTCGGCGTTGGAGGAGTGCCGAACCCATCTGACAACCGCGTTTGGGATCCTACAGTACAGAAAGCACGCCATTTGGCTACACTGTGGCAGGAACAAATTCCCAAAAATCCCCTGCGTGGCGAAAGGCTGTTGGGACCTTTCATATATAATACTTGCGAAAGGGGCAAAAAGTTGCATAAGTTAAAAATTTTTTTAAAACAAAAAATCGCGAAGAACTTTTCGCGGTTTTTTGCCTTATAGGAAATTGCGCATTTCCTATAAGGCAAAAAATAAATTTTATATTATTGCCGTGCGAGAATTTCCTCGCAAAACTCGGAAAACGCACATGGCATTACAAAGTGTTTTCTCCTCTGTTTACTTTGATTGCAACTATCGTCAGAGAGTGTCGGAGACACTTTGTTCTTTTTACAGATAAAATGCAAATTCATTGAACAGCTTCATATAAACCTGCTTGTTCATGGACTGTATTGTGGACGAGCCTCCTGCAATAATAAGGAGCACGTCAAAAATTACCATACATAAAAGCCCCCAGGCGGCAAACTTTGTTGCCAGAGACGGGTATTCCTTATAAAGCATCATGAGGGTGATTGCGGCTGCCATTACAAAGAACACTGCAAAGTCGCAGGTGTAACGAGGCAGAATGCCACCTGCCTGAATGTCCACAAGACAGGTGATAAGGCCTGCTGCAAGAAGCACCAATGCAAACTTAAAGGGCTTTGAACCTTTTGTTTTATGCATTGCAAAAAGAGACCAAAGAATGGGGTAGGTTGCGAATATTCCTCCAAACATGCCTTCGCGGCTTGTGAAGCCAATGTAAGATGTGGAAGGTGTTGATGAAGATAAATAGGGGAATGTGCCCGAAATTGACGGCGGGCGGAAAAGGTATTCGAAAAAGCCAAGACCCCAACGGTCGAGAGCAAAGCCGCGCTGTGTCATGTCGCTTGTGGTAAGGTTATAGCTTGCGCCGAAGTCGAAGGGAGAAGAGAACCTTGCCGCATTGTAAATCATTATAAGCACGCCAACAATAATGTATGGTGCGCAGAATGCAATTGTGTTTTTCAAGCCACGGTATTTTTCGTCAGAAAGCTTGCTGTTTATTGACAAAAGCTCGCGGTCTGTGAAAACGCTCTGCCAGTAAAGCATGAACGCCGTACAGGAGAAGAACACAAGGTTGGGTCTGAGCGCGAGCACAAGTGCCATAAATACCGAGCCTGTAAACATGCGCCATCTTGAGAGCTTTTCACCGTCAAGGGAGCTTACCCAGAAGTAGAAGCCCATTATTGTAAACGCCAACGCACCTATTATTGGTATAGAATAAAAATCAGGTCGTTTTATAATGTAAAGCACGCCGCCCGTTATAACGGTAACAGTGCTTAAAACCAGATACAAAAGATAGGGAATGTTATTATCAAGATACATTTTTATTATCTTGCCATATAGCAGGAACACGCCCGCTATAAGTACCCAGGAGAATATTACTATCGCCAGGAAGTTGGGGAAGTCTACCCCCAGAAGCTGTGCGGGCAGGTAGAAAATAAGTGCCGGGAGCACGCCGAAGTATACATAATACTTTCCGTTATAATAGGCTGTGTCCCAGGGCTCTGCAATGCCTGCTTCCTTGAACACGCGCTTTCTTTCATAACGGTCGTAAGGGTTTTCCATTTCCTTGAGAACATCGGGAACCTCTTTTTCCAGGTGAAGCTGCCCGTCCAGAAAGGCTTGTGCAAGCTCGTTGTACTGGTTGTGGTGTGCCCAGGTGGGATTTATAAAGCCCGGGTTAAGGTAGGGAATGGCCAGAAAGATTACTGCAAGTGTGCAGGCAACAAACATTGTAAAGTTAGACTGCCTCTTGCTTTCGGGGTTGAACTTTTTCTTCCATAAGCCCTTCTTTACTATTATATAATATACAAACATTAAAACCAAAAAGCACGCCAAAGGTCTGAGTAAGCTGAAAAATACGGGTCTTGTGCAGTTAAGCTTTATGTCGGAAAGTGTAATAATTCGGTTGCTTATGTCGGGAATGTAAAGCTTTATCTCCGTTGCACTTCCGGTAAAGTTGGTTTTAATGTATGAGGATTGCTCACTGTAGCGCGAAATGGTGCGGTCGCCCGCATGGTAACGGTTTACATTTGCACTGTCAGACACAAAAAAACGTATGAGATGACGTGTTGTGTTTGTTTTAACATAAATGTTCTCAACAGGTGCATTAAAATTTTTAATGGAAATATAGTCAGACGCTGTGCGAAGCTCATAGCCATTAAGGGTCTTTTTTACCGTAGGAGAGCATTCTATTGTATATCCTTCAAGCTCGGGATAAGTAAGTGAACGGAACGACTCAAAGTTAAAACAAAAAATTTCACATATTAATGCTGTTGCCAGAAAAAGAACTGCGGGCGCAAATGCACCCAACTTCTTTTTGAAAAAGTTGGCAAGAAAAAGGCTTGTTACCAACAGTGCTATTGCTATAACAGGCATATAAATCCCTCCTTAGTAAGATTCTCGCATGTACTCAGCTATTGCACAAAGCTCGTCACGTGCATCCTTCACGTAAGAAGCAAGCTGAGGGTTAATTTTGTCCTGTTCAATTGCACTGCGGATTACTGCAAGAGCGTTGTAACACGCAGGTGCGTAAAAGTCAAGGCCCATGGGGTCGTCAATATCGTAGCGGAGGGAAAGGGCTTTTTTTTCGTCTTCCAGCATTCTTATGGCTGCGGGAGAATTCATTTCGAATGCAATAAGAATTTTGCCAAGTTCATCAATATGCTTTTCAAGTAAAGTTAAGTATGTCATGCTGCACCTCAATTAAATGCTTTCTTTTTGCGTATGTCTTCGCCGAAGAACATGCAGGTGTCAAACTCGCCTATTATACGTGAAACTATTCTTTCCGAATAGGTTTTTGTAAGATGGGAAAGTGTAAGGTTGGTTGAAAAAATCATCTTTTTGCCTGTGAGCAAACGATGGTTTACTATGCGGAACAATTCGCTTGTTGTAAACTGGGTTATAAACTCTGCCCCCAGATCGTCAAGAATAAGCAGCTCTGCATTTAAAACCTTCTCTGAAATATAATGGCTCTTTTCGTCACCTCTGCCGAAGTGAATATCTTCAAGAATGGAGAAAAGATTATTTGAGCTTATGTAAAGCACGTCAACACCCTTTTTTATAAGTTCATTTGCAATTGCTGAGGAAAGGAAGGTTTTGCCCAAACCGCTGGAGCCGTAAAACAAAAGATTTTTCGGATAGGTGTCAAAGCTTGTTACAAACTCTTTTGCAAGGTTGAGTATGCTTAAAATGTTTTCTCTTTCACTTGTACCATAGGTTGGGTTGAACTCTGCCGAATAATAGGAAAGGTCAAAGGTTTCAAAGGTATGCCCTGCCATGTGATCTGTAAGATTTGCTTCCCTGAGGGCTCTTTTGGTTAACTCGGTTTTGAGACAGGTGCAAAGCTTGTTTTCGCTGTTGTAGCCTGTGTCGGAGCAAAGAGAGCAAACGAAGGGGGGGTCAAAATAATCCACGCTGTAGCCGTTATCTGTAAGCAAACGGGCCTTCTCTTCATTAAGCTCACGATTTTCAGCCATTATTTTTGCTACAAATTCCTCTGCCGACATTTCGTTATCTGCAACACGGCTGAGAAGCACCATGCCCGTGGCAGTAAGCCTGTTTTCAATTTCGGCAATGCGGGGGATACGTGAAAACACCTCGTTTTTTCTTGTTCTTATGAGGTTGTTGCGGTTATCTCTTCTCTGACGTATAACGTCCATTATGTTTGAATTGAGCATTTTCTGCACCTCTTACTGATTTTTTTTCAGACGTTTTGCAAGCGCCAGGCGTTCTATTTCGTCAAAGTCGTAGTTTGACGAAGTGCCTTGTTGCTGCGTTTTCTGCGCATTCTTACGGGAACCCTCCGCCTCTTTGAGTGCGGCAAGGGTTTTTATGCCGTCTTTAGACCAGGAGGAAAGAATTTTGTTCATGTACTGGAAGCTTAACTTGCCCGTATTGATGGTTGTTCTGGCATAAGCTTCCTTTATCATTGCTTCGCTCATACCGAAGGTGTTTGTCCACTCAGAAATGTAGTTAGCTTCCTTGTCAGAAAAGGCTCTGCCAAGAGAGAATATCTGAGCACACTTTTTGAGCATGCTTAATTCCTTCTGCTTTTTGTTTATAATCTTTTCTGCCATCTTCATGGTTGTAATGCCTTCATTTGCCCAGCTTTCGGCAACAGCT
Source organism: Clostridia bacterium (assembly GCA_017414645.1). Lineage (GTDB taxonomy): Bacteria > Bacillota > Clostridia > UMGS1883 > UMGS1883 > RGIG1927. The sequence goes on along the minus strand of JAFQLL010000007.1, from coordinate 20,456 downwards.
TCCATGTATTTGATGTTCTTTGTTTTTTCTTCCAATGCACAATATTCAACAATCATGGTAAGCACCTCACTTGAGAAGGAGTACCAATCCATGAAGGAATACAGCATTTTAATTTCGGTTGGTGTAAAGGGCTTCTCCCAGATAAGCTGTGCCATGCTGAGAGTATCTGAAAAGCCTTTCTTAATACCCATTTTTTCGGTTATTTCCTCCATGGGAATGTCGCGCTTGGAGGTCTTTTTAGTTTCTTCTGCGAAGCCCTTTGCCTTTGCTTTCGGCTCTTCCTTCGGTGCATCGGGGACCTCTGCCTTTTCGCTTCTTTCTTCAACATTGGTTGACAGAAAGGTCACAGTGCCGTCCTCACCGAGGGCAATGAGCCCTGTTTTTACCCAGTACTTCCAGGCTTTGATAACGTCTGATTCCAAAATGTCGAGAGCTTCGGCTATGGACGCATTGTCCGACTGCTTGTTTGAATAGCACAATCCTAATGCATATATGTACACCATAACATGGGTGGGATTTGCCTCAGGAAGATATTTGTTTATAAAATTCAATTCGATAGGTACTATGGGGTTAGCAATTTCAATTTTAGCCATGATACTTTTCCTTTCCGATAAAAAGAGACAATTATATACCTTATTGTAACACAGATAATTTTTTCTGTAAAGGTTTTAATTAGTGAAGAGTGCAGAATGCAGAGTGCAGAGTGAACCCTCCCCAAAGGGTCGGGTGTTCACTTTAAAGCGCAACCAAACAAAAAGGCACTCACTTTCGTGAATGCCTTTTTGTTTGGCGTGCTTGGAGGGACACAGCCTTGCTGCGCAAGTCTTACCTGCTTATCAGCCCTCGGCATGGTTCCGAGTGGCTGATTGCGCACCACTCGGCTACGAAACAATTCACCGGATTGTTTCGCTTAACGCCTCGTGCCCTCTCAGGGTTCGAGTCCCTTTTGAACAAAAAAGCAAAGGAAAACGGATACCCACTTACGTGAATGTTAAAAAAAGGGACTCTACCCGTTTGTGGTTCCCTGAATCGGCGGCGCATACGCTTGCCGATTGCAGACCACGGCACAACCCTGCGCACTCCCTTCATCGTCCGCAGGACGCGGTCGTTGCTCGGTTCCCCCTCCCCAAAGGGTCGGGTGTTCGCTTTAATCTACAACCAAACAAAAAGGCACCCACTTTCGTGAATGCCTTTTTGTTTGGCGTGCTTGGAGGGACTCGAACCCCCGACCCTTTGGTTCGTAGCCAAATACTCTATCCAGCTGAGCTACAAGCACAAAAATGTTTGGTTTTCTAAACGCAAGGGTTATATTAACATACTTTTTTTGAAAATGCAACTGTTTTTTGAAAAAAGTTCAAAAAAATTTGAAAAAGGATAAAAGTAACAGTAATTGCACTGAAAAGGAGACAAAATTCGCTGTTTCACACGCTTCATGTAAAAGGGCTTTTTTGTTTGACATTGTATATGGCAAATGATATAATTTATCATGAGTTTTTATGACATAAAAGAAGGTGTAAAAATGAAGGTGGTAATTCTTGCGGGAGGCTTTGGCACCCGTATAAGCGAGGAGAGCATTTTCCGCCCCAAGCCCATGGTAGAAATAGGCGGAATGCCCATTCTCTGGCATATAATGAAAACATATTCACACTATGGCTTTAACGACTTTATCATTTGCGCAGGCTACAAGCAGCACGTTATAAAGGAATGGTTTGCTGACTATTTTCTGCACACAAGTGATGTAACCTTTGACTTTACAGAGGATGACAAGGTTATTGTACATAACCGCCATGCAGAGCCCTGGAAGGTTACTGTTATTGACACAGGGCTTAATACCATGACAGGTGGCAGGGTAAAGCGAATTAAGAAATACGTTGGCGACGAGCCCTTTATGCTCACCTATGGTGACGGCCTGTGTGACATTGATATAAACGAGCTTGTAGCATTCCATAAAAAGCATGGGAAGATTGCTACAATTTCTGCAGTTACAATGGAACAGCGCTTTGGTATTTTAGGCATTGACGATGAAAACTCAATTTATTCCTTCCGCGAAAAGGCAGCATATGATGCGGCTCGAATTAATGGTGGATATATGGTCATGAACCCTCAGGTTTTTGATTACATTGAAAACGATAAAACCGTTTTAGAGGAATACACGCTTTCCAAGCTTTCAAGCGAGGGCGAGCTTAAAGCTTACATACACAACGGTTTCTGGAAGCCTATGGATTCTAAACGAGAGCATGAAGCCCTTGAAGCAATGTGGAGCACGGGAAATGCCCCCTGGAAAAAATGGAAGGACTGATCGGGCGAAAAATGGCCTGACTTTTTGAGGTGGACAAAATGAATAAACAAATTAAAAGCTCCATACTTCTTTTAATTACAGCAATTATCTGGGGCGTGGCATTTGTGGCTCAGGATGTGGGCATGGAGCACTGGAGCCCCTTTGCCTTTAACGGAATACGTAACTACATTGGTGCGGCAGTTTTGTTGCCCTTTATATACCTGCGTGACAAGAGTCGTGGTGAAAATGCGCAGAAGTGGAGCAATAAAACCCTTCTTATAGGTGGTGTGCTTTGCGGTATTGCACTTTGCAGTGCCACCTGCTTTCAGCAGTTCGGCATTCAATTAAGTGATGCAAGTGCAGGTAAGGCAGGCTTTATAACAGCCTTTTACATAGTGCTTGTTCCCATAACAGGCATTTTCATAAAAAAGAAATGTCCCATAACAGCATATATAGCTGCAATAATTGCAGCTGTTGGTCTTTACATACTCTGCATTCCTGCGGGGGAAGTTTTTAAGGTCGAATTTGCAGACGTGCTTGTGTTTATCTGTGCACTTATTTTCACCATACAGATTCTTCTGGTAGATTACTATTCGCCAAAGGTTGACGGTGTGAAATTAGCCTGTATACAGTTTTTTACCTCTGCAGTTATAAGCACAATAGGTGCATTGGTAACAAATAGCTTTGCTGTTACCTTCAACCTTCAGGCGTGGATCCCCATTTTATACGCAGGCGTACTTTCAAGCGGTGTGGCATACACCTTACAGATTATAGGGCAGAAGAATCTTAACCCCACAGTAGCCTCAATTATCATGAGTTTGGAAGCATGTGTAAGCGTAATCGCAGCGTGGATAATTCTTGGTGATGCAATGAACGCAAGGCAGATTACAGGCTGCGTGGTTATGTTTGCGGCAATACTTCTGGCACAGCTTCCCATGCCCGAAAAAAAGGAGAGAAAACAATGAAAATAACAATTACAAATAAAAAGGGTGTTAATGTTAACCCTGACATGATAGGTCTTTTCTTTGAAGACATTAACTATGGTGCAGACGGAGGCTTGTATGCCGAGCTTCTTGAAAACCGTTCCTTCGACTTTTTCCCCACTATGGAGTTTGAGGACATTTCGCCTCTTACAGCATGGGACAAGGTGGGAGAGAGCCTTTTCACAAGCGAAACAGAAAGCCCCATGAATAGTATTAACCCTCAGTATGCGCGCATAAGGGGCAACGCGGGAGAGGGCATTGTAAACCGTGCCTACGAAGGCATTTTCTGCGAAAAAGGCAAGCTGTATGACTTTTCAATTTATGTAAAGGGCAACGCAAAGCTTAAGGTGGAAATTAAAACCGACAATGCAGTTTGCGCAAGTAAAACCTTTGAGGCAGCATCTAATGCATGGAAAAAGTATGCTCTTGAGCTTGAAAGCAGCGAAACCGTTTACAACGCAAAGCTTTATTTAACCTTTGAGGAAGCTGGCGAGTGTGATATTGACATGGCATCCCTTTTTCCCCGTGATACCTTCATGGGCAGAAAGAACGGCTTAAGAGCCGACATGGCACAGGCGCTTAAAAACATTAAGCCCGGCTTTGTGCGCTTCCCCGGCGGTTGCATTGTTGAGGGAACAGTTCTTGAAAACCGTTACAGATGGAAAGACACAATAGGCCCCATTGAAGAAAGAAAAATTAACTGGAACCGTTGGCAGGACGGTAATGTAGGTGTAACAGCCCACGACTATTTCCAGTCCTACGGCTTAGGCTTTTACGAATACTTCCTTCTTTGCGAGGACATTGGTGCACAGCCTCTGCCTGTGCTTAATTGCGGCATGGCGTGCCAGTATAAAACAGGCGAATGTGCTCCCATGGACGAGCTTGACGAATACATTCAGGATGCAATAGACCTTATTGAATTTGCAAACGGTGACCCCAAAACAAATAAATGGGCGGCTATACGCGCCAGCATGGGTCATGAAGAGCCCTTCAACCTTGTATACTTAGGCATTGGCAATGAGCAGTGGGAAGAAAACTATTTTGAACGTTACGAAGCCTTCCAGAAGGTAATAGCGCCCCTTTACCCCGACATTAAGCTCATAACCTCCTCGGGTCCCTCAGCTCAGGGTAAGGAATTTGACAAGGCGTACGCATGGCTCCGTGGCAAAAAGAGCGACTTTGCCTACGCTGTTGACGAGCACTATTACGTTAAGAGTGAATGGATGTTTGACAACGCAAACCGCTACGACAGCTACGACCGTGACGGTGTAAAGGTTTTTGCAGGCGAGTATGCGTGCCACATTGGTGACAAGCAGCCAAAGCCCAACAGCTTAGAAGCGGCAGTTGCCGAGGCAGCTATGATGACAGGCTTTGAAAGAAATGCTGACGTGGTTGTTCTGGCGAGCTATGCACCTCTTTTTGCAAGAGTGGGCTACACTCAGTGGCATCCCGACATGATTTTTGTTAACAATCATGAAATTATGCTTACACCCTCCTACCATGTGCAGGCAATGTTTGGCAATAACCTGCCCGACTACACTATGCAGTTTGAACGTGAGGAAGATAGCGATGTGTATATTAGCGCAGGCTATAGCGAAAAGTCGGGCGAATACATTCTTAAGGTTGCAAACCGTGGCGGCAAGAAGGACGTTGTGCTGAATCTTCCCCAAGGTGTTCAGGCTATAGAAGAAATTAACCTCACAAGCGAAAGCTTTGAAGATATTAACACCATGGATAATAAGGATAAGGTTTCACCTCGTACCATTAATCGCCCCGTTGGCGGAAGCAGGGAAATAAACCTTACAGTACCGCCTCTTTCCTTTAATGTTTATAAAATGAAATAAAACTATTGACAAAATAAAAAAACTGTTCTATAATGAGAACAGATGTTCGTACAAAATATTTCTCGAAGAAAGAGGGTATTAAAATGTCAATTGAAAAAAAGGAAGCTCTTGCGATAGCAATGAGTCAGATAGAAAAGCAGTTTGGTAAGGGTAGCGTAATGAAGCTGGGCAGCAATGCTCACCTTAACATTGAAGCAATTCCCACAGGTAGCCTCACTTTGGACATGGCGCTTGGTATAGGTGGCGTGCCCAAGGGAAGAATTATTGAAATTTACGGCCCTGAATCCAGCGGTAAAACAACAATTGCACTTCATATTATAGCCGAAGCTCAGAAGCGTGGCGGCGAAGCAGCGTTTATTGATGCGGAGCATGCGCTTGACCCTACATATGCAAAAAACATTGGTGTTGACGTTGACTCATTGATTGTTGCACAGCCCGACACAGGTGAGCAGGCACTTGAAATTGCCGAAGCACTTGTACGAAGCGGTGCACTTGATGTTATCGTTGTGGACTCTGTTGCGGCTCTTGTTCCCAAGGCTGAAATCGACGGCGAAATGGGCGACAGTCACGTTGGCTTACAGGCAAGGCTTATGAGCCAGGCAATGAGAAAGCTTGCAGGCGTATTGGCAAAGACCAACACAGTTTGTATTTTCATCAACCAGCTTCGTGAAAAGGTTGGCGTTATGTACGGCAACCCCGAGGTTACAGCCGGTGGTAGAGCGCTTAAGTTCTATGCCTCTGTACGTATGGATGTAAGAAGGGTTGAAACTCTTAAGAATGGCACAGAATTTGTAGGCAACAGAACAAGGGTTAAGGTTGTTAAGAATAAGGTTGCACCTCCCTTTAAGGAAGCCGAATTCGATATGATGTACGGCAAGGGCATATCCAAGGAAGGCAGCATGGTTGACATGGGCGTGCTTTTGGGCATTATTCAGAAGAGCGGTGCATGGTTTGCTTACGGTGACATGCGCATCGGTCAGGGCAGAGAAAATGCCAAGATATTCATAATGGAGCATCCTGAAATTGCAGCTGAAATCGAAGAAAAAATCCGTGAGAAAATAGCGGAAAAGGAAAAGCAGAGCATTTTAGAGGATGAATAATAAACAAAAAAGCTGTTGAGCATTGCTCAACAGCTTTTTTACCTTGTTACAACTATTTCAAAGGATTGTCGCAGACGTTTTTTATTCTTCAATTTCGATAATACCTTTTATTCTGCATACATTAATGCGCCTGAAAAAGGGAAGCGCTGCTATTTGTGCAGCGAAAAAATAGGAAACAAAAAGCATTCCTAAAATGACAGCTTCAATAATGAGAATATTGTCGGTCAGAGCATTCATTATAAGGATGGTGAAAAACAAAATAACAAAGGGCAAAGCATAGCCTGTAACGGTGGAAAATAAAAACAAAGGTACATTCAAACTGACCTCAACCATGTCACCTACGCTATATGTGCCCGAATCACTTGCAGTAACTGTAAGCGAGGTAGGGGAAAGCTCACCAAGCTTTTCTTTATATATGCGGATAATTGGTTTTCTGTTTCTTGAACCTATAACCTCTCCGTATTTTATCATTTCAATCATCCTTTAACTTATTCTGAAAGCATTTCAATAGCTGCCATACGGGCAGCACTTGTAGACCCGTCTCCTGCAATAAGCCTTGTAAGCTCCTCCACCCTACCTTCGTAATCAAGGGCAGTAACTTTTGTGCGGAAGGAGTCTGTGGAGGTGTCCTTTTCAATTAAAAGGTGGCTGTCTGCTTTCGCCGCCATCTGGGGCAGATGCGTTATGCATATAATTTGCCTTTTGTCTGAAAGCATTTTAAGCTTTTGGGCAATCTTTATTGCCGCCTTTCCGCTTACCCCCGAATCTATTTCGTCGAAAAGGAGCACACCCACATCTCCTAAGGATGCAAGAGCTGATTTTAACGCCAGCATTATTCTGCTCATTTCGCCGCCTGATGCAATCTTGTTAAGGGGCTTAACCTCCTCTGAGGGGTTTGTGGCAAGCATAAATTCTGCGCCGTAAAGACCATCGGAAGAAGGAGCATGTGCTGTGAACTCTACCTCGAACTTAACCTTTGGCATTTCAAGGAAGGATAATTCGTCCTTTATTGAAGCAGCCAGTGTTTCTGCGGCAGCACATCTTGATGCATGAAGCTTTTCGCCTGCCTTGAGCATTTCATCCCATGCCTTTTCTGCTTCACGTTCCGCCTCTGCCATATTATCTTCATAAAACAGCAATGAACCGTATTCCTCTTCCCATTTTACCTTGTTTTCAAGTACGTCCTTAAGTTCAGGCCCGTATTTTTTCTTGAGGCGTGTTATTTTGTCCAGCCTTTCCTCAATTTCGTCAAGCTCATAGGGTGAAAAGCTCATGCGTGAAATAAAAGAGCGTATTTCCGACGCAACATCCTCGCAGGAATAATAAATGGATTCGACCTGAGAAGAAAAATCCGATAGGGTTTTATCCATATCTGCTGCTTTTGCCATGTCATGCATTGCGCCGTAAAGGCAATCCTTTGCGGCACCCGGTGCTGACAAAGCCTCGCTTGCCGCCTCTAACGAAGCCATTATGGAAGAATAATTCTTCAAAGCATCACGCTTTTCGCTAAGTTCTTCGTCCTCGCCTTCCCGGGGGTCAACCAGGTTTATTTCATCAATGCGGAACTTAAGCGTATCCTTTTGCATTTCCCGTTCGCTTTCACTTACCTTCATGCCCTCAAGCTTTGCCTTTAACCCTGTTGCTTTTTCATATAAAAGATTGTACTCGGAAGCCAGCTGAGCATTGCCTGCATATTCGTCAAGCATGGAAAGGTGGTACGAGCTTTTTAAAAGGGAAATGTTTTCGTGCTGACCATGAATGGAAACAAGCCTTTCGCCTACAGCACGCAAGGTGGAAAGGGGCACGGTCTGTGAATTTATTTTGCATATGTTTTTGCCGTCACAGGAAAGCTTTCTTGAAAGCACAATGCTTCCGTCCTCTTCGTTTTCAAGGTCAAATTCCTCAAGGTCGGGTCCTTCGGAAAAAAGGGCTGTTACAGATGCATTGTCGGAACCGTGGCGTATAAGGTCGCGACTGGTGCGCATGCCTAAAACCATGGACAACGAATCGATAAGAATACTCTTACCTGCACCTGTTTCACCTGTTAAAATGTTGAAACCCTCAGAAAAATCTGCATTGGCCTTTTCAATAACTGCTATATTATTTATAGATAAATTTATAAGCATAGATATCGTCCTTATAATATAATAGAAGGAATTTTGCCTTGCAAAATTCAACCTCAATTATTCACTGTTAACTCTTCACTATTCATTGCAAAGCAAAGCTTTGCTTCATTCTGTCATGTTGCGAAGCTTGTAAACAAGCTTTCTCGCGCTTTCCTCGCTTCTCACAACCATCATTACAGTGTCGTCACCTGCAATTGAACCCACAACCTCGGGTAAATCCATAGAGTCTACCGCGGCACCTGCTGCCTGAGCCATGCCGGGGAGAGTTTTAATTACAATATTATTTACAGCATATTCAATGCTGATAACGCACTTTTGGAAAATTATATTAAAACGCGAGTCCAGATCCTGATAGGAAGAGTCGGAGTTTTTTGTGTAAACACTCTTGCCCGAGTCTGTCTGCTTCTTTACAAGGCGTAATTCCTTAATATCTCTCGATACTGTTGCCTGTGTTACCTCGAACCCCTTCTGCTTCAATGCCTCTGTGAGGTCGTACTGAGTTTCGATCTGATAATCGTTTATAAGCTGGAGGATGGCGTTTTGTCTTTCTATTCTCATTTTTTCATTTCCTTCCTTAATCTAATGTGAGCTTCTGTCTGACTAAATTGAAAAAGTTCTGTTCCTTTAAGGTTAAAAGCTTAGCCGTAAGCTGCGACTTTGAAATTACAACCTTGTCGCCTGCGGTAACCTCAAATTCGCTCTGCCCGTCTGCCGAAATGCTTGCCGAGCCAAAGTCAGATGCAAATTTAAGCTCAACAGTGCCATCGGTAGGAATAATAAGCGGGCGGGCACCCAAAAAGTGCGGACAAATGGGCGATACAACAAAAACATCGAGCTCAGGCATAACCACAGGACCGCCGCAGGATAAGGAGTATGCTGTAGAGCCTGTAGGCGTGGCAATCACAACGCCATCGGCACGGTAATCAGCCACATAGCTTTCATTATGAGAAACCTCAATGTCGGCAAGCTTGCCCGAAATTCGGCGTGCGGTAATGTCGTTTAACGCCAAGGCCTCAAACACCACTTTTTCTTCGCGTACAACCCTTACATTAAGCATTATTCTTTCAGAAAGTGCAAGGTTGTTTTTCAAAAGGCACTCTGCCGCTTTTTTTGCATCCTTGGCGGCAACTGTCGCAAGAAAGCCCAGATGTCCTGTATTGATGCTTAAAACAGGCACGTTGTATGGTGCGGCTCTTCGTGATGCGGTAAGTGTGGTGCCGTCACCGCCAAACACAACGGCAACATCGGCTAGTCTGAAAAGGGTTTCATCGTCGTAATATTCCTTCGCAGGAATAATGCCTGAAAGCTCTTTTGCTACAAAAACCTCACAATCGTCTGCCACTACCTCTAAAAAGGCACGTGCTGCCTCGGTGGGATTTGACTTTATTACATTTGATAAAACAGCAATTTTCATAAACACACCTCACTATGTGTATAATTATACACTGTATTCCTGCGTAAATCAATAATAAATGCAAAAAAATACACCGAATTATTAAAAAAACGGTGTATTTTTTGTTTTATACACATATTCGTGCATAATGTATTAATTAACTGTGCATTTTCTTGACAAGGGAGTGAGTGTTTTTTCGTCCCAGGAATAAATATATGCCTTGTGGCAATCGGAAACCTTGTCAAAGCTTACAGTGGTGCCCTCCTTGCCGTCAAGGGTAACGGTTTTTGTTTCTGTTGATATGAGGATGCCGTGGTTGTTGCAGAAAGTGCATATTATGGAATAGTTGCCCTCGGTTTTAGAATTTACATTAATGGTTACGTGCTCTTCATCGCTTTTTGCATCGGAAAGGGTCACAATAAATTTATCCGAAAACAGTTCGCCTGTCATGCAGGTAACGTCCCAAAGCTCGTTATCGCCCGAATATTCGTTTTGTACAGCCTGACAGCCGTCGTTGCCCTGTCCGTTAAAGGTGAGACAAAGTCCGCTTCCGCGGTTGACTATCTTGTAGTAGGTGCTGCCATTTTTGAATACGGGTTCAAATTTCCATTGTTGATTAAGCGATTGGTCCCAATCCCACTGCACGCATTCGGCATTCTTTGCTGTGCTGCCGCCGTAAACTCCCAACGCTTTTAAGCTGTTGTAGTTAACAAAACGATAATAGCCGTCTTCCGTAGGCTCAATAACCCACCTCTGGTCAGCGGTGCCCTGATCTGTCCAGCCTATAGCCTTGGCACCATTGCCAAATGAAGCGGAATGAACGGATAAGGTTCTGCCCCCGACGTATGCGTGAAGCTTTATTGTTACCTCTTCATTTTCTGTATTGTTTTCCGTAAGGCTCATGTCGGGAGAGGTGGAAAAATCAGTGTTGTCAGCCATAATGCGGAAGGTAGATATTGAATTGGCAGGAACGGTGGGCTTTACTTTTTTTCCGTCAACATTGATTGATACGGCAAAATCTGTATTGGCACTGTTTTTTACAATAAGAATAACCTCGCCATCGGGATTCTGGAATGCAATCCTGTCAGAGTAGTTGCCGTCGGTCTTTATGCGACGCGCACCCGGCTTTATGTAGTGCGAAAAATGCTTTACAAGATAATAGTGAGGGGTGTATATAACCTCGTTTGTTTCTGAATGAACAACAATGGGTGCGTTCTGATGCCATGGATTAGGCGAGGTGTTTTCGCCCTTTTCGTCAAGAACCATGTTCCAAAGCATATAGCTGGATACTCCTGCATCAAAAAATTCCTTGAAACAATCAAACTGATCCTCGGCATACTGCCAGTTGTTTGCGCCATCACCACACTTTGTTTCCGATTGCATTAAGTTAAGATGCGGAAACTGACGATGTACCCTTGTTGCCAATGGTGCGCTCCACCACTGGAAGCCAACGCCTTTTATAATGCCGCTGGTGACGGGGTCATTTAATGTGGGGTCGGTGCGGTTTGCCTGGGAATCGGTAAAGGTTCCTAAATATATATCAGTGTTTTCGCTGAGGCCCGCCTTCCGGAATGCGGGGTAAAGATAGTCGCGTACGAAGATATTGAGCTGTTCGCCCGTCCATATACAGGAGGAATATGCTGTGTTCATGGTGGGCTCGTTCTGAGGCATTACCATGTATACGTTATGCCCCTCGGCACGGTATGCTTCAACATATTTTACGAAGTACTGAGCATATGTTTTTAAAATTTCATCAGTCCATATAATTGTGTTGTCACCGTGCTGACCATAAATGGTTTTATTATTTTTCATCCAGCTCGGCGGTGACCAGGGGGAACCCCATATGGGAAGGCTTGGTCGCACCTTTTCTGCTGCCTCAATATAAGGGAGCATATATTCCCGGTCAGATTCAATGGAAAAGTAGTTAAGCTCATAATCAGTCTCGACCCCTTCGGGTAATTCGTCGTAGCTCTGAGAGCGGTTTATTGAAAAGTCGGAATTACCAAGTGCCATTCTGCCTGCAGAAAGGTTAAGCCCCTCTTCGCTGAAAAGACTGTAGATAACCGCCTCTTTTTCTTCATCGGAAAGGTCTTTCATAGCTTCCCAACCACGCTCATTAAAGCAACCGCCAAAAGGCGTTTGGGAAAGAGTTTGGTAACGTGTTGACGCATCAACTTCAATATATAAATCTGTGTCGTTGTCCCAATGGGTGGTTGAAAGAGAACCTTTATCAACCCACCTTGCAGAATCGGTTGTACATTGCCAGAACATAATGTTATCCTCCTCTTGTGCAATTGCTGCGAAATTTGCCGTCACACTCATTGCCAGAGCAACGGCAAGTGAAATTATTTGTTTCATAGCTTGTCACTCCTTATGAAAAAATAATATCAGCAAGGCTGTTGCTTTGAAAGTAAAATTGTGCTAAAATATAGACAAATATTGCGCAAGAAGGTGATTGCGTGCTTCCCTATTTTGAAAAAAAGGACACGGAGCTTTTTGTTTATGAATATAAAAACTTTGGCTTTCCCGTTCATTTACACCCATCGCTGGAGGTTGTGTGGGCGCGGCGGGGCGACATCATCCTCTGTATTGATGGCGCAAGTCATTTCTTGCGCGAAGGTCAGCTCGGCATTGTGTTCCCCGGTAAAGTGCACTCTTACGAATACGCAGGGGATGGGGAGGGCAGTATTTTTCTTTTGGGGCTTGGCCTCTTTGGCTCTTACCGAAAATATGTCGAGGGAAGGGAGCCTTGTGATTGCGTTGTTAAAGACATTGACGCCGATGCCTTTTTTGCCTTGGAAAGATTAAGGAGCTGCATGAACGAAAGCCTGAACCGTCAGAAGGTTTATGCAAGGCTGTTTCTTTGCTGCCTTTTTGAAACTCTTACCCTTCGTGAAGTAACGGAAAAGGCAGACCTGTTGCCTTTGGTGGTTGACTATATGGAGCGTCATTTTACAGAGCACCTTTCTCTTGATAAAGTAGCTTCTTCCTTATATATAAGTAAGTACACACTTTCAAGGCTCTTCAACACACAGCTTAAGTCGCCTTTTAACACATACCTTAATTCGCTGAGGGTAAGAAACGCAATGGAGCTTATTGAAAAAGGCGGGAGTATTTCCGAATGTGCTTACGAGTCCGGCTTTGAAAACCTGCGCACCTTTAACCGAGCTTTTAAAGCGGTTGTGGGACGTAGCCCTACCCAGTGGCAAAAAAACTTGTAAATATTTCCTTAAGAGGGTTGACAAGCCCTCTTTTTTGGTTTATAATACTATACTGCACCCTAAGCTGGAAGCATAGCGCTTTTTTGGCTTTTGGCAGCAAAAAAATTGATAAAATAAGAGCTTTTTACACACTTAAATGTGTACATTCTATACATATTTAAGATGGATAGAGCATCGTTTAATGCTTTTGGGGAGTTACCCCAACGCCAAGGTGTAAATCTTTTAAAAAATTTATTTTAAGAGGTGATTGGTTTGCATCCGATAAAGTTAGGCAAAAACGAACGAATGAGCTTTTCCAAGATCGAAGAAGTATTGGAAATGCCCAATCTTATCGACTTGCAGAGAAAATCCTACGAATGGTTCATCGAAGAGGGTCTCGCTGAAGTTTTCCGTGATGTTTCTCCCATTACTGATTACTCAGGCAATCTTCGCTTGGAGTTCGGTGACTACCGTCTCGACGAAAACCCCAAGTATTCCATCGAGGAATGTAAGGAACGCGACGTTAACTATGCCGCTCCCTTAAGAGTAAATGCAAGACTTATTAACAACGAAACAGGCGAAATCAAGGAACAGGAAATTTTCATGGGCGATTTCCCCCTCATGACAGAACAGGGCACCTTCATCATCAACGGTGCTGAAAGAGTTATTGTTACTCAGCTTGTACGTTCTCCCGGTATCTATTACGAACAGAAGTTTGACAAGAGCGGTAAGAAGCTTATCAACTCTACAGTAATTCCCAACCGTGGTGCATGGCTCGAGTATGAAACAGACTCCAACGACATTTTCCATGTTCGTATCGACAGAACAAGAAAGCTTCCCGTAACAGTTCTTATCAAGGCATTAGGTCTTGAAACAGACTCTCAGGTGTTTGAGCTTTTCGGCGACGACATCCGTCTCCGTACAACACTTGATAAGTATCCCACAAAGAACCGTGAAGAAGGTCTTCTTGAAATTTATCGTAAGCTCCGCCCCGGCGAGCCTCCCACGATTGACAGTGCTACAACACTTATCACAAATCTTTTCTTTGATGCAAAGCGTTACGACCTTGCTAAGGTTGGCCGTTATAAGTACAACATGAAGCTTGCTCTTGCAAGAAGAATATTTAACCATGTTGCAGCAGAGGATATTATTGATCCCGAAAGCGGTGAGCTTTTTGTTAAGGAAGGCGAAAAGATTTCTTTTGCGCAGGCAACAGAAATTCAGAACGCAGGTATTAACCGCGTTATTCTCCGTGTTGAGGATAAGGACGTTGTTGTATTTTCTAACAACACAGTTGACCTTAAGTTCCACCTTCCCTTCGATGCTTCCGACATTACAAAGGAAAAGGTTGTAAAGAGCGTTCTTGATGAAATTCTTGCAGCAAATGAAACTGAAGAAGATATCAAGCGCGAAATGAAGAGAAGAATTGATGAGCTTGTTCCCAAGCACATCACAGTTGACGACATTTTAGCGTCCATCAACTACTGCTCTAACCTTGCTGACGGCATCGGTCAGGACGACGATATCGACCACTTGGGTAACCGTCGTTTAAGAAGCGTTGGCGAGCTTTTACAGAACCAGTTCAGAATTGGTCTTGCAAGAATGGACCGTGGCGTTAAGGAAAGAATGAGCACTCAGGAATTGGAAATTGTAACACCTCAGTCTCTTGTTAACATCCGTCCCATTGTTGCAGCTATCAAGGAGTTCTTCGGCTCCTCTCAGCTTTCTCAGTTCATGGACCAGACCAACCCCCTCGGCGAGCTTACTCACAAGAGAAGACTTTCTGCCTTAGGTCCCGGCGGTCTTTCCAGAGAAAGAGCAGGCTTCCAGGTTCGTGACGTACACTACACTCATTACGGCAGAATGTGTCCCATCGAATCTCCTGAAGGTCCCAACATCGGTCTTATTTCGTCTCTTTCATCCTTCGCAAGAATTAACGAATACGGCTTTATCGAATCCCCCTACCGCAAGGTTATTAAGGGTGAAGGCATCGTAACAGACGAAATTGAATATATGACAGCTGACGTTGAAGATAACTACGTTGTTGCTCAGGCGAACGAACCTCTTGATGAAAACGGCAAGTTCGTAAGAAACAAGGTATCTGCACGTCATAAGGAAGAAATTCTTGAAATTCCCGCAAAGGATATCGACTACATGGACGTAAGCCCCAAGCAGGTTGTATCCGTTGCTACAGCGATGATTCCCTTCCTTGAAAACGACGACGCGAACCGTGCGCTCATGGGTTCAAACATGCAGCGTCAGGCAGTTCCGCTTCTTAAGCCCGAAAGCCCCATTATCGGTACAGGTATGGAATATAAGGCTGCGAAGGACTCCGGCGTTGTTGTACTTGCAAAACAGTCCGGTATAATCGACAAGGTAAGTGCTGACCAGATTGTTATCCGCGACGATAACGGCGAAAAGCACTATTACCACCTTCTTAAGTTTAAGCGCTCCAACCAGAGCACATGTATTAACCAGCGCCCCATAGTTGAGGCAGGCGAAAGAGTTGAAAAGGGTGACATCATTGCCGACGGTCCCAGTACAGACAACGGCGAAATCGCACTCGGCCGCAACGTTCTCATCGGCTTCATGACATGGGAAGGTTACAACTACGAAGATGCTGTACTTCTTAATGAACACCTCGTTCGTGACGACTGGTACACATCTATCCACGTTGAAGAATACGAATCTGAGTCCCGCGATACAAAGCTTGGCGCAGAAGAAATTACACGTGATATTCCCAACGTTGGTGAAGATGCACTTAAGGACCTCGACTCCCGCGGTATTATCCGTATAGGTGCAGAGGTTCATGCAGGCGATATATTGGTAGGTAAGGTTACACCTAAGGGTGAAACTGAGCTTACAAGCGAAGAAAGACTTCTCCGTGCTATTTTCGGCGAAAAGGCAAGAGAAGTAAGAGATACCTCTCTCAGAGTACCTCATGGCGAAACAGGTATTATCGTTGACGTTAAGGTATTCAGCCGTGAAAACGGTGACGAATTGCCTCCCGGAGTTAACGAGGTTGTACGTTGCTACATTATCCAGAAGAGAAAAATCTCTGTTGGTGATAAGATGGCAGGCCGTCACGGTAACAAGGGTGTAGTTTCCAGAGTTCTTCCTGCAGAAGACATGCCCTTCCTTCCCGATGGTACACCTCTTGATATCGTTCTTAACCCCTTGGGCGTACCTTCCCGTATGAACATCGGTCAGGTGCTTGAGGTTCACCTTGGTATGGCAGCTAAGAAGCTCGGCTTCAAGGTTGCAACAAGTGTATTCGATGGTGCAAACGAAACAGATATCCAGAACCTCCTTGAGCAGGCAGGTCTCCGTAAGGATGGTAAAACTGTTCTTTACGATGGACGTACAGGTGAAGCATTTGATAACCCCGTAACAGTTGGTTACATGTACTTCCTTAAGCTCCATCACTTGGTTGACGATAAGCTTCACGCACGTTCTACAGGTCCCTACTCACTCGTTACTCAGCAGCCTCTGGGTGGTAAAGCTCAGTTCGGTGGTCAGAGATTCGGTGAAATGGAAGTTTGGGCACTTGAAGCTTACGGTGCGGCTTACACACTTCAGGAAATTCTTACAATCAAGTCTGACGACGTTACAGGTCGTGTTAAGACTTACGAAGCAATTGTCAAGGGTGAAAACGTTCCCAAGCCCGGTATTCCCGAATCCTTCAAGGTATTGGTTAAGGAACTTCAGTCTCTTGCTCTTGATGTTGACGTTCTCGACGAATACGGTAACATTATCGACCTTAAGGCTATCGGCGACGATGATGACGATATGCCTAATGAAGAATACCGCGATGAAAACATGCGTGCAGTTGACGACGGCTTTGATAATGCCTCCGGCTACCGCAGCATGGACGAGGATGAAGCGCTTGCAGAAATTCTCGGCGAGGTTACACCTTCTGAGCCTTCTCTCTTTGAGAGCGAAGACGATGACATGGACTTCGACGAAGAACCCTCAGATGAAGATCTGATGGAAATTGAAAGCGGAAACTTCGACACAGACCTCTTCTCCGATGACGAGGAATAAATCGATTCCTGCGGTTGTAAACCGACACTTGAAGAAAGGAACTCATAATGAGTATTGGTGAGTAATATGGAATTCAATACATTTGAATCTATCCGAATAGGGCTTGCTTCTCCCGATAAAATCAGAAACGAGTGGTCATACGGTGAAGTAAAAAAGCCTGAAACTATAAATTACAGAACTCTTAAGCCTGAACCTCTGGGTCTTTTCTGCGAAAGAATTTTCGGACCTCAGAAGGACTGGGAATGTCATTGCGGTAAGTACAAGAGAATCAGACATAAGGGCGTAATCTGCGACCGTTGCCATGTTGAAGTAACAAGAGCAAAGGTTCGTCGTGAGAGAATGGGTCACATTGAGCTTGCAGCTCCCGTTTCTCATATCTGGTATGTAAAGGGTATCCCCTCCAGAATAGGTCTTATTCTTGACATTTCTCCCGGGGTGCTGGAAAAGGTATTGTATTTTGCTCAGTACATTGTTCTCGATGTTGACAGCAACATTACAGACCTTAAGAAGAAACAGCCCCTTACAGAAAAGGAATATAATTCCTACTACGAAAAGTACGGTAGTCACTTCCGTGCAGGCATGGGTGCCGAGGCTATCAAGGAACTCCTTTGCGAAATCGACCTCGACTCTTTGAGCGAAGAGCTTCGCGAAGAAATGAAGAACTCTCAGGGACAGAAAAAGGCAAAGGTTGCAAAGAGACTTGAAATCGTTGAAGCTTTCAGAAAGTCTAACAACCGTCCCGAATGGATGATTATGGATGTTGTTCCCGTAATTCCTCCTGAAATCCGTCCCATGGTACAGCTCGACGGTGGCCGCTTTGCTACAAGTGACCTTAACGATCTGTACAGAAGAGTTATTAACCGTAACAACCGTCTTAAGAAGCTTCTTGAATTGGGCGCTCCCTCTATCATTGTAAGAAATGAAAAGAGAATGCTCCAGGAAGCTGTTGACGCCCTCATTGATAATGGCCGCCGAGGCCGTCCCGTAACAGGCCCCGGTAACAGAGCACTCAAGTCTCTTTCCGACATGTTAAAGGGTAAGCAGGGCCGTTTCCGTCAGAACCTTCTTGGTAAGCGTGTTGACTATTCCGGCCGTAGTGTTATCGTTGTAGGTCCCGATTTGAAGATTTATCAGTGCGGTCTTCCCAAGGAAATGGCAATCGAGCTTTTCAAGCCCTTTGTTATGAAGCGCCTTGTTGAAAACGGCACAGCACACAACATTAAGAGTGCAAAGAGAATGGTAGAAAGAGCACGCCTCGAGGTTTGGGACGTACTTGAAGATGTTATCAAGGAGCATCCCGTAATGCTCAACCGTGCACCTACTCTTCACAGATTAGGTATCCAGGCATTCGAACCTGTGTTGGTTGAAGGCAGAGCAATCAGACTTCATCCTCTTGTATGTACAGCGTTCAACGCCGACTTCGACGGTGACCAGATGGCTGTTCACGTTCCTCTTTCTCCCGAGGCTCAGGCAGAAGCAAGATTCCTCATGCTTTCTGCAAACAACCTCTTGAAGCCTCAGGATGGTGGCCCCGTAACCGTTCCCACACAGGATATGGTTCTTGGCAGCTACTATCTTACACTTATTAAGCACGATGAACCCGGTGAGGGCAAAATGTTCTCCTCCATCACAGAAGCTATGCTTGCATACGACTCCAAGGAGGTTGGCCTTCATTCCCTTATCAAGGTTAAGGTTGGCAACGAAGATATGAAGGAATTAAGGTTTACCGAAATCGGTGGCGAAAGCATCATCGAATGTACAATCGGTCAGCTTATCTTCAACTCGAACGTTCCTCAGGACATTAACCTTTTTGTTGACAGAACAAACCCCGACAACAAGTTCATCCTTGAAGTAACAAAGACTGTTACAAAGGGCGTTCTCAGTAAGATTGTTGACAAGTGTATCAAGGTACACGGCACAACAAAGACTGCTGAGGTTCTTGACGCTCTTAAGAGCACAGGTTATAAATTCTCCACACGCGGTGCGGTTACAATTTCCGTATCCGACATGGAAATCCCCGGCAGTAAGAAGGAACACCTTCAGGCTGCTGAAGAAAAGGTTGAAGAAATCACAAAGCTCTACCGTCGTGGTCTTATCACAGACGAAGAACGTTATCAGAACGTTATCAAAACATGGCAGAGCGCTAACGATAAGGTTACAAAGGCTCTTATCGATAACCTCGGTGAATTCAACCCCATTTACATGATGGCTACTTCCGGTGCGAGAGGTAGTATCAACCAGATCCGTCAGCTTGCAGGTATGCGTGGTCTTATGGCTAATACATCCGGTAGAACTGTGGAAATTCCCATTCGTTCCTCCTTCCGTGAAGGTCTTAACATTCTGGAATACTTCATTTCCACTCACGGTGCAAGAAAGGGTCTTGCCGATACCGCTCTTCGTACAGCCGACTCGGGTTACCTCACAAGAAGACTTGTTGACGTTGCTCAGGATGTTATCATCCGTGAAATCGACTGCGGAGTTGACAAGGGTATTCTCGTAAGCGCAATCTTCGAAGGCAAGGAAGAGATTGAATCTCTTTCCGAAAGACTTGTGGGCAGAGTTGCAATAGGCGATATTGCTCATCCCGAAACAGGCGAAATCATTGCAAAGAACGGCGAAATGTTCACTACAGAAACAGCAAAGGCAGTAGAAAACGCAGGCATTAAGGAAGTTCTTATCCGTTCTGTGCTTGCCTGCCGTGCTAAGGTTGGTGTTTGTGCTACATGTTATGGCGCAAACCTTGCCCGTGGTGGCGAAAACGTAAATATCGGTGAAGCTGTTGGTATCATTGCAGCTCAGTCTATCGGTGAACCCGGTACACAGCTTACAATGAGAACATTCCATACAGGTGGTGTAGCCGGTGACGATATTACACAGGGTCTTCCCAGAGTTGAAGAACTTTTCGAAGCAAGAAAGCCCAAGGGCGTTGCTATCGTAACCGATATTGCAGGTGAAGTTCAGGTCAACCGTGCAAAGGGTAAGACAGAGGTTGTTGTTACAGACAACGAAACTAAAGAATCCCAGACAATCTTCATTCCCTTCGGTGCTACACTTAAGGTTAATGACGGCGATATATTAGACGCGGGCGATCCTTTAACAACAGGTTCCATCAACCCCCACGACATTCTTCGTATCAAGGGCGTTGAAGCTGTTCAGCAGTACCTTGTTAAGGAAGTGCAGAAGGTTTACCGTTCTCAGGGCGTTGATATTGCCGACAAGCATATTGAAGTTATCATCCGTCAGATGATCAGAAAGGTGAAGATTGAAAACGAGGGCGATAGTAATTATCTTGTAGGTGATACAGTTGACCGCCTCAGATTCCCCGAAATTGTTAAGGAATTTGAGGACCAGGGTCTTACTCCTCCCGAAGGCAAGGAACTCTTCCTTGGTATCACAAAGGCAGCTCTCGCAACAGATTCCTTCCTTTCCGCTGCTTCCTTCCAGGAAACAACAAAGGTTCTTACAGATGCGGCTATCCGCGGTAAGAG
>JAFQLL010000098.1 GCA_017414645.1 Clostridia bacterium | reverse complement strand
TCGAGCATGAGCGCATCCGGTGGATGATTGA
This sequence comes from Clostridia bacterium, assembly GCA_017414645.1. Classification (GTDB taxonomy): domain Bacteria; phylum Bacillota; class Clostridia; order UMGS1883; family UMGS1883; genus RGIG1927. Next base: position 11,096 of record JAFQLL010000098.1, on the reverse strand, counting down.
GCGAATGCGCAGAGCTGTGCCGCGGTCTGTCATCAACGAGCGGATTAGCGAAGTTGATACAGGGCACCGCAAACGGAATAGGGGGTTGAAGTGTTAAAACACTTTTTTATATCCTTTTTTTGAGGTGGAAAATGAGAATTGCAGATATTTGGTCAAACGGAATAATGGTGGTCAGAGGCCTTTTGAAAAAGCCCAAGTTTAATAAATCCGGAAAGCTCTTAAGGATGGAAAAGGGCGTAAGGGTTATGAAAAATAACGGCACAATTACCCTTGGCGATAAGGTCCTTTTGCACCGCTATGTAAAGCTTAGCGCCTATGGCGGCAAAATTGAAATAGGCAATAATTCATATATAGGCGACAGAACAGAAATCCATGCAGGAGAAAGTGTTAAAATTGGTAACAATGTCAACATAGCATGGGATTGCAACATTTTAGACCGTGACTACCATGCCTTTAATGGTGACAGCGAGGTTGTAAAGCCTGTTGTAATAGAAGACCATGTGTGGATTGGTGTGAGAAGCATTATCTTAAAGGGCGTTACCATAGGCGAGGGCGCTGTTGTTGCGGCAGGCAGTGTTGTAACACGTGACGTGCCCGCAGGTTGCCTTGTGACAGGTAACCCTGCAAAGGTTATTAAGGAAAATGTTACTTGGAAAGCTTAAGGCAAGGGGAGTCAAACCAAATATGGTTTTAGTCGGCAAATTTTTCTCCATAGAGTACAAAAAATTTGCACGATTAAAACTCTTCGACCCTTTGCACCGGAAAAATTGATGGATTTTTGGTGCGGAGATTGCCGATAGGCTGACGCCTTTCAAAAGCGACAAGCCGAAAAGACACAATTTTAACAAGGAAAGGGCATATGGGGCTTGGCTCTCCTTGCCTTAAGGTGAATAAATGAACGAAAAGAAAAACATCCTCGGGGCGGTATCGTCTGTGGCTGTTATAATGGTTCTTTCCAGGCTTTTAAGCCTTGTGAGCAACCAGGTATACATGTCACATTACGGGGCAAACGATTTATATCTGAATATTTACTCCTATGCAATAAATGTGCCTAACATTATTTTTACAAGTATAGGAACAGCGCTTTCTACGGTTGTTATTCCTATATACGTAGGGCACAGAGCAGTGGGGGATTATGACAAAGCGAAGAACTTTGCCGACAATATAATAAGCATTTCGCTCATTCTTACGGCGGTGCTTGTTGTTTTAGGCATGGGGCTTTCTTTTGTGTTGCCCAAAGCAACAGGCTATGCCGAAACAGAGGAAACCTATAATTTTGCAGTAATGGCGCTTATGACAGTTATGCCCGTCATGTTCTTCTATGCGCTTAACTACATTTTTCAGGGCATGCTTCAGGCCGTTGGTCGCTATAAGCTTCCTGCATTTGTAAGCGTGCCGTCGAGTCTGGTTGTTATTCTTTATACGGTGCTTTTAGGCGATGTATGGGGCGTTAAGGGCTTACTGATAGCCTCTGTTATAGGCCTCAGCCTGCAGGCGATTATTTTAATTCCTCCGCTTGTTAAGGAGGGGTATCGCTACAGCCCTAAGGCAAAATTTAATCACCCCGATATTGTAAAGGCGGCAAAAATGACCGTGCCTGTGCTTTTGGGGGTTGGTGCGTACCAGATAAACATGCTTTACAATAATACCATGGTTGCCGACCTTGACGAAACCATGGTCACACTTTTTGTGTTTGTGCAGAATATTACCGTGCAGCTTGTGCTTGCCTTTGTATATTCCGTAACAGCGGTTGTATATCCGCGCCTTACGGAAAGCGCATCAAAGGGCGACATGGAGGAATACAAGCAGTCTCTTTCCGGAATACTTACCAGCGTAAGCACACTGCTTATTCCCATGACCTTTGGCTTTATAGCCGTAAGGGAAACGCTTCTCAATCTTATATCTGCCTGGGGTAAAATAACTCCCGACGACATAGCAAAGGGCTCGATGCTCATTTGTGCCTATGCTGTGGGTCTTTTGGGTATAGGCTTTAAGGAAATACTCGACCGTGCTTTCTATTCATTAGGAAACACAAAAATCAGCGCGCTTAACGGTGTTGTAATAATGGCGGTTAACATTATGTTAAGCCTTGTGCTTGTGCAGTTTGATTCTATAGGCGTGTACGGCATTCCTCTTGCATATTCCATTGCTTGTCTTGCGGGCATGGCTGTGCTGATGATTGCCATGAAGAAAAAGGTGGGCTCCTTTGCAAAGGGGCTTGGATTAACCCTATTAAAGAGCGCAACAGCATCTTTAATAATGCTTTTTGCAGTAGAAGCTCTTAATTTACTCATTGGTGAAAGCGGTGGTATAATAATGCGTGCAGTGAGGCTTTTTGTGCCTGTGGGCTGTGGGCTTATTGTATACTACTTAATGGCAGTTTTGTTAAAAATAACTCCCGTAACAGGGGTTGTAAGAAAGATTTTAAGGAGAGGATAAGTTTGGGTAGAATTAGTTATGCCTTATCCTATGTAGCATATTACTTTGTTGCAAGGCATCTTCCGGGCAGCTTTGCACCATACTCGCTGGGTGCAGGTAGCATCAGGCGGTTTCTGGCAAAGCGCATGTTCGATGAATGCGGTAAAAATGTAACTGTGGAGCATGGTGCCTTTTTCGGCGGCGGAAGAGGGATTAAAATAGGTAACAACAGTGCAATAGGGCTCAACGCACGTATTTCCGGTCCCCTTGAAATAGGCGACGATGTAATGATGGGGCCAAACGTGAGCATATACACGCAAAATCATGAAACGGAGAATATTTATAAGCCCATGAGGCTTCAGACAGCGCCGAAAGAAAAGGTTACAATAGGCAGCGACGTGTGGATTGGTGCAAATGCAACAATTCTGCCCGGTGTAACAATAGGTAACGGCGTTATAATTGGTGCAGGTGCGGTTGTAACACGCGACGTGCCCGACCTTGCCGTTGTAGGTGGTGTGCCTGCAAAGGTAATTAAAATACGTGAGGAGCGGAAGGATTTGCCCAAGTTAAAGGTTTTGTATTTAATAAATCATGCAGGCAAGGCAGGAACAGAAAAATATGTGTACAACCTTGTTAAAACCTTTAAGGAAAAAGACACAAAATGCTATTTTGCATATTCTGAGCCGGGGCTTTTAAGCGAGCAGATGGAACAGATGGGAGTTGAGTCCTTCCGTGTCGAAATGAAAAATCCCTTCGATTTTAAAGCTGCAAAGGCAATTGCACAGATTTGTCGTGAGAATAATATTGATGTTATTCACACCCAGTACCCCAGAGAAAATTACATTGCACTTTTATCAAGGCGCTATTATTCGGGAACAAGGGTTGTGTACACCTGTCATCTGACCCTTAAAACCTCGTTTTTATGGAAGATAACAAACAAGCTGATGACAAAGAACAACCATAAGATTATTTCTGTGTGCAACAATGGTAAGGAGCTTCTTATAGGTAACGGTGTGCCCGAGAATAAAATTGATGTTGTGTTCAACGGCATACGCCCCTCGGCAGAACCAAAAAAGAACCCTGACAAGCGTAAGGAGCTGGGCATTGACCCGGATACCTTTGTTATAACAACACTTTCACGCTATCACATGGCAAAAGGGCTGGATTTCTTTACAGATTCTGTTGCAAAGCTCAAAAAAATGACCGACAAAAAGTTTGTTGTTCTGTTTTTGGGCGACGGAGAGCTGTTCGGTGATATTAAAGCGCAAATAGAAGCTCTCGGCTTACAGAACGAAATATGGCAGATGGGCTTCAGAAACGATGCAGCAGAAATTTTAGCTGCCAGCGATTTGTATGTGAACAGTGCAAAGTGCTACGAGGCACTTTCCTTTGCAATCTTAGAGGCTCTTGACCAGGCGTTGCCTGTTGTTGCAACAAATGTGGGCGGCAATGGCGACATTATAAATGCTGACACAAACTGCGGTATTCTGGTTGAGTATGGCGATACCGATGCCATGGCAAAGGCAATCGGCACAATGATGCACGATGAAGCTAAGTATGGCGAGTTTTCAGCTAACGCACGTAAGGCGGTCAAAGAAAGATTCGACCTTGACGTTTTGTTGGAAGAAACATATAAAAAGTATTTTTAATGTGCAATGCACAGAAAGGAAAAAAGAGTATGGAAAAGAAAGTTAAGTTTAATGTTGTGGACGTAATTGTAATTTTAGTAATTGTTCTTGCAGTTGCATTTGTAGGCTATATGTTCTTAGGTGGCGGCATTGGCGGTAGCAGCGCCTCCACATACGAAGTGCAGTTCCTTTGCGAAGAGGTTCCCGAATTTGCAGCATCCATCATTGAAGTTGGCAACAGTGTTGTTGACGAACAGAAGGATACAGACCTTGGCAAAGTAACAAAGGTTGAAATTGGCGAATCCAGAACATATACAACAACAAATGAGGGCGACGTACGTTGCGTGCCCAAGCCCTACTATAACTGTGTTAAACTTACTACAGAGGTTGAAGCTCAGGATTATGAGTTCGGTATTATGGCAGGCTCCTCCAAGTATGGTGTTGGTCACTCAATCACTATTCGTGTAGGTCATGCAAAAATTTTCGGCAGAGTTGCAGGCATAAAGAAGCTTGACTAAAGATTGTACATTTGCTGAAAAGGGGTGATTGAACTGATTTCACGTTCTTTTACATTCTATATTTTAACTTCTGTGTACCGCTTTTTTGAAAAGAGGGTAAAAGGCAGTTGGATTGTTAATATAATAATGAAGCTGCTTAACGGTATTCAGACTAAGGTGGAAACAAGCTGTGTATATGCATGGCTTGCAAAGGCTGACTTTACAGAAAAATATGCTCAAGGATCAATGACATATTCTGTTATAAATGCACTGTGGGCATTTGTTTTAAATACCCTGAAGACCATTCAGAGCACGACAAGACGCATTTTTAAAAATTCATTTATCCTTCATGTGTTTGACCTTTTAAACGAAAAAGGGCTTTTGGCAATAGACGTATATCTTGCACTTTTTATAGGCTTAATGTTTGTAGCGCCGCATGAATTATGGAATAATCTTTACGCATTCTTAGGTGCAATGGGCTTTTTGTTCTGGTGCGTTATGAACATTGCCTCAGGCAAAGTAAGGGTGGGCAATATAAAAAAGGTATCCTTCTCTGTAATTGTTTTTTCAGCGGCGATTGTAATAAGCACTTTAAGCGCTTATGTCATTTCCGACGCATTGCGTATAGCACTTTTCCTCACAGCCTCTGTCATATTTGCCTACTGCGTGTATGCAACTGTTGATACAAAAGAAAAGCTCGTTCGTTTCCTTAAAATTGTATTGTTTTTTGTGACGCTCACAGGTCTTTACGGTCTTGCTCAAAGAGCAATGGGCGTTGAAGTAAATTTGGAATTTGTAGATCTGGCTGCAAATGAGGGTATGCCGGGAAGAGTTTACTCAACCTTCTCAAACCCCAACAACTTTGCGCAGCTTCTGGTGTTATTCATGCCCTTTATGGTGCCGTTGTTCTTTTCTGTTAAGAGCAAGCTGGAAAAAATAGCTATTGCAGGTGGCTTCTGCGTGTGCCTTGGTGCACTTGCAATGACCTATTCCCGTTCAGGCTGGGTAGGCTTTGCATTAGCTGCAGTGGTATTTGTATGCATTTACGACAAAAGGCTGCTTTTACCCTTGGGTTTGCTTGTTATTGCGGCAATTCCCTTCCTGCCCGACACTATCATGAACAGAATTTTTACAATCGGCTCTATGAACGACTCGTCCAACTCATACCGCCTTTATATCTGGGACAGCTGTGTGAGAATGATTAAGGACTACGGCTTCAAGGGTCTTGGTCTTGGCCCGTCTTCCTTCAGAGCAATTTATCCGGGCTATGCTTCGCCCGTTGCAGTTACCGCACCTCACAGCCATATGCTTTATATGGAAATTGTGCTTGAAATGGGCATTATAGGTGCGCTCAGCTTTTTTGCATACATTATTGCAACCATTAAAAAAGCAGCAGGAAGCATGCGCCTTATGGATAAAGAATTAAAATGCTATGCAACAGCGGGCATAAGCGCCCTCAGTGGCATTGCTTTTGTATGCTGTGCAGAATACATCTGGTTTTATCCCAGAGTTATGTTTGCCTTCTGGCTTGTGCCCGGGCTTCTTCTTGCAACGGCAAGAATTGCGAAAAAAAGCTTGCAATTTCAACCATCCCTCTGAGTTTGCCGGGCAAACTCACCTCCCTTAAAGGAGAGGCTGAAAGGAATTGATAATATTGAAAGTACTTCATCTTATATCAGGTGGCGATTCCGGAGGAGCGAAAACACATTTGTTTTCGCTCCTTGACAAATTAAAAAACATGGCAGAGGTCAGAGTTGGCTGTCTTATGGAGGGTGTTTTCTATAAGGAAATACTTGAAAAAGACATTGACAGCGTCCTTTTTAAACAGAAAAATCGCTTCGATTTATCTGTTGTTGACCAAATTGCCGAAATGATAAACAATGAAGGGTTTGACGTTTTTCATGTGCATGGCGCAAGGGCTAACTTTGTAGCCTGCTTTGTTATGAAAAAAATTAACATTCCCACTGTCACAACAGTCCACAGCGACTATCTTTTAGACTTTGACCAGTTTGTAAAGAAGCTGGTTTTCACAAACCTTAATAAGGCTGCCCTTAAGAAAATTCCTTACTATATTGCCGTAAGCGACAATTTTAAGGACATGCTCATATCCCGTGGATTCAGCCCTAACAGCATTCATACAGTATATAACGGGATGGATTTTTCCTGCGTGCCGAAGGTGGCTACAGAGAAGGAAGAATACGCTGATAAGCATGGCTTCGCCTACGACGAAAACAAAATTTACGTAGGCATAGCGGCACGCTTTGATGCTGTAAAGGGTGTAGACGTATTTATAAAGGCGGCAGGCGAGGTTTTAAAAAGAAAAACGAACGTTGAATTTTTAATTGCAGGCGACGGTGTTGACCGCGAAAAGCTTGTAAGCCTTGCAAAGGAAACAGGCAATGGCGATAAAATCCGCTTTCTTGGCTTTGAAAGAGACATGTACGGCTTTCTTAACCTTATTGACATAAACTGTCTTACCTCTCTTTGTGAAAGCTTTCCTTATTCAATGCTGGAAGGTGCGGCAATGGGCAAATGCATGGTGGCAAGCCGTGTTGGCGGCATTCCCTCGCTTGTGGTTGAAGACGAAACAGGGCTTTTATTTGAAAGCGGAAATTATGCCGAAATGGCAGAAAAGCTTATTAAGCTTATTGATGAGCCTGAAAAAATAAAAGAAATGGGCGAAAATATTAAGGAAAGGGCGACCACTCTTTTCACAAACGAAAATTTTGCCCGCACACATATTGAAATATACGAAAGCATTGTAAAGGATTATCACGAAACAAAAAAATACGACTTTGTAGTTTCGGGCTACTACGGCTTTCACAATAACGGTGACGATGCATTGCTTCTTGCCATTACAAATGAGCTTAAGGCAAAAAAGGCACGGGTTGTGGTTTTGTCCCAGCGCCCTCAGGAAACCAGAGAAATTTACCGTGTTGATGCGGTGAGCAGAGTAAACCTGTTTGCTCTTATTAATACCATGAAAAATTCAAAGGTGCTTTTAAGTGGTGGCGGAAGCCTTCTTCAGGACGAAACCAGCAGCAAAAGCCTGTGGTACTATCTTTTCATAATAAAGCTTGCAAAAATGCTTAAACTTAAGGTTATGCAGTTTGCTAACGGCTTTGGCCCTGTGAAAAGAAAGTTCAATAAGCGCCTTGCGGCAAAGGTTATCAATAACAATGTAGATGTTATTACCCTCCGTGACGATGCATCAGAAAAGTTAATGGGTGAGGTGGGTGTAACAAAACCCATTACAGTCACGGCAGACCCTGCACTTTTGTTGGAAGGTGCTTCCGAAAAAGAGCTCGCTAAGCTTTTTGAAAGCGAAAAAATTCCTGTGGGTGACTATATTTCAGTTTCGGTACGAGATTGGAAGCATAACGCTCCCGACTTTGAATTGAGCATTGCGGAAAGCATAAAAGCTTTTATGGGCAAATACAAAATGAAGGTTGTGTTTATTCCCATGCAATATCCTAACGATGTTGCTATTTCAAAACGTATAGCCGCTCTCATTGGCGAGGGCGCTTATGTACCCGAAAAGCAGATTTCAATTCGTGAAGCTATCGGCATTGTGGCAAAAAGCAAGCTTAATGTTGCAATGCGTCTTCACAGCATGATTTATTCTGTGGGAAAAGGCGTTAAAACAGTAGCTCTCCGCTACGACCCTAAAATTGACGGCTTCATGGAATATGTTGGTCTTGACGGTATTCTCAACGTTGAAAGCCTTACAAAGGAAAGCATGGAAGAGGTTATGACAATGGCATACGAAAGTCTTCCTCTTACCGACTGTGAAAGCTTACGTGAAAAAGCAAAGCTTAATACAGAAAAGGCTATAGAGTTGATAAGTGACTAAATACAAAAAACGAGATTGCAATTGCGATTGCAATCTCGTTTTTTAGTTATCGGTTTTTGCAGGAGTCTACATATACCTGCAAAAGCTTTTCTGCATATATCTGTTCCTTTTCGTTAAGCTGTGAAAGTAAAATATTAACAGCGTTTTCTTGAGTGTTGTTTTCTGCACCGAAAAGAATATAGTCGGCAGACACTTCCAGACATTTGCAAAGTGCAATAAGTGAAGCAACTGATATGCCTGTCATTCCGCGCTCCAATTGACTGAAATTTTTGGAACTCATGTTTATCATTTCGGCGACCTCTGCCTGTGTGTAGCGTTGCGCTTTTCGCGCCTGGCGTATTCTTTCTCCTGTAAGTACAAAATTGTAGGAACTGTTTTTCACGTTAATCACACCTTTGAAATCTATATGTTACCTATAGTTTGCAACATATTACACGGAAAATAAACCATGCAAAAGATAGATAAGTCTATGCGATATATTGACAAAAGCTTGCTGAAGTGATAAAATTTCACTAAACTGGAATGTTTTTACATAAACCAAATTTAATTTAAACAGGAGGCAGGAAAATGGTGAAAAAGTTTGTAAGCTTGTTTATGGCAGTTGCGCTGATTTTTACAAGCGTACCTGCATTCGCCACTGCTATTGCCGAGGCAGCAGAGATTTCGTCACTGGATAATGCTCCGACAATTTCAGTAAAGAGTGTGCAGGTTAATAAAGGCGCAAAAACAGCAGAGGTGGAGGTGTGGATTGAAAATAACCCGGGAATTTCATCAACGAAGATGGATATAGGCTATGATGATGAAATGGTGCTGACGGGGGTTAGGTTTAGCAGTGCATTCGGCACCTATGTGACAGCACCTGAACCTTATACAAATCCGCAGCCTTTGAGTGTTATAAGTCCTGTTACAGATTTGAATGTAAACGGATTATTTGCAACACTTACATTTGACCTTTCAAATGTAAGCGAAGGTAAGGAAAGCTTGGATGTGACGGTTGAGTATGAACAGGAAAACACATTCAATGCAAGCTTTGACGACGTTGTTTTTGAAACAAAGAACGGAAAAATTACATTCAAAGAAGATGAAATAGCAGTAGAAAAGCTTGAAATTCTCACAAGCTCAACAGAAAATACCGTTGTGGTGCGGTCACCTGAAAAAATTGACGACTTGAAGCTTTATGTTGCAGCTTATCAAGGTGATACGATGCTTGGTGCATCATCCCAGGATGCAGACGTTAAAGTGGGTGAAAACACCTTCTATGTTACCCCTACATGGGATACAAGTAAGTGCGAATATGCGAGAGCTTTTCTTTGGGGTGAAAGTCTTACTCCCTATGCAGAGCAAACTCTTACTACAAAACCCTCTGTTGCTATTCAGAATGTACAGGTTGATTATGAAAAGAACACTGCAACAGTTGATGTAGCTGTTTTGAAAAACCCCGGAATTTCGTCTTTGAAGATGAATGTTGGTTATGATTCCAATCTTAAACTGACAAAGGTTGATTTCAACACTGAGGTTTTTGGAACATACATAACAGCTCCCGAGCCTTATACAAATCCTCAGCCTGTAAGCTTCATCAGCCCCATTGCAGACGTACATGCAGACGGAACGTTAGCAACATTAACATTCGATATTTCAAATGTTCCCGAGGGCTGCGAAGCGGCAAACATTTCAATTGATTATGATCAGGAAAATACATTTAACGGCAATTTTGACGAAGTAGTATTTAACACCGTTGATGGTAAAATCAACTTTGATAGCAGTATGAGATTAATGGGCGAGGACGACTTTTCTTTGATGGAAGTTGAGCCCTTAACACTTACTGTAGTTGGAAAAACCGCAATGCAGGGAAAAACAGTTGATGTTGACGTAGTAATTTCAAACAATCCCGGCATATCGGCGTTGAAGGTTAATATTGCATACGATAAGGTGCTCACTCTTCAAAATGTTGAGCTGAGCTCAGCGTTCCCTCAAGTGGCGACTCCGGTGCCTTATCAAAATCCACAGTCGATAAGCCTTATGAGCCCCTTGGCGGAGGTTTCCGTTAACGGAACACTTGCAACATTGACATTCTTGGTGGCAGATAATGTGGAAAATGGTTACGAGGCGAAATTGAATGTAACTTACGATAAAGCCAATATTCTGGATATGGACCTCAATGAGGTTGAAATGAAGGTTGTTAACGGAAGCGTAAAAGTGTTTGATTTCATCCCCGGTGATGTTAATAATGATGGATCAGTAAACCTTAAGGACGCAGTTTTGCTCTTCAGATATGTTGGCGACATGGGTGTGGAGGTAAACGAAAAAGCTATTGATGTTACAGGCGATGGTGTTGCAACTCTTAAGGATGCAGTTTTACTTTTCAGATATGCTTCAGGCTGGAAGGTTGAGCTTATTCCCGGAACAATTTGTGCGCACGAATTGACAAAAACTGCCGAGAAGGCAGCAACCTGTGCAGAAGATGGTAATATTCAGTATTGGCACTGTTCAAAGTGTGATAAATACTTTAAGGATGCAGATGCGAAAACAACAGTAGAGCTTGCAGATACTGTTATAAAAGCAACAGGTAAACATGAATTGACTAAAACTGCTGCAAAAGCCGCTACCTGTACGGAAAATGGCAACATTGCTTATTGGCACTGTTCAAAGTGTGATAAATACTTTAAGGATGCAGATGCTAAAATAGCAGTAGAGTTAGCT
>JAFQLL010000097.1 GCA_017414645.1 Clostridia bacterium | reverse complement strand
TCGAGCATGAGCGCATCCGGTGGATGATTGAGCGAATGCGCAGAGCTGTGCCGCGGTCTGTCATCAACGAGCGGATTAGCGAAGTTGATACAGGGCACCGCAAACGGAATAGGGGGTTGAAGTGTTAAAACACTTTTTTATTATGTAGAAAGTCGTTGAAATGCGTGTCGATATATGATAAAATTATATATATGCAATGTGAATAAAATTGTAAAAAGGAGAGGGCTGTATGAAACTTGAGAAAGTGATTTTAAAAAGAGACAACAAAACCATCTACCAGGATGGGGATTTTAAAATTAAGGTTTTTGACGAAAACCATTCAAAGGCAGACGTGCTTCATGAAGCGCTCAATCAGGCATGTGTCGAAGAAACAGGGCTTAATGTTCCTGCAATTATTGACGTTGAATGTATTGACGGAAAGTGGTCCATCGTTTCGGAATATATAAAAGGAAAAACCTTTGAACAGCTTATGGAGGAAAATCCCGATAAGGCTGACGAGTATTTAGAAAAAATGGTTGATATGCACCTTGAAATTTTTTCTAAGCCCTGCCGTATTATGAACCGACTCAGCGATAAGCTCACAAATAAAATTATGGAAAGCGAGCTCGATGCCATTACACGCTTTGACATGCATCGCAAAATATTGGAAATGCCAAACAGAATGAAAATCTGCCACGGCGACTTTACCCCTGCAAACATAACAGTTGCTGAGGACGGCAAGGTTTATATAATCGACTGGTCTCACGCGGCACAGGGTAACGCCCCTGCCGACGTTGTTCGTACCTGCTTATACATGAGGCTTTCGGGCAAAAAAGAAATGGCAGATAAGTACTTTGACTTATACGTTGAAAAGAGTGGTCAGGACAGAGAGTATGTTTACAAATGGTATCCCATTGTTGCGGCGGCAATGAGCGTGGATGCTACGGAAGAAAATAAAAAGCTGCTTTTAGGTTGGATTGAAAAAGCTGATTTTTGATTGATAAGGAGATTTGGAAAATGAAAATTACAGTATGTATCGGAAGCTCGTGCCATGTGAAGGGCTCGCGCGAGGTGGTTGAAACCTTTAAAAGACTTATTGAAGAAAAAGCACTTCAGGATAAAATTGAGCTTGGCGGAACCTTCTGCCTTGGTAGCTGCCGTGATGGTGTATGCCTTGAAATGGACGGACAGATTTATTCTGTAACACCTGCCACAGCTGAAGAATTTTTCATAAGCGAGGTTTTGAAAAAGATATGATTATTCAGATTTGTGTAGGCAGTTCGTGCCATCTTAAGGGCTCGTATGAGCTTGTTGAAAAGTTTAAGGCTGCAATTGAAGCTCACGACTTAGATGCAGAAATTACTCTGGCAGGCAGCTTCTGCACAGGAAAGTGTAACCGCGAGGGCGTAACCATTATGATTGACGACGATGTTTATACCGGCGTTACACCTGAAGGCTTTAAAGAGTTTTTCAGAGAAAAGGTTCTTGCTAAAATCTGATTGAAGGGAAGTTGGCTTTATGTCAAGCTGTATGATTTCAAAGAAAAGCAACTGTAAAAATTGCTATAAATGTATTCGCCATTGTCCTGTGAAAGCCATAAGGTTTTCGGGAAATCAGGCTCATATTATCGACAACGAGTGTATTCTTTGCGGCAGATGCTATGCCATATGCCCGCAGGACGCAAAGGTGATTGTAAGTGAGGTTGAAAAGGTAAGAGTGCTTATTCAGTCAGGCAGCCCTGTCATTGCAAGTATTGCACCCTCCTTTATTACAAAGTTCAAATCGGTAGGCATTGAAAACATGGCAAAGGCATTGCAAAAGCTCGGCTTTTACAATGCAGAGGAAACTGCCATTGGTGCCACCATTGTAAAAAATGAATACGAAAGAATGCTTAAAGAAGAGGAGAGAGAGGTTGTAATTTCCTCCTGCTGTCACAGTATAAATTTACTTATACAAAAGTATTACCCGAAGGCACTTATGTATCTTGCAGACGTTTTAAGCCCCATGCAGGCTCATGGCGAAGATATTAAAAAACGCTTCCCCGAAGCGAAGGTTGTGTTTATCGGCCCCTGTATTGCAAAGAAGGACGAGGCTGATTTCTGCGGCGATTTTATTGACGCGGCAATCACCTTCGAAGAGCTTGAAGAATGGCTTGCAAGTGAAAATGTAGAATTGGAAAAGAATGTTGACTCCTGTGAGAAGAGTCGCGCCAGATTCTTCCCTGTTACAGGCGGTATTTTAAAAACCATGGCTTGCGATGCTCCCGGATACGAATATGTTGCAATTGACGGTGTTGAAAACTGCATGGAAGCCCTCAAGGAAATAGAAGAGGGAAGGCTGACAAAATGCTTTATCGAAATGTCGGCATGTGCAGGCGGCTGCGTGAACGGCCCTGCAATGGGCAATAAGAAATATTCTCCCGTTACAGATTTTGTTGCTGTAAAGAATTATGCAGGACGTGAGGACTTTGAGGTGAATCAGCCACAAAGTTTTGAAATAAGAAAAACCTTTGACTATATTGCACCTATGGTAAATAAGCCCTCAGACGACGAGATTATGGCAGTTTTGAAGCAAATGGGCAAGTTCAAGGCGAGCGACGAATTAAACTGCGGTCTTTGCGGCTACAACACCTGTCGTGATAAGGCTGTTGCAGTGTGTCAGGGCAAGGCGGAAATAAGCATGTGCCTGCCCTTCTTAAAGGATAAGGCTGAAAGCTTCTCCGATACAATTGTTAAAAATACACCCAACGGACTTATTGCTCTTAACGAAAGCCTGGAGGTTCAGCAGATTAATGAAGCGGCAAGACGAATGCTCAACGTAAGATATGCATCCGACATTTTAGGCGAGCCTGTTATCCGCATTCTTGACCCGAAGGATTTTGTTGAGGTGCTTCGCACCCACCGTGATGTAAGAAACAAGAGAGTGTACCTTACAGAATACAAGCGCTACACAGAGCAGACTATCGTTTACGACGAAGCGGCAAGAATGCTTATTGCAATCCTGAGAGACGTTACCGACGAAGAAAAGGAACGTGAAAAGAAGGAATCCATAAGTCGCCAGACTGTTGAGGTTGCAGATAAGGTTGTTGAAAAGCAGATGCGTATCGTTCAGGAAATTGCATCGCTTTTAGGTGAAACTGCAGCTGAAACAAAAATTGCACTTTCTAAATTGAAGGAGTCGATAGCTGATGAATGATTTGTGTGCTGAAATCGGATACAAAAGTATAAATCATTACGGTGAAGAGCTCTGCGGCGACCATGTAGATATTGTTGAGCAGGAGGACGAAACCTCAACGGTAATTGTTCTTGCCGACGGCTTGGGAAGCGGTGTTAAGGCAAGCATTTTGTCAACCCTTACCTCAAAGATAATTTCCACAATGATGGCGGCAGGACTGGAGCTGGAGGAGTGCGTAAAAACCATTGCGGCAACTCTGCCTGTGTGCTCGGTGCGAGGGGTTGCTTATTCGACCTTCACTATTATACATCTGATAGACCAGTCCGTTGCGGAGATAATCCAATACGACAATCCGCAGGTTATTGTTCTCAGGGACGGAAAAAACTACGATTATCCCAGAACCGAGATGACCATAGACGGTAAAAAAATTTATAAGTCCAGGCTTAATTTGTGCGAAAACGACCATATTATTGCAATGAGCGACGGCTGCCCTCATGCGGGTATAGGCATGGCATACAATTTTGGCTGGAAAAGAGAAGAAATTATTGATTTCATGGAAATGATGAGCGTTTGCGGCTATACTGCAAAAAACTTGTCCACCATCCTTGTTGACGAATGCAATAAGCTTTATGCCAATAAGCCCGGGGACGATACAACCGCATGCGTTGTTCGCATAAGAAGACGTGAACCTATGAATTTATTGTTCGGCCCACCCTTCAACCGTGACGACTCGGGCAGAATGATGGCACTTTTCTTTGCCAAAGAGGGTAAGCACATTGTGTGCGGAGGTACAACAAGCTCTATTGCGGCAAAGTATCTGGGTAAGCCACTCAGGGCAAGCTTAAATTTTGAATCCTCAGATGTGCCGCCAATTGCAGAAATTGAAGGCGTTGACCTTGTAACGGAAGGCGTTATAACCATTAACAAGGTTGTGGAATACGCCAAGGATTATATAGGCGAAAACAGCCTGTATGAAAAATGGAACTTCAAGCGTGACGGTGCAGCCCTCATTTCAAGGCTTTTGTTTGAAGAGGCCACCGACATAAATTTCTATGTGGGAAGGGCAATTAACCCTGCTCACCAGAACCCGGATTTGCCCATTAACTTCAACATAAAAATGAATCTTGTTGAAGAACTGACAAAAAGCCTTAGGGCAATGGGTAAGCGCGTTAAAGTGAGTTATTTTTAAGGAGAAGTGTTATGAGAAAATTTGATACAAAAGTCCAGCATCTTAAGTACCAGGTTTTAAAAGAGGTTGCCAAGGAAGCCTGGGACGATACGCTGCTTCGGAATTTTTTGAATATACCTAAAATAATTGTTCCCGGTGACGAGCCTACCATGCGTTGCTGTGTTAACAAAGAAAGAGCCATTCTGGCTGAAAGAGTAAAAATGGCAATGGGCGGCAACCGTGAAAACCCCAATAATATTGAGGTTTTGCCCATGGCATGCGACAAGTGCCCTGCATCGGGCTACGAGGTTGTTGCCGACAGCTGTCGTAACTGTCTTGCTCACAGCTGTGAACAGGCATGTAAATTCGGCGCCATTTACTTCGACCGTGACCACCATGCACATATTGATAAGGACGCGTGTAAAAACTGTGGTCAGTGTGCGCAGAGCTGTTCCTTCTCGGCAATTGTGAAGAGAGAACGCCCCTGTATGAAGGCTTGTAAGGTTAAGGCTATCAGCGCAGAGGGTGGCGGCAGTGCATCTATTGACAACAAAAAGTGCATACAGTGCGGTGCCTGCGTTTACAAATGTCCTTTTGGTGCAATTACCGATAAGAGCTACATTCTTAATGTAATTGATTTGCTTAAAAAGAGTGCACAGGGCAAGGGCAGAGTTTATGCCGTTGTAGCTCCTGCAATTTACAGCCAGTTCAAGCATGCTGCCTTAGGTCAGGTTGTGGCAGGGCTTAAGACACTGGGCTTCCACACCGTAATTGAAGCTGCTCTCGGCGGCGATATGGTTGCCTTGAAGGAAAGTAAAGAGCTCAGCGAAAAGGGCTTTTTAACAACTTCCTGCTGCCCTGCATTTGTGGCGTATATAAAGAGCCAGGTGCCGGACATGCTGCCCTATGTTTCACATAATTTTTCGCCCATGGTTGAAATGGCAAAGTTTATTAAAGAAACCGACAGCGATGCAAGGGTTGTATTTATTGGTCCCTGTACCGCAAAGAAGGGCGAGGCTAAATTAGAAGCAAGCAAGCCCTATATTGATGAGGTTCTTACCTTTGAAGAGCTTCAGGCGCTTTTTGACAGCCGTGACATAGAGCTTGAAAAGCTTGAAAAGGACGTTCTTGACAATGCTTCCTACTATGGCAGAATTTTTGCACGCAGTGGTGGTGTAAGCGAAGCGGCGGCACAGGCATTAAAGGAACAGGGCATTGACTTTGAAGCAAAGCCTCTTGTTTGTAACGGCATTGAAGAATGCATGAAGGCTCTTCTGGTAGCCTCCAAAAAGCTTAAAGCAGGCCAAATGCCCGAGTATAACTTTATCGAAGGCATGGCATGCTTAGGCGGTTGTATTAATGGTGCAGGCTGCCTTACACACAGCGAGGTTAAAAACAAAATGGAAGTTGATAAATACGGTAAGGAAGCAATGGAAAAATCCATTAAGGATGCCGTTGATGCGGTTATGATTTGAAAAATTGTAACCGCATCACGCCCGAATTTTTAAATAAATTCGGGCATATCGCAATTTTCAGCAAGCTGAAAATTATATCGCATTTCGTGAAACGAAATATATCGAATTGCGTAGCAATATATCGCGAAAAAAGCACTCAAACGTTATATCGTTTGAGTGCTTTTGGTTATTTTGTTATCTTATTGGTTAATCCTAAAATATAATCGGTAGAGGTGTTGTAAAGTTTTGATAATTTGATAACCATTGAAACGGGAATTTCACGTTTGCCTTGTTCATATCGAGCATACACTTGTCGATTGCATACCAAATAGTCGGCAACCTGCTGTTGAGTTAAGTCGTGATCTGTTCTTAAATCATAAAGTCGCTGAAAAAACACCATTATCACCCCTTGACAATGATACCATATGGTACTATAATGTTTTTATAATGGTACCATATGGTAACATGGAGGGTAAAAATGGATATTAGACTTGAGGTATTAAAAGCATACGTAGCAGATGCAGTAGTAGCAAATTTTCAAAAGTTGAATATTGACGCAGATGAAATTGTTGAAACAAGAGCAACAGAGATGCTTTCAGAAGTTTTGATTGCTATACGGGATGATTCATTAACAGATTTTGATGTTGTGGACAAAATTGTATCAGTATTTGAAAAAAATAACATTACATGCTTGGGAAGACATGATTTTTAAAGAAAAAACTCTTAACTACGGTTAAGAGTTTTTGTTTGTGTAAACGAATACCACGCCATAGTGGGGCGTAGTTCCAAAAATGAATTTGTGAGTTTCCACAGGAAGTGGCGACTATGTACTTTTGGTGGCAAAAGTACCAAAACCACCGGGGTTCCGATTCCTGTTTGGTGTGATAACATAGTTTACAGATTGTTCGAGCACATGGTTTACAAATCTGATACAATAAA
This sequence comes from Clostridia bacterium, assembly GCA_017414645.1. Taxonomy (GTDB): domain Bacteria; phylum Bacillota; class Clostridia; order UMGS1883; family UMGS1883; genus RGIG1927. The sequence continues at coordinate 65 of JAFQLL010000097.1, read as the reverse complement.
GGCATACAAAGGAGTTGATTGTATGCCTTGGAAGGATATTAGTAAAACAATGATTAGAGAAGAGT
>JAFQLL010000096.1 GCA_017414645.1 Clostridia bacterium | reverse complement strand
GTGAGCCGTATCTCACGAAGGCAGCTTTGCTTACATGGAGAAATACTCAAGTAGGCCGAAGAGGCGCCCCTGCTAAGGGCGTAGGTCGGGTAACCGGCGCGAGAGTTCGAATCTCTCTTTCTCCGCCACGTAAAAAGGACACATCGAAAGATGTGTCCTTTTTCGTGGTTCAACAAAAGTAGCGTCGAACTCGAGCGCCGGTTCCGGCAAGAGAGGGAAAAATTGCGACCGCGTCCTGCGGACGATGCAGGGAGCAATTTTGAGTGGCAGCAACACAATGAAATGAGCCGATATAGTGCGGCGAAATTGAATTGATGTTGCAACAGTGCCCGAAGGGCGAATCTCTCTTTCTCCGCCACGTAAAAAGGACACACCAAAAGGTGTGTCCTTTTTCGTGGTTCAATAAAAGTAGCGTAGAACTCGAGCGCGGCCTGCGGACGATGCAGGGAGGGTGCAGTGTTGTGTCGGGCACCGCAAACGGGTTCCTTGTTAATAATGTTGCCTTTGGCAACATTAAGCCTGCCGTGCAGGCTTTTATTAATTTCTCTTTTTACGTGGTATAAACAAAATGAAAACTCATAACTTCTCCGGACTATTAAATCTAAAAAATAAACAGATATAAAAAATGACGGAATACTACCTATAATATATTGAAAAGTATTTCACAACATAGGGAAAATATAAGAGTATAAAAATTGCACATAAATAATGCAAAGCAATTTTGCACCAAAGCAGGATACCTTTTTGTATTCTGCTTTTTTTGTTGAGATAATAGCCATATCAAAGGGTTTTGGCATGATTGCACGTGCCGTTTTGTGCTTCGAACATACCGTTTTGCACTGTGCAAAATCAAATAAAATTACCATAAAATGTTAAAAATGGGCGTTTTTGAGCGTGAAATTGTACATATTTTACAAAATTGTGTTGGAAATAAAAGTTTTTATAGACAAATTGTACAATCGTTGTTATTATCTATAATGAGGGAAATTTTTAAAAAGGAGAGGATAAAATTGAAAAAAGTTTTAGCAACCATCTTATGCCTGGTTATGATAACCTCGATGCTGACCATTTCTGCTTCGGCAAATGATCTGCTGGTTGACATTACAGGCAGAAGAACAGATGATCAGGTGGCGTTTTCTGTAAACATACAGAATAACGGCTCCTCAGAAGAAGATGCATACGTGTATCTTACAAGCTTTGAAGCAAACGGAACATTTAAAACGGTAGAAAAGTACGTTGTTGCGGTAGCAGCTCGTAGCGAAGTATATAATACATATGTAGCAGACATATCCTCTCAGGAGAATGTGAAGATTTTTGTCTGGACCAAATCACTTTTACCTACTGCAGAAATGACTGTTGACGAATGTGAATACGTTGAAAGCCTTACAGGAGACAAAATTTTAGTTACAGGTGAAGACGTATGGGCAACAAATGTTGAAGATGCGGCAAACCCTGCCCAAAATGCAGTTGACGGAAACCTTAATACAAAATGGGGGGTTACCTCTGCAAATGAAAGCCTCAACCTTTATCTTAGCGGCGATTACATTCTCTCGGGTGTTGGTGTTGCATTTGCATCAGGTAACCAGAGTGAATATAAGTTCTCACTTTCAGCAAGTGAAGACGGTGAAAACTATACAGAAATTGCCGGCGAAACTGTAAGCAAAAAAACAAACTCCATTCAGACTGTCGCTGCTAATGAAGTTCGTGCAAAATATGTGCGTGTAACGCTTCTCGGCACAAACAGCGGCTCAATAACAGGCATCAGCGAAGTTGAAGTTTACGGCTATAAAGACAATAGCGGCGAGATGCTTATGACTAAGGCAGAAATGGACGACGATTGGCACATTAACGCAATCGACGAATTGACATATACAAATTATAATCCTGCTCTGGGTGGCCAGCTCTACGCGGAAACAGGTCGCAATGGTGTACACCTTTACGACAATGTAACCCGTGACGGCACTGATGGTGCAGGCGGTGTTATGGCTCAGAAGGAGCTCACGCTTCCTGCTGACAAAGGCGATTATGAAATCACCTTTGAATTAGAGGTCCCCTCAACAATCGCAGGTAGCGAAACAGGCACTTCCTATTCCGGCATTTCTCTTACTGACGGCGTTATTACAGGTGCTGCAGATCTTGACCATTATTCCGCACTTCAGTTAAGGTTTGACAATGCAGGTAGCGGAAAGATAGCAATTAAGCGTATAATGTCTAACTATTTTAACGAACAAGGTCCTGTGGCTCTGTTCGAAAACACCTTTAATAAGGACGATAAGCTTAAGTTTTCGCTTCTTGTATCGCCCGAAAACAGAACATGCTATGTGACAGTCAGCGATTCCAATGTCACAGAAACACAGCTTATATACTTTAACTATGCCGATGCTGAGCTCACACGTAACAGCTCCTGGACATGGTTGGAAGCAAACACACTTTCCTTTAACACAGGTGTGGGTGCAAAAACACAAATGACCGTAACAAATATAAACCTCAGAGATGTAGGTCGCACACCCGCTTCTCTTGGCGGCATTGAGCCTGTAAACGGTATTGTCCGTTTGGAAGCAACAAGACTTTCCAGCTATCCCACATCAAGCGGAGACTATTACGGCAGATATGTTTACCACAACGGTGCTGACGGTGTAATTTCCGTAAGAGCGGACAGAAACCCTGCCATTACACGTTTTGTTGAGCGCAGAGGTCTTATCGGCACAGGCGTAAGCTTTGAAGCTGTTACAATGCCCGGTTACTTCATCGTTGCCGAAATGGGTGATGCTTTCTACTTAAAGAAGCTTGAAAACAACGGCAGCTTCTATGCAAGAGCAACATTCTACAAAGAAGATGCTGAAAATGTAGGCTACTACACAGGCAACACCTATACCTACCGTACATATCTTAAGTCTTACAACTCCGGCAAAACTGCCATGGAAGACAAGTATCTCTACGATACTACAAGCGACTATAAGACAGGCGACGCTAAACCCTGGAAGATGTGGGCAAAGGCAAATGCAACCTTCTATCTGCGCAGCGAAGTTACAGCACATGCTTCCGACAACTTCTACGGAAACTCCATTTCTTCTCAGTGGTGGACAAACTACCCATGGAAGGCCAATAATCCCACAAACGATTCATATAACTTTACCGCTCTTATTTCCAAGAACAATGTAATTGTAGAAAATGGTGAATTATTCCTTAAGGCCACAAAGATCGGCTCGGGTGACTGGCAGAAGGATTTAAGCGGTGAAACAGGTAAGTACTACAGTGGCGATTTCGGTAAAAACGGCTGGTACAAATGGGCAGGCTACGTTGGCGTAGTAAGCATTCAGAACAAGGTTTACAACAGACAGTGTTACCTTGAAGGCTCATTCAAGCAGCCTGACAGCCCCATTGGTTATTGGAATGCGTTCTGGCTTACAGGCCGCGACTCGTGGCCACCTGAAATCGACATTTTTGAAACACTTTCGAAAACCTACGGACACAATGCTTGGCATACTGCAATTCACGGTGAGGGTGACAAAAACAACCTCTTCGGCAAGCAGACAAGCAGCATAAACGTTGCAACAGGCTATCATACCTTTGCTCTTGATTGGGGCTATGACTACGTTAAGTTCTATGTGGACGGAAACTTATTCCAGAGAGGACATAACCACGCAACAATCAATTTCCAGAAGAACATGCGTCTTATTCTTAACACAGGTGTAGGCGGCTGGGAAACAGAGCCCGACGATACAATGGTATGGAACGACGGTCTTCGTTGTAAATACATAAGAAGCTTCCAGTATTGATATAGAAGGAGGTAAGCAAAATGAAAAAAATTTCAATAGTTTTAACAAGCCTGATACTTACTCTTGTAATGGCAGTTTCCGTGTCGGCGGCAAGCATTACAGGTATTTCGGTAAGCGTTGGCACAGACTCCGAGAGAGAAGTTCAGGTTACAGTAGATTATAACAATCCCGAATCAGCACAAACATCCACACTTCTTGTTGTAAAAGAAGGCGCAAGCATACTTACAGCAGGAAACGAAGAAATTGCTTACGTTGACCAGAAGAATGTTAACGGAAACAGGGTTACATATTCTTTAAAAATGCGTGAAGCAGACAGAAACGGCAATTACGACCTTTATGTAGGTGGTACAGCTATTGAGGCCCCCGGCAAAGCCGTAATTTCCTTTGATGCGGAAACTATAATCAAATTTGTTTCAAGCGTAGACGGCAAGACAGAAATAGCATCTGCAGTAAGCGTAAAATCAGATCTTAACGAGATTATAAACCTTACTTCCTATGTGCCCGATGAAATTTCATATAACGGCATTACATATAAAAAGGATGACGGAAACAAAACCTCACTTAAAGCAACAGAAGCAGTAAACACTGTGTATATCACTTACACAGCTGATGCCTTAGCAGAAATTGTAGAGGTAAGCGCAACTGTTATTGAGGGCAATACTCCTGTTCTGCCCACTAAGCTTAGCGCAACAACAGCTATGGGCGCACAGACTAACGTAACTGTAACAAGCTGGAATCTGAATGATCTCAGCGTAGGCGAAAACATTGTTTATGGTACCTGCGAAGAAACGGACCTTCCTGCTACAGCAGTTGTAACAGTTCTGCCTCAGAGCTTTGCTCTTGACAGTATTACATCAAGAGGTAATGGTGACAATGCAGTTTATATGCCCTATGAAATTGCCGACGAATTTGCAATTGAATTCGACATGGTAGTTAACCGCGTTAGCGACACAGGCGCACAGTTTGGTTACAATGGTTCAATCTGGGGTAACGGTGCCTTCGGCATAAGTCCCAACGGTGGTGCTCTCAGAGCAACAGGCGGTAACAAAAACGGTACAAGTGATGGCGGTACGGTTCTTGTAAAAACTGTTTCAGCAGGCGATGTTTACCGCATGCTCGTATGGGCAAACGCAGAAACTGACACCTTCAGCGTATACGTTACAGATGAAGACGGCAATGTTTATACAGCAGAAGACAAAACCTTCCGCAGAGCACAGAACCCCGATATGATAAACACTATCAATCTTCGCGGTAACGGCGCTAAAGACGGCGACCTTGAAATGAGAAACATTAAGGTTTACTATCCCTCCATGGCTCCCGAAGAGCCCGAAACAGAGCCTCCTACAGAACCTGAGACAGAGGAAGAAACAGAAGAGGCTATGGACTTTATCTATTCCACAGCAGGCTTCGAGGCTCTTTCCTATGGCGCAATAACCACAGGCACAATCGACATGGATATTAAGCCCATTGAGGTTGCAGACAACGTAATCGGTATTACAGCGTCCAACTCTAACCCCACATGGTACGACCAGTTCAACATCGTAATCGGCTTCCGTCCCGACGGCACGGTTCTTGCTTACAATGCTACTCAAATGCAGAGCGAAGAAGCAATTACCTACGAAGCAGGTAAGGTATACCACCTCCACATTGACACAAACGTGGAAAGCGGAACCTTCAGTTCTTACATTACAGCGCCCGACGGAACAGAATATACATTAGCAGAGAATTACTTATACCGTGCATCTGCTCCCAAGGCTGGCGATTTAGGCAAGCTTACGGTAGTTGGTGGCTGGAACGTAGGCGGCGACAAGATAGCTGTTGCAAACGTTGAATTCAATCAGGATGCAGTTGTTGAAGAAACCCTTGTAAAGACCGTTCAGTACACAATTACAGGTGAGGACGGTGCAGTTGCATCCTGGAGCGAAGTTTTCGAAGAATATAACGAGGGCGACATTCTTTATGATATTCCTGCAGGTGAATATTATTTCGAACAGGATGGCAAGGCATATGTTGTAAGAAGTGAAGAACAAGTATATGCAGCCGAAAATGACGGCATTGAAATACATAATGTAGAATTTGAGCTTGTTTATAACAACGCCGTTATAGCTGATACTTTTGCACCTGTAAACGGTGCTGTAAGCAATGCCACAGAAGACATGCTCTTTATCGGTTCCTCCGGCATTTCTGACATTGAAAACGTTGATGCAGACGGAAACAGCACAATGACAGGCGGTTCAAACGTGGGCAACCCCCGTATTCCTCTTCTTACATTCAACATTCCCGAGGACTACGAAGAGGGCAAGGCTGTTAAGCTCAATGTTTATGTTGCAAAGGTTAACCAGAACTTTGTTTTATCCACAGCAAACGAAATGAAGCTTGCTGTTGGCTGTGCAGAGGAAGTTGTTAACGAAGGAAATGGCTATACAGCAGCCAATTTTGCCGACACATCAAACCTTGTATGGTCAGATGGCTTTATGTCAATTCCTGCAAATGCAAAAATTACAAGCCAGAAGGCAGAGGTTAATCAGTGGGTAACCTTCGACGTAACAGAATTTGTTGCAAATGCTTCCGATAAGGTAACCTTTACATTGTTTGCTCCCACAGCAGGTGCATACATCGTTGACAGAGAAAGCGCAGCAGTGGGCGGTAACTACGAAGGCAATGCGGCTTACCTTGAGGTTGTTGACGGGGAAGAAATTTACACCGGCGGCATGGAAAAGGTAACAAAGAATGGTAGCGTAGTAGCTTCCCCTGAAGGCTTTGTAGTACCAACTGATGCAACAGTGGTATTCTACGTTCCCGAAGGTAGCGAAGCCTTTGCAGTTACAAACGGTAGCGACACATATGTGCTTACCGATAATAAGACTGAAGCAATCGATGTTGCAGCAGGGGATTATTATCCCGAAGAGCCCATTTATTCAACTGAAGGCTTTGTGGCAACAGAATTTAATGCAATAACCAACGGCACAATTGATATGGTTGTTAAGCCCCTGGAGGTAACCGACAACGTAATCGGTATTACAGCCTCCTCTTCTAACCCCACCTGGTATGACCAGTTCAACATTGTAGTGCGCTTCAAGCCCGACGGCACAATGGACGCTTACAACGGAACAGTTATTGAAAGCTTTGAAGCTGTTCCCTACGAAGCAGGCAAGAAGTATTTTATTCACATTGAAACCGATGTTCAGGCAGGCACCTTCAGTGCATGGGTAACAGATGAAGAGGGCAATGAATATACCTTGGCAGCAGATTACTTATACCGCGCATCTGCACCCAAAGCCGATGACCTTGGTAAGGTTACATTTATAGGCGGCTGGGGCATAGGCGGCGACAAGCTTATGGCAGGCGGCATTCAGTTTGCAGAATAATTTAAATCTTAACAAAGGAGCATTGCATGGCAATGCTCCTTTTAGCATGGAAAGCTTTCCTGAAAGTTTGTTTTCGTTGTTGCAAAACCGCAAAAAATAAGGTATATTATTGTAGAAAACAATTTTCCCCGAAAGGAATTTAATATATGAGTATTTTAAATGTTGAACACGTAACCCACGGCTTTGGTGGCAGACAAATTCTTGAGGATGCATCCTTCCGCCTTTTAAAGGGTGAGCACATAGGTCTTGTTGGTGCAAATGGTGAGGGTAAATCTACCTTTTTAAATATTATTATGGGCAACCTCACGCCTGACGAGGGCAAGGTAGAATGGTGCAAGAGAATTACCGTAGGCTATCTTGATCAGTATTCTACCTTAACAAAGGGTAAAACAATTTACGATGTGTTGAGAGAAGCCTTTTCTCACCTTACTGACCTTGAAGCTGAAATTATGGAAACCTACGAAAAAATGGCAACAGCCTCCGACGAGGAAATAGCTCTCATGATGGAAGATGTTGGCGAGATGCAGGAAATTCTCGACATGTCGGGCTACTACACCATCGACACAAAAATTAACGAAACGGCCGCAGGATTAGGCCTTAACCAGATAGGTCTGGACCGTGACGTAAGTGAGCTCAGTGGCGGTCAGAGAGCAAAGGTGCTTCTTGCAAAGGTGCTACTCCAGAACCCCATGATTTTAATCTTAGACGAGCCCACAAACTTCCTTGATGAAAACCACATCCGTTGGCTCACAAACTTTTTGCAGAATTATGAAAATGCATTTATTTTAGTAAGCCACGATATTCCTTTCTTAAACAGTGTTATAAACGTTGTTTATCACCTTGAAAACACCATTCTTACCCGTTACAGCGGCGACTACACCTTCTTTGAAGAAAGCTATGCGTTAAAGAAACGCCAGCTGGAAGCGGCGTATGCAAAGCAGCAGAAGGAAATTGCCGACTTAGAGGACTTTGTTGCCCGCAACAAGGCAAGAGCTGCCACTGCAACATTGGCTCGCAGCCGACAGAAGCAGCTTGATAAAATGGAAAAAATAACCCTTGCACCTGAAAGAGTAAAGCCCGAATTCAAATTCAGAAGCGACCGTACCCCGGGCAGAGTTGTAATAAGCGCAACAAATCTTGTTATCGGCTATGATTCGCCCCTTACAAAAAAGTGGGACCTTATTGTTGAACGCAATAAAAAAATAGCAATCCGAGGTGTAAACGGTCTTGGTAAATCCACCCTGTTAAAAACTCTTTTGGGCATTATTCCGCCCTTTGAAGGCAAGGTTGAGCACGACCAGTTCATGAGTGTGGGCTACTTTGAACAGGAGGAAATTGCCTCTTCAAAAACAGCTTTAGAGGAAATCTGGGATTTGTACCCCTCTCTTACAAACGCTGAAGCGCGTGCGGCGCTGGCAAAGTGCGGGCTTACAACCGAGCATATAACAAGCCAGATGAAGGTTCTTTCCGGTGGCGAAAACGCGAAGGTGCGCCTTTGCAAGCTCATGCTTAAGGACGTAAACCTTCTTGTGCTGGACGAACCCACAAACCACCTCGATGTTGATGCCAAGGAAGACTTGAAGCGTGCTATCCGCGAATACAAGGGTACAGTTCTTCTTGTAAGCCATGAACCGGAATTTTACACTGCAGTGTGCGACGAAATCTGGGACCTTGAGGATAAAACAACAAAAATAGTGTAAAGGAGCAGAAAAATGGAGATTATTTGTCAGACCATAGGCATTATTGCAATGGTGCTTTCCGTAACAAGCTTTCAGCTGAAAACAAAAAAACAGATAATAATCATGCAATGCATGACAGGCGTTGTTTTTGCAATTCACTATTTTTTACTTCCAAATGGCGCCGGTGCAGCAGGCTGTGCGGTAAACCTTATTGCAATTGTCAGAAATCTGGTCTTCTACTTTAACTATAAACCCATTTTTAAAAGTAAATTATGGGTGGTCTTTTTTGCAATTGTCATGGGCGGCAGTGCTATTGTATCCCGTCCTGAGCCTATATCCGTATTTATGTGTATAGCAATGATTTTCAATACGCTTGCCGTAAGTGCAAAAACACCTGTAGGCACCCGTAAAATGATTTTAATCTCATCGCCCTTTGCTTTTGTGTATAATGTGGCAGTATTATCTGTGGGTGGCATGGCAAATGAAGCCTTAGTTGAAATCATAACTGCCATTACCTACTTCAAAGAAACGCGGTTGACAAAAAAAGACTGACAATATAAAGTTTCATAAAAAATCAAGCGGGTGACCTGTTCACTCGTCTTTATGCATCAAAAACAAATATCGTGGTAACAAAAATAAATTGAAAACGGCGTATATGTGTGTTATGCTTAAATTATTGGAGGGATATGTATGTACCATTTAGCAATAGACATTGGTGCCTCATCAGGCAGGCATATTCTGGCACACATTGAAAAGGGCAAAATAGTAACCGAAGAAATTTATCGCTTTGAAAACGGCTACGTTGAAGAAAACGGCTCTCTCGTATGGGACATTGCCTCTCTTTTTGAAAACGTAAAGAACGGCATCAAAAAATGCGGTGAGACAGGAAAGCTTCCGGCAACAATTGCCATCGATACATGGGGTGTTGACTATGTGCTTCTTGACGAAAATAAGAAGGAAATTACCCCCTGCATGTGCTACCGCGACAGTAGCACGCAAAGCTGTGTTTCTTCCGTTAAGGCACTTTGTCCCGATTTGTACGAAAAAACCGGCATACAAACTCAGAGCTTCAACACAATTTATCAGCTTTATCGCGACAAGCAGTCGGGCAAGCTCAATAATGCAAAGCATTTTCTCATGATGCCCGAATACCTTTCCTTTAAATTGACAGGTGAAATTAAAAACGAATATACAAACGCTACCACCACAAACCTTGTGAACGCAAGAAGTAACACATGGGATGGTGAGCTCCTGGAAAGATTGGGCATTGATAAGAGCATTTTCAAGCCTCTCAGCACCCCCTCGGAGGAGGTAGGCTCTTTTACAAAAGAAATTCAGGAGGAAATCGGCTTTAACGCAACCGTTGTCTTTGCACCCTCTCACGACACGGCAAGTGCTGTTTTGGCCTGCCCCGTAAGTGACGGCGGCGTTTACATATCCTCGGGCACATGGAGCCTCATGGGCTGTGAGCTTAAAGAGGCGTGTACCATAAAGAGCGCCGAAGAAGCAAACTTTACAAACGAAGGCGGTATAGACTTCCGCTACAGGTTTCTTAAAAACATTATGGGAATGTGGCTTTTCCAGGGTATAAGACGAAGCCTTGGCAAAAAATACACATATGATGAAATGATGGAAATGGCAAAGGAAAGCTCCTACACAAAAACCTTTGACCCCAACGACTCAAGGCTTACCGCGCCTAAGGACATGGTAAGTGCAATACAAGAGTGTTTGGGCGAAAAAGCCAACATTAAGGATGTGCTTTGCGCAACCTATCATTCTCTTGCAAAGACCTATAAGAAAACCATTGAAGAAATTGAGCGTATAACAGGTATCAGCGCTACAAACATCGCTGTTGTGGGCGGTGGCAGCCGCGATAGGTACCTTAATGAATTATTAAAGGAATACACAGGCAAAAAGGTTTATGCAGGCCCTGTTGAAGCAACGGCTATAGGCAATATTTTAAGCCAGCTTATGTATTCCGACAAAACCCTTTCTGTTGAAAAAGCCAGAGAGCTGGTTAAAACTTCATTTAGTATTGAGGAGGTCTAAGTATGGACAACGCAAAAAAGTACTATGCAGAATTTGGTGTAAATGTTGAAGAGGCTATTGAAAAATTGAGAGATGTTACAATCTCGGTGCATTGCTGGCAGGGTGACGATGTAACAGGCTTTGACAGCCGTGAAACCCTCTCCGGCGGTATCCAGGCAACAGGTAACTATCCGGGCAAGGCAAACACCCCAGAAGAGCTTATGGCAGACATTGAGAAGGCATTTTCTCTCATGCCCGGCAAAAAGAAATTAAACCTTCACGCAAGCTATGCAATCCATGACGGCAAAAAGGGCAGAGATGAAATTGAGCCTGCCGATTTTGCTCCCTGGGTAGAATTTGCAAAAAAGAACGGCTGGGGACTTGACTTCAACCCCACATTCTTCTCGCATCCCATGGTAAAAGACAATTTAACTCTTTCTTCTCCCGACGAGGAGGTAAGAGCATATTGGGTGCGCCACGGTGTGCAGTGCGTTAAAATTGCCGACTATTTTGCAAAAGAAACAGGCATCCCCTGCGTTATGAACATCTGGATTCCCGACGGCTATAAGGACATTCCTGCTGACCGCCTGGGTCCCCGCGAAAGATATAAAAAGAGCCTTGATGAAATTCTCGCAACTCCCTACGATAAGACACAGGTTTACATAACCGTTGAAAGCAAGGTTTTTGGTATCGGTCTTGAAAGCTACACAGTAGGCTCATCTGAATTCTGCCTTTCCTATGCGCAGGCAAAGGGTATAACACCCCTTATGGACAATGGCCATTATCACCCTACAGAAATGGTTTCCGACAAAATCTCTTCTCTTTTGCTCTTTAACGACAAAATTGCCCTTCATGTTACACGCCCCGTAAGATGGGACAGCGACCACGTTGTGCTCTTTGACGACGAAACAAAGGAAATTGCAAAGGAAATTGTTCGTAACGATGCACTTGACAGAGTGTTTATATCCACAGACTATTTCGACGCATCCATCAACCGCATTTCTGCCTGGGTAACAGGTGTAAGAAGTGTGCAGAAGGCTCTTTTATATGCACTTTTAGAGCCCTCGGACATGAAGCAGATTCAGGAAAACAACGATTTTACATACCTTATGTATCTGTCCGAAGAATTGAAAACAGCACCCTTTGGCGAAGTATGGAGAGAATTCTTAAAGCGTGAAGGCGTTGCGGACAATTACTACGAAGAAGTTATCAAATACGAAAAGGAAGTATTGGTGAATAGAAAATGAAAGACATTTTAACTGCGCCCTTTGTGAAGGAAATGATGAACACTACAGCCAACATGTATCGCCTTGGCTGGGACGAAAGAAACGGCGGTAATATAAGCTATATGTTAGAAAATGATGAGGTCGCCGAATACCTTGACCTTAATAAGGTTATCCGCACAATTCCCACAGGCTTTGAGGCAAAAAGCTTAATCGGCAAAATCTTTATCGTAACAGGCACAGGCAAGTATTTTAAAAATGTAAAGGACGACCCCGAAACAAATCTTGGCATTATCCGCATTGCTGAAGACGGCACAACAGCTGAGCTTTTATGGGGCTATAAGGACGGCGGAAAGTTTACTTCCGAGCTCCCGGCTCACCTTATGAGCCACATGGCACGTCTTAGTGTAGACCCCGAAAACAGAGTAGTTATCCACTCTCACCCCACACATACTCTGGCAATGAATTACGTACATGAGCTTGACGAAAAGAAGTTTACTCACACGCTTTGGGAAATGTGCACCGAATGTATTGTTGTTTTCCCCGATGGCGTGGGCGTGCTTCCCTGGATGCTTTGCGGTAATAACACAATTGGTGAAGCAACAGCCGAAAAAATGAAGGAATTCCGCCTTGTTGTATGGGGCATGCATGGCATCTACGGCGCAGGTAAGGATATGGACGAAACCTTCGGCTTAATCGAAACTGTTGAAAAAGCAGCGCAGATTTACATGCTCACAGCTCATCTTCCCAGAATTAACACAATTAAGGATAGTGAAATGGTAGAGCTTGCAGAAGCCTTCGGTGTAAAATACAGAAAGGATTTCCTTAATCTGTAATAAGAAGAATCAAATGGCGAAAAATACACTTGTATTTTTCGCCATTTTTTGCTATCATATATATATAATTTTTTAATAATTTATAAAGGGTGGTTGAAAATGATTTACAAAAACATTGATAAGCTTGTTTCCTACGGTTTAATGACCAATCTTATTAAGGAAACAGACAAGATGTACGTTATTAACCGTCTTCTTGAAAAGCTGGGCTTGGACGCTTACGAGCCCACAGGCGAAGTTTGCACGGCAATCGAAGAAATTGACGAAATTTTGAAGGGTATTCTTGACTTTGCAGTGGAAAAAGGTCTTATCGAAAACGATAGCGTTGTTTACCGTGACCTTTTCGACACAGAGGTTATGGATATTTTAACTCCCTATCCCTCTACAGTTATTGATAAGTTCAACTCTCTTTATGAAAAGAGCAGCAAGGACGCTACAGATTATTTCTACAAGCTCTCCTGCGACAACAACTACATCCGTCGTGGCAGAATTAAAAAGGACGTTAAGTGGGAAGTAGAATCTCCCTATGGTGAAATTGAAATTACAATTAACCGCTCTAAGCCCGAAAAGGACCCCAAGGCTATTGCAGCGGCTAAACTTCAGGCATCTGTAAGCTATCCTGCTTGCCAGCTCTGCGTTGAAAACGAAGGCTACGCAGGCAGAGTTAATCACCCTGCAAGAGCAAACCACAGAATTATTCCCATCGACATTGTTGGTCAGGAATGGTGCTTCCAGTACTCTCCCTATGTTTACTATAACGAGCACTGCATCGTATTCAACTCAAAGCATGTGCCCATGGTTATCGACGATAAGGTTTTCGGCAAGCTTCTTGACTTTATCACACGCTTTAACCATTACATAGTTGGTTCCAATGCCGATTTGCCCATCGTTGGCGGCTCTATCCTTACGCATGAGCATTTCCAGGGTGGTAACCATGTTTTTGCAATGCGTAAGGCAGAAAGCGAAAAATTCTACACAATCGCAGGCTATGAGGACATCGAAGTAAGCCGTCTTAACTGGCCCATGAGCGTTATCCGCCTTAAGAGCAGCGATACAGCTAAAATCTGTGAGCTTTCCGCAAAGATTCTTGCTGCATGGCGTGGCTATAGTGACGAAGCGGCGTTCATCTTCGCTGAAACAGAGGGTACACCTCATAACACTATCACACCCATTGCTTCCATGGCTGACGGCAAGTACGTTATGGACCTTGTTCTTCGTAACAACATCACAACAGAAGAACACCCCATGGGCGTATATCACCCCCATGCAGAATACCACCACATCAAAAAGGAAAACATCGGTCTTATCGAGGTTATGGGTCTTGCAGTATTGCCTGCTCGTCTTGTTGAAGAGCTTGACGCAGTTGCAGACTGCTTAGTAAATAACAAGCTCATGAATACTCCCGAAACAGAAAGCCATGCCCAGTGGGCTGAAATGATTAAGGCAAACTATGCTGATATCAATTCTGATAACGTAATGGATATTCTCCACGACGAAGTAGGTAAGGTATTCGTAGGCGTACTTGAACACGCAGGCGTTTACAAGAGAACTGAAGAAGGCAAGGCAGCCTTTGACAGATTTGTTGCTACAATTAAATAATCAAAAATTTTAAAAACCTCGGACATTTGTCCGAGGTTTTTGTCATCTTTTTTTCTTTTTATTGTCAGATGCCTTCTTCTTTACCGAATATCCAAAGGAGCCTATCTTTTTACCCAAGGCAAAATACTGCCCGTGAGCGTAGGCTGCAAGAGAGCATTTTTCAATATGGAACTTACCCTTTTCGTCAATATATTTTTCATCAACATTCACGGCAACAATATCTGCCATAAACATGTCGTGGCTACCAAGGTGCACAATATCTGTTACCTTGCACTCAAGGCTTATGGGGCTTTCCGCAACCATTGGGCAGTTGACAACAGATGCCTTTTCCTTAGTTAATTTGCAGTCAGCGAATTTGTCGGTGTTTTTACCGCTTCTGCAACCACAATAGTCAATAGAGCGGATAATATGACTGGAAGGCATGTTAATTACAAATTCGCCGCTTTCCTTTATCATGTGGTGGGAATATCTCTCCGGGCGGATAGACACATAGGTTTTTGCAGGCTCAGAATTTATAATGCCGCACCATGCAGCGGTAATGAGGTTATCCTCGCCGTTAAAAGAGCAGCTTACCAGCACGGGGGGTACAGGGGCGAGTATTGTTCCGGGTTTCCAGACTTG
Source organism: Clostridia bacterium (assembly GCA_017414645.1). Lineage (GTDB taxonomy): Bacteria > Bacillota > Clostridia > UMGS1883 > UMGS1883 > RGIG1927. Next base: position 49,739 of record JAFQLL010000096.1, on the reverse strand, counting down.
TTTTGCCATAATATATTATTCTCCTTTCTGCCTTCCCCTTGAGGGGAAAGGGGACCGCGTCAGCGGTGGATGAGGTGTAAGGGCCTTACAATGTTAAGTCCTTTATAACTTCACTTGCAATTACAAGCCCTGCAACAGAAGGCACAAATGCATTACTTCCGGGGGCGTGTCGGCCATTGGAAGAATCGGCAACAGCATTTTCAGGCTGCTCCTTTGAATACACAACCTTTAATTTTTTAACATTGCGCTTCTTAAGCTCTGTGCGCATAACCCTTGCAAGGGGGCAAACAGAGGTTTTATAAATATCTGTCACTTCGAATGCTGTCGGGTCAAGCTTGTTGCCTGTGCCCATAGACGAAATAAGTGGCACATTTAATTCGGCACACTTCTGCGCAAGGTATATTTTGGCAGTCACTGTGTCGATTGCATCAACAACATAGTCAAACTGTGTTAAATCAATTTCATCTGCGGTTTCGGGCAGGTAAAACATATTGTGTTCTGTTATTTTTATCCCGGGATTAATATCCGTAAGCCTTTCCTTTGCGGCAGCTGTTTTCAGCATGCCTACAGTTGAAGTTAAGGCGAAAATCTGGCGGTTAATGTTGCTTACACTTACAGTATCGTTATCAACTAACGTAAGATAGCCCACGCCGCTTCGTGCTAACGCCTCGCAAACGTAACCGCCAACACCGCCAACACCAAAAACACAAACGTGAGAATTTTTAAGCTTTTCCATTGCGTCCGTGCCAATAAGTAGCTCCGTCCGTGAAAATCTTTCGTTCATAATATCACCTGAAAATATAGTACCACATTAAATTTAAATTTGCAATAAACCATTTAAAACTCAACGGCAAGCTTGTTGACAAAAGTTGACAAAATAGATATAATTCTATGTATAAAATATGTTGAGAGAAGGGTTTTAATGAAAAAACTTACTATGGTTTTGCTTGCTTTAAGCATGCTTTTAAGTGTAATTTGCTGTGGTTGCGACAAGCCCAACAGCCGAGTACAGTCAGAAGAAGACACTTCAAAGCTTCTTGAAGATTTGGCTGCATGGCCCTTAGGCTTCGAAGAATACGTTGAAATCAGCGCACTTAATATTGTAAAGCGCAACGTAGAAGACAAGAAAGACGAAGTTTATGTAAAGGCTATAGGCTCAACCGAGTCTGTAAAATGCGAAATGTATTATAAGCTTACGTATAATCTCTACACTGTTGGTGGTTGGATTCTGGACGAAGTTGAAATTACCGACAAGGAAAAATGGGCGGTTACACCCGAAAAGGGCATAGATGCTAAAGAGCTTGACAGCGTAAAAGAAATATTGAAAACCCGTGCGGCTGCTGATTACGGCATCGACATAACAGATGCGACCGTAAGCATTCTTTCCGAAACTCTCAGCCAGGATAAAACAGAGCAAACCGTCAAGGCGAAGCTTACAAGCACAACAGCAAAGCGCGACTTTGCAATGGAAATAACACGTGTTTATGAGTTTTCCTACAGCTTAACAGATAACACTGTTGGTTGGGAATGGACCTGCACCGATTCGGAATACAACGTTTTAAAGAATATTGCTTATGAAACAAAGAGCCAGCCCGTTGTAGTATATGAGCCCGCAGAGCAGGAGACTGTAAGTTCAGGCACATTGTACAGGGTAAGAAAGTCGGCAAGCAATGCTGAAAGCCAGATTGGTGCCTTTAAAAATTATGAATCTGCCAAAAAACTGGCAGAGCAGCGCAAAGCAGACGGCTATGAGGTGTATGATACTGACGGCAACTTAGTTTACAACCCAAATGCAGCGATATCCGACGGCACTGTCAGATATCGTGTAAGAAAGAGCGCAAACGATGCAAAAAGCCAGATTGGTGCATATTCAATTTTTGAAAATGCGCGTAATGAAGTAGACCGACGTAAGGGCGAAGGCTACGAGGTTTATGACATGGACGGTAACATGGTATACGCACCGTAAAAATACAAAGGGAGAGCAATTTGCTCTCCCTTTTAAAATTTTTTAAGAAAAATGGAAAGCTTACTTGACATTTTGAAAAGTATATGTTATTGTGTAAATGGAAAGCAAACTTTCCATAAAGGAGTGATTGCATGAAAAACAGGCTTGAGGAACTCAGAAAACAACGAGGCATAAGGCAAGAGGAGCTTGCGGAAGTATTGGAGGTTTCGCGCCAAACCATAGGCTCGCTTGAAAACGGACGATATAACCCATCAATCATGCTTGCATTTAAAATTGCAAAGTATTTTAACATGAGCATAGAAGAAATATTTATCTACGAGGAGGAATAAGTATGACCGAAAAGGAATTAAAATGGAGAAAAAGCTTAAGTAAATACCGCATAACAGGTGTTGTGTTTGCTGTGTTAGGTCTTGCCGTAATGCTGGCAGGTTTCATTTTTGAAAAGCTCTCCAACATTTTGTATCCCTTTGGCGGTGCCCTTGTTTTCGTAGGCATGGTATTTATAATTATGGCAACATTTTTCTTGAAACAGAAAAATTCTTACAAAAAAGCAGTGGCGGAAAACGACGAAAGAAACCAATTGTTGTACGCCAAAGCCGGTGCATTAGCATGGCAACTGGTGGTGTCGCTGGCAACTGTGGTGGCAGGGGTGCTTATGTGCTGTAATGTTGATGAAGTACCAACAAATTCAATCATTTTAGTATTGATTTCCGGGTTGTTTTTGCACAGGGTTATATTTTTTGTTATGAAGAAGTATTAAAAGGAGGAAACTGTATGAAAAAACGCATTTATAATATAATTCTTATAAATCTGGCATTTGTTATGGTAGGTGTGCTTCTTTTTGTGGCAGGGCTTATTAAAGAAAGTCAATTTCTTATGCCTCTTGGTGCGGGCAGTGTTGTATCCGGGATTGTCAAAACAGGCAGAATGATAAAAATTTTAAAGGGCGGAGAGGCAAAAATTAAGGAATTTGATGCTTTATACGATGAAAGAAACACCATGATAAATGCAAAAGCAGGGGCGTTAAGCTACCGACTTTTCTGTTTGGTAGGGTTTATCACATCTGCAGTACTTGCACTTATGGGCATGGAAGAGGTTGCCTTGATAATTGCCTACGTAATATGTGCTCTTATATTTATCTATGTTGGTTCTTATTGGTATTACTCGAAAAAGTTTTAATTGGAGGCGTGATTTATGAAGGTTAATAAAAGACAATGGATACAAGCCTGCATACCCCTTGCAATTGGTATTGTATTTTTGGTGTGGGGCATTGTAATTTCTGAAAGCATGCTGACAGGTGCCGGAACAGGCATGCTTGCTGTCAGCATAACTGCCCTTGTCAGTTTATGGAAGAGGGCAAAGGGCGACGAAAAGGAGCTCGACAAAATCAGAGGCGCCAAAGACGAAAGAATGGCAATAGTGCAAGGTAAAGCTGCAATGGTTGCAATGGGGATTTTTATTATTGCATCCTTGGCTACAGCTGTTGCTTTAATGCTTCTGGATATGATAGTAGAAGCAACTATTGTCATGGGGCTGTTTTTTGTTGTGGATATAGCGTTTCTTGTGGCATTAAAGTATTACAATAAAAAAATTTAAACTAAAAAACCCGACACGAAAGTGTCGGGTTTAATCTTTAAAATATTGCTGTGCGGTCTGTGCTTTTTATTGCATAGGAAATTGCGCGCAGAATGTGCGCATATTTGCTTGTAAAATAAAAGTGTACCTTTTCGTCCCCCAAGATTGGGGGAATCGAGCATGAGCGCATCCGGTGGATGGTTGAGCGAATGCGCAGAGCTGTGCCGCGGTCTGTCATCAACGAGCGGATTAGCGAAGTTGATACAGGGCACCGCAAACGGAAGAGGGGGTTGAAGTGTTAAAACACTTTTTTACCTTATAGGAAATTGCGCATTTCCTATAAGGCAAAAAATAAATTTGATTTTATTGCCGTGCGAGAATTTCCTCGCGAGGCTCGGAAAACGCACATGGCATTACAAAGTGTTTTCTCCTCTGTTTACTTTAATTGCAACTATCGTCAGAGAGTGTCGGAGACACTTTGTTCTACCGCTCATTTTAGAAGTTTTCAACAGCAGCCTTTTCAATTGCTACGCCCTTCTTATATGTTGCCATATAGTCATTAAAGCCCTTAACGTCGTCGGGATTGGGAGCAATTGTGCTTCCTTCGTAGTTGCAGAATACCTTGTTATTAAGGAACTCTTCAAGAGTTTCTCTGCCCTGCTTTTCAACAGCATATGCTGCCAAAAGCGCCATACCCCAGGCACCGCCTTCGCCTGCTGTACTCATAACAGTAACAGGAGTGTTCATAGCAGCTGCCATGAGGGACTGACCAACTCTCTCTGTCTTAAAGAGACCACCGTGGCCAAGGAGCATATCGAGCTCAACATTTTCCTTTTCAAAGAGAATGTCCATACCGATTTTAAGTGTTGCCATAGTTGCATAAACCTGTGCACGCATAAATTCGGGAAGTGTAAGCTTAACGTCAGCCTTTCTTGTAACAAGGGGTCTGCCTTCTGCTACATCTGTGATTGTTTCACCAGAGATGTAGTTGTAGGAAAGAATGCCGCCGCAGTCCTTAGAGCCCTTTTCAGCTTCGAAATAAAGTGTGTCGTAAAGCTTGGGTGTGGAATATTCAACGCCCATTGCCTTTAATACCTGACCAAAGAGCTTAACCCAGTTGTCTAAATCTGTACAGCAGTTGTTGCAGTGTACCATTGCAACGGGTGCGCCTGTGGGTGTTGTAACCATGTCAATTTCTGTATAAACACCCTTTAATGCTCGCTCTAACACAGCCATAGCGAAAATAGATGTGCCTGCAGAAACGTTACCTGTTCTGGGAGCAACGCTGTTTGTAGCAACCATACCTGTGCCTGCGTCACCTTCTGGAGCAGCCATGGGAATGCCTGCCTGTAATTTTCCTGTGGGGTCAAGTAATTTAGCGCCTTCTTCTGTAAGTACTCCTGCATCGTCACCTGCATTTAATACAGCAGGAATAACATCACGGAGAGAGAAGGGTAAATCGTTAACCTTTAATAAACCGTCAAATGCTTCAACCATGTCCTGGTCATAGTCGCACTTAGTAGAGTCAATGGGGAATACGCCGCTTGCTTCGCCAACGCCGAGAACCTTTTTGCCTGTTAATTTCCAGTGAACGTAGCCGGCAAGTGTTGTAACAAATGCAATGTCCTTAATGTGCTCTTCCTTGTTTAAAATTGCCTGATAAAGGTGAGCAATTGTCCATCTCTGGGGAATGTTAAAGTTAAAGAGCTTTGTGAGGCGGTCAGCCGCTTCTTCTGTAATGGCATTTCTCCATGTGCGGAAGGGAACGAGCTGTTTGCCTGCTTTGTCAAATACTATGTAGCCGTGCATCATAGCAGAGAAGCCCAGTGCACCAACCTTTGTAAGCTCAACACCGTAGGTTTCCTTAACGTCTGCTGCCATTTTTGCATAGGCATCCTGAACGCCTGTCCATACACTTTCAAGCGCGTATGTCCATACACCGTTTTCTAATTTGTTTTCCCAATCGTGACCGCCGGAGGCGATTGGTGAATGGTCACTGCCTATTAAAACTGCCTTAATTCTTGTAGAACCAAATTCGATACCTAAAGCGGTTTTTCCGCTTTCAATATCTTTTATAATCATGTTCTTCTCCATTTATAAACCCTCCTTTAATTAGTTACAATAATTATATCAGTATTTTAGTTTAAAATCAATATATTTATTTGGTGCTTAAGGGGATAGGCGGGCGGATATGGAATCCCTCACCACTTGACACCGACGGGGTTTTATTATAAAATATATGGTAAGATATTATGGTGTATTATATACAAAAAAGGAGATGGGAAAATGAGCACAAAAAGAATACTTGTAGTAGAAGATGAAAAGCCTATTTCTGACATTCTGAAATTTAATCTGGAAAAAAGCGGATACGAGGTTTTATGCGCTTATGACGGTGAGGACGGTCTTAAAAAAGCATTGGCGGAAAACGTTGACCTCATTCTGCTCGACGTTATGCTTCCCAAAATGGAAGGCTTTGACGTTTTGAAAAAAGTGAGAGAAACAAAGCAGAGTGTGCCCATTCTTATGCTTACGGCACGAGAAGAAGAGGTTGATAAAATTCTTGGATTGGAATGGGGCGCAGACGACTACATTACAAAGCCCTTTTCCATGCGTGAGCTGCTTGCCCGCGTAAAGGCTAACCTCAGGCGTACTGTGAACGAAACAGAAGCTACAACAGCATCTGTTGCAACCTTCGGCAACCTTTCCATTAACTATTCGCGTTACGAGGTTACAAAAAATTCCGAAACTATTGACCTCACACTGCGCGAGTTTGAGCTTATCAAGTTTCTTTCAACGCAGCCCGGAACGGTATTCTCCCGTGAAATGCTCCTTGAAAAAGTGTGGGGCTACGAATATTTCGGCGATGTAAGAACAGTTGACGTTACAATCCGCCGTCTCAGGGAAAAAATCGAAGACGACCCGGCGCATCCTCTTATCATCATGACAAAGAGAGGCATCGGTTATTATTTGAACAAATGATATGCCTTTGGCATGATATGGCAAAGCCATGAAAGGAACAATGTTCATGATATGCACATAGTGCATTATGGTAGATTTGCTATGCAAATCTCTGATATAATAAATCGAAAAATCTTTGATTTTTCTACCATAATGAACCGCAGGTTTATATCATGTCGCGTAGCGATATATCATGCAAAGCATTTCATGTGCGGAGCACAATCATCTTTTGTAGTAACACAGGCGAAAAAGGAAGATTGGCAGGTATTTATATGTTTAAAAGTATTCAGTGGAAAATAATAACGATTTTTCTTCTGCTTACCCTATTAGTTATGATAGTGGTGGGTACTTTTTTGCTGCAGAATATTTCTGCCTACTACCATGACGACTTTGCAACAACCCTTTCTGCTCAGGCATTTACACCACTTTTGCGAAGCGAGCTTGAGGCTGCCTCCCGAAGTGACAATCCCGTGGGCGAAATTACTGAAATTATGAACATATATTCCATTCGAATGATGATCGACTCCTACCGTAATTACTATGTTCTCTCCCGTGATGCGGCAAAAGTGCTTTCTTCAAGCGATCCTGAGCCCGGGAAGGTAAGCATAACCCCAAACCTTATTTCTGCCATGGACGGGAAGGTAGGCAGTCAGATTGACCGCTCTGCAAGCTATATGGACTATGCTTACCCCATTACTGACCGTGATGGCGTGAGCTACATTATATACATTGTAGACAGCAAGGACGAGCTGTACGACATTATCCGAAACATTTTTATTAACATTTTGTGGGCTTTGGTTTTTGGGCTTTTAATCAGTGCCTTTTTAGGTCTTATTCTTTCAAGAACAATTATTATGCCCATTTCAAACCTGCAATTGAGGGCAGAACAGCTCTCTGAAGGTGTGTTCGGGCATCGTATTGAAGTGAAGAGCCGAGACGAAATCGGCAGGCTCACCATGGCGTTTAACGACATGGCATCGCGTATTGATAAAAGCCTTTCTGACATTTCAGCAGAAAAAAATAAGGTTGAAGCAATCCTCAGCCAGATGACCGACGGCATTGTTGCCTTTGACCAGACAGGTGAGATGATTCACTCAAACAGCGCTGCAAAGGAGCTTTCTAATATTGAAGACGGCATAACCTTCAACGAATTTGCCTCCGCATTGAACTTTGACTTAACTCTCGAGCAACTCAATTATCTTGACAGGAACAGGGTTGTTGAACGACAGGCAGAGGTCGGAGCGCGCATTATCCGTGTTTTGTTTGCGCCCTATGCCGACGAGGCGGAGAAAAACGGTGGTACGGTTGTTGTTATGCAGGATATTACTGAGCAGACAAAGCTCGACATGGCGCGCCGTGAATTCGTTGCAAATGTGTCACACGAATTGAGAACGCCCATTACCACAATAAAGAGCTATGCCGAAACAATACTAGACATGGCCCAGGAGGAAACTCCCGAAACCAACTTTATAAAGGTTATTGAGCAGGAGGCCGACCGCATGACACGTATCGTAACCGACCTTCTCACCCTTTCAAAGCTTGACAACTCGGCAAAAACAGCTATGGACAAAAAGGTGTTCAATCTATCGGAGCTTGTTGGCAGTGTTGTGGAAAAGCTTAAAATTAATGCCAATAATCTTGGTCTTACAATTTCCTACAAGCAGGAGGGCGACACCTCGACCTTCTTTGGCGATAAGGACAGAATGGAGCAGGTTATAACAAACATTGTGTCAAACGCTGTAAAATATACTCCTACAGGCGGAAATGTTGAGGTTGTGTGCTCGGCGAAATACACAGAAGCGGTTGTGCGCGTTACTGACAACGGCATAGGCATTCCCGAAAAGGACCTGCCCCGCATTTTTGAGCGTTTTTACCGCGTTGATAAGGCAAGAAGCCGTGAAAGCGGCGGTACGGGCTTAGGCCTTGCAATTGCAAAGGAGCTTGTTGAAATGCACGGCGGCAGAATTAACATTAAAAGCCGTGAGGGCAAGGGCACAAGTGTTATCATAAGCCTGCCCATGGTAAATGTGTAAAAGTTAATTGTAATATAGGATTAAACTGTCTGTTATTGAATTGTAACATTTGTAGTGTATAATGTGTATGAGGAATGATGGAATTTCCTCGCGGAGGTAACGGTTATGAAGAAAACTATTATTTCCGTGCTCTTGGTTTTGGTATTCATCATGACCGCTTCATTGTCGGTCTTTGCACATCCCTCTACGGTTGCAGACGGAAGCCAGGGTACGGTTTCCAACTTAATAACGATAAAAAAGCCTGACACGGCATCTACCTCAACTGTAAAGACAACATATTCTATTACAGGTGTGGGCAACGAAGGTGTAAGTGTTTGCATTTATACGTACAACGGCTCAAGCTTTGTTCCCCAGAAGAACAGTGACGGCACTGTTGCTACATATAAAATTGGCTCATCGGGCGTATTTTACCGCCAGATTTCACTTAAGGACGGTGCAAACCGTATCTGCGTGAGAGCGGAAGCAAGTGACGGAAGCTACCAGCTCAGCTATCTTACCATAACGGTTGTAAACAGCTCTGTTATGTCAGATATTAATTCTTTTTCATTGAATATGCAATCCAAGCTGAATGGTTGGCTTAACTAAGAGTAACGAAACAGGGCTGCAGCAGTATTTGCTGTAGCCTTTGTTTGAATAATGGGGTATTATTTATGTTTAAAGAAAAAGTAAAAACCTCAATAATTATCATTCTTATCATCAATCTGTGTTTTCTTACCTACCAGGCATGGTTTAAGAGTGGCATTTTAGGGTCCGACTGGCCTTTTTTCTCTTTATCGGACCTTCCTTTTGTGCGCGCATTTCAGCGCGACAGCTTTGTGAGCGTGCCCAAGGAAAATCTGTCTAAGCCCAGAAAAATTGTAGTGAATGACGGCGAATTATGGGTGCCCTATTATAACAGCGATGAGGCCTTTGACAAGTTAAATGAGAACACCTCTGTTGTGCTTAAAGCGCTTTTTGAAGGCAATGTGGAAAGTGAAAAGGAAATAACCTACTCAGAGTGGCTGAATCTGCTTACTGAGCCCAGCGTTTATTTTGAATATCCTATCGCCGTAGAACCCCGAATGCTGGCGATGGTGCTTAATACAAGCTTTGAAAAGCTTCCCTCGGAAATCGGAATTATAAACGATGCAATAATAATTCCCGAAGGCGAGCAAACTGCCTTTGTTGCTTTAAAGGATGCAAACACAAAAGAAGCGTATAAGTTCCTTGTAAAAAGCGAAGACATTGCCTTTCCCGAGGCAGTGCTTGCAATGTATACCGACAAGTATCGCCGCGACGGTTATTATGAATTTGCCTTCAGCACATTGCTTGGAGAGGGTCTTGGCGAAAACAGTGTAAAGGTTGCCGACCTGGTGCTTTTCTCGGACAACGAGTCTACTTACCGTGATATTTATGCAACAAATCCCTTATCGGGGAAGAGCCATTCGGGTATTCTCAAGAGCTTTTCCTTTAACCCTAAGCCCCTTCGTTACTACAGCGATGGCTATGGCGCCGATAACTATGTTGAAAACTATGCCACAGTTACAATTTTCCCCGACGGATATATCGAATACAGTGCTGTTGACAGCGAAAAAGGCATAGACCTTGGTGAATACGGTGACAATGAATACGAAATTCTTAACCGTGCAATCGACTTTGCGGAAAAGGTGTGGGAATCTGTTTCTGACGAACCCCTTGCGGTTCTGGTATCGGGCATTGAAAAAACAGAAGCAGGTAACCGCTTTGTGCTCGACTATTATTATGGCGGTCGTGAAATTGCCGTGGAAGTTGCAAAAGAAGGCAGAGACAGCTTATATCACGCAATTGAAATTGAAACCAAGGGGAACAGGATTGTTTCCTACCGCCAGTATCTGCGTAGCTACAACGAAGCACCCTCTGCAACCGTTCAGGAAAATTTCATGCTTGCATTGGACTACTTTGTAACTAATTTTTCCAATGTGGAAAATTCCACCATAACAGATTTATACCCGGGCTATTTCGATTCGGGCGAAAGCACAAATGTGCTTAAAACCACATGGCTTTGCGAAATTAACAACAAGGAGCAGCGCTATCCCAAAAAATAAAGGAGGCTTATTATGAACTGGTCAAAAATTAAAAACATAATGATAATAGTTTTGGTTCTGATAAACCTCTTTTTGCTAATGAACATTGCCTTTTCCCGTTACATGTCCCAATCGCTTCCTGCAGGGGTTGACGAAAGCTTTGTCAGCATACTTGCAAAACACGGTATAACTATCAACGAAAAAGCGGTGCCCAACCTGTATGAAACACGAGCCATTATTTCTGCAAAAGCCTTCGATGTTGACTTTTTAACAAATGCATTCATCGGGGAAAAGGTACAGTATGTGAGCGAGGGCGGAAGCCTTGTTGCCCCCGGCGGCGATAAAAAGCTTGTTATAAGCGGCAACAAAATTGTGTTCACAACCCTTAAAGAGGCCGTTCCCAAGAACGAAGCAGATATTATGAAGGCTGTAAAAAGTCTTGGCATTGGCTACGAGGACATGTTCTATGAGGAGACCACAGGCTATGTTAAACTGAAGGTTGATTCTGTGGAGCTGGAAGGCATGTATCTGGATATTTTTCTTGACAAAAACGGCACTCCTGCCTCGGTGTCGGGCGTGTGGCCCCAAATAGTTTCAGAAGGGGAGAACAATAAGGTGTCTGTTTTTCAAGCCATAAATTCTATTTGTGTACAGCTTCCCAAGGGTAGCCATATAACAAACGTAGAAAAGGCATACGTGCTTGAGGATGCCGAAAATGGCTTTAATGTAAAATATGCCTGGAGGGTTTATAACCAGGGCAGAGGTTATTTATGCTACACCTCGTAAAATTCCGTAAATGTAAAAAGACGAGCTTTCGCTCGTCTTTTATTTTTCCCTGATTTTAGTGACACTGTTTTAATGTCTACCTTACTAGCACTTATGTGCTTTGTTTGTCTAACCAATATGATACCACAAAATTCAGGAATGTCAAATGAAAAATGCCTTATTTTCGTCACTTTGGTGCATTTGAATAAATTTTGATTGGTGCATTTGGTAAAGGTGCACAATCAGTTGGCGGGTTTTACGCTCCAACGCTGCTTAAGAGCCGTGTTTTTATTTTCCTGTGTAAGGGAGCCATCGTCATTAAGTGTCAGATAAAGGCCGGAGTGTACGCTCTTTATATAATAGGTACCATCGCCGTTCTGCTCAAATATCCATCTCTGGTTCGTGTCCTTGGAGGTCTGCCAAGTAATAATGCTTCCGCCTGCCACTAAGCTACGTGCATTAACGTCCAGACTCTTTGCCGTTGCAAGGTTTTCAACAACCTCCACGCCCTCAGAGTGGTTAATAAGTGTCCACTTGAAGTTGTCGGTGGAAGCAAAGGGCATTGCCTTTAAGCCATTGTCGTCTGCAAGATAGCTGTCGCCTATGCTGATGGTACGGAAGGGGGCATTTTCATCGGCTTCCTTTTTGGGTGGTGTATATGTAATATTGAGTTTTTTTGCAACCTCTGTGTTCTTTGATACATCGGAGCCAAATTCAACAATGAGCCACTTCTGCTTGTCAGAAACAGTTTTTGTATTCTGCATAACGCCGCTGCCGTTAGGTTCAATGGGTAAATGACAGCTTCTTGCCGAAATAAGTGTGCCGCCTGCAACGTTTTCGAGAGTGAATTTCTGGTTATCGCCTGTACCCATGTCCCAGGTAATGATGGAAACGCCGGGTGTTGTGCCATGGGCGTTAACGTCAAGGTTTTTGCCTGTTGCAACAGACTGAATGTTGTAGTAACCATCAAACTCTGTTTTAACAAACTTGAACTGTTGATTTGCACCCTTTGTGTAGTCGGCTACAGCAAGAGAATTATCGCCTGCTGTAAGCGCCTGAAGTGTTTCAAAGTTTACAATGGCATAGGTTTTGTTGGGGTCAACCTGTACTGTAGCAACGGGAAGCTGCTTCTTTGAAAAAACAAGTGTTGCGGTATCTGTGTACCAGGTTGCGCTCATTCCTACTGCCTCGCTTGCAAGGTGCGCAGGCAGATATACCATTCCGTTATGAATTTTGAAGGCTGAAGCCTTGTCTGAGGGAGAATATTTTTTGCCATCAACGTACACTGTTACGCCTTCGCCCTTTTCGGGGAAGAGGTTAATGCCGTTTATAAAGGCAGATTGTGTAGTTTTGTCGAAGCTGTATCGAACCTTAAGAGCCTCACAAAGACCCTCAAGGGGCACATAAGCTGTGTTGTCTTCAAAAAGCATGTCGCAGTCAACAGTAACGCCGTCAACCTCTAAATTAACGGCACTTACCGACAAGCCTGTTAAAAGAAGAACACAAAGCATTAATGAAATTATTCTTTTCATAATTTTCCTCCTTTAATTTAAGTGGGAAGTAACGAGCCGACCTTTGTCGGGCTCGTTACCTTTGTTTAGAATTACTGTGCCTTGCCGGCTTTTGTAATAGTGCTGTAGGGTGCCATTGTTACAACAGAAGAGCCAATCTTCACCGATTTGTATTCGGAGGAGTTGTTGAAAATCTGGCTATGAGTGCTGTTTTCGAAAACATAAACGTCGGAAACAATGCTTGTTACCTCCATATATTCCTTTGTTTTAAGAAGGCCCTGCTCGCTTGCGTTCTTGCTGAAGAGCTCAGCACATTTTTTTGCTCCGTCAAAGGAAATGTGAAGCTTATCAGCCATCTGGTTTGCGTTGTAATCCCAAAGCTGATAGTTTTCGGAAACGAAGGGTCTGCCTACCTGTGCAAAGTGTTCGCCTGCAAGATCATAAAGGTTTACGAAGCTTACGCCTGTTTCCTTTGCCACATCTTCAACTGCATTGAAGAAGCCACCATTGTTACCGTTGGGCTTGTCATTGTCTCCTGCGTTGCCCCAGGAATAGCCAACAGAGGGCTGAGGCTTTACTAAAATAACCTTAATGCCTTTACTTTCGGCCTTTGTTATCATTTCCTTAAGTGCGTTTTTCATTGTGTCGTGCGTCTTGTCGTCGCGGTTACGGTCGTTAATACCGAACTGAATAATGAAAACGTCGCCTTCTTTGCCTGCTGTAAGCACTGTGGGGAAGATAATGTCACGCCAGTTGCGTGCCCAGTCGCCACTTGCTGCAAGGTTTACAACCTCGTACTCATCGGAGAGGTATCTGTCCAGTACCTGTGCCCAGCCTGTGCGTACAGTGCCGTGTGCAATGCTACTGTCTGTGTTTTCGGGAATAATGGGGTAGTAGTTGCAAAGTGTGGAGTCGCCTGCTACAAACACTTTGGTCTTGCGGTTTATAATTGAGGGTGACAGAGCAACTTCAATGCTCTTCAAGAAGGTTGTCTTGCCGTCAACCTTTACCTTTGCAACGCCCTCAACGGGGAAATCTGTGAAGGTGTAATGTGTGTTTTCGGGTACGCCTACTGTGCCGTACATGTCAACGTTAGAGCCCACTACGTTGCCGTTTATCCATATATGACCACGTTCGCGGTCATTCTTTGTAAAGGCAAAGTCGTAAACGCCATCGGGAAGCTTAATTTCAAATTCGCCCTGGGCTGTGTTGATGCCACCTGTGGGCGCAAAGGTAAAGATGGGAGTTACTTCAACTGTTGCTTCACCTGATGCATTGATTGTTATTCTTCCGTTAACGGGAAGTGCCTCTGTAACAAGAGTGTTGTCCATTTCCCATGTAAGGTAGGTTTCGCCGTTTATTGTAACGTTTGTGCCGCCCTTTATAACAACGCGGAACTTGTCGGCAAAGCCCCATCCGCGAACGTCAAACACCTGCTCGCCTGTGAAGGTTGCAATCTGACGGTAGCCGTTGTCCTTTCTTGCAACCATGTCGGGAATTGTGTACAAGCCCTCGGCCATAAGCTCGGCAACTTTGAAAGCACCATGATAGGTGAAGTGTGTTTTATCGGCAAGATAAAGCACCTCGGAGCCTTCCATGCCGTAGCTGTTTGCAACTGCACGGGAGGTTTTGTTAATGTCAATAAAGGGAAGGTTGTACTTTTCTGCTGCATCACGAAGAAGTGTTGCATAGCTCACACCATCGCCGGGCTCCCAGATTGTGCCTGTTTCTTCGTTAAACCATCTGGACTGTGTCTGTGATGCAATGATAACATTCATGCCCTTTTCAAGTGCAGGCTTGATGTATTCCGTTTCAAGCATTGCGGCAAAGTCTTCGTGGCTGGAGTATCTTTCGGGTTTGTTCCATGCGCCGTCGTTATGACCAAACTGAATAATTACATAGTCGCCTGCCTGTGCATCGTTCAGAATGGAGCCCCATCTGCCTTCGTTGAAGAAGCTCTTAAGGCTTCTGCCTGCCATTGCTCGGTTATGAATCTCGACGGAATCGTCGAAGAACATATGAAGCATCTGTCCCCAGCCTGCCTGGGGGGCTGCATTTTCGCGGTATGTCTGAGCTGTGGAGTCGCTCGCTACAAAAATTTTCACCTTGTCACGCCTTGCCTTTCCTCGTGTGATTGTAACCTCGCGTGTTTCACCGTTCCAGCTTACATTCATGCCGAATGCTTCCAGAACAACTCTTACGGGCACCATTGTGCGATCGTTTACAATAACACTTTGTGTATCCATTGTTTTTTCTATGCCGTTTAATGTGTATGTATTTGTGCCGATTGTTGTTTTGAATATTGTGTTGTCCTTTTCAATTGTTACAACGCCGTTGTCATAGCCTACATTGGCATCAAATGCCTCTGCAATGAAGCGTAAGGGAACCATTGTGCGGTCATCTGCTATATAAGCAGGTGCGTCAAGAGGCACCTTAACACCGCTGATGTCAGCCTCTGCCGAGTCAATTGTGAGCTTAACGCCACTCTCTAAGTAGTAGCTTAAGTGGGGAGGCTGGTTATAGCTACTGTTCTGCCATACAATACCCATGCGGTAAACATGGTCTGTCATAAGAGGCGGAACTGAAAAGTCTGTAGGAATAGTTGTAGTATAAATGCGGATTGCGTTGTTATCCTGTGTTCTCCAGATAACCTCTTCACGCCAGTCGCCTAAAATATCTGCCTGTAAGCAGGGGTTGGACTTGCTGCCGTTATTTGCTGCACAGCCGTCGTTCCATGTGTCGATAAGAACTTCGCCGTGGCCGTCTGTATTCACGTCTACAATACCTGTGCCGCCTAAGAACTCGTCGTAAAGGTCGCCGTCCCAGTAAATACGGAAGTTCTGACCTGTATCATCAACGTCTGTAACTGTTTCACCGAGGGAATTGATACGTCTTGCACCGCTACCCACGTTGACAATAAAGTTGCCGCGGAAGGGTCCGGGGTTCGCAATCAATCCTCTGCCTGTATCCTTACCTGCGTTTTCGTGGAAGAGAATATCGCCTGTGCCTGCGTCATAAATGGTATAGCCGAAGCGGCCGCCTTCATGTACGGAGAAGTATTCCATGCCCTCGTTGTCGGGGTCGAAATCGCCTAAATGCTGAGCGTCACCGTGACCCTTGCCTGAGCACCAGAGCACGGAAAGGTCATTATCAAGGGTGAGTGAGCCAAGGAAAATTTCGTCGCAGCCGTCACCATCGGCATCGCCAACGGAGAGGTTGTGGTTGCCCTGACCGATGTAAACGTCGTTGCCCTCATCCATT
Source organism: Clostridia bacterium (assembly GCA_017414645.1). Classification (GTDB taxonomy): domain Bacteria; phylum Bacillota; class Clostridia; order UMGS1883; family UMGS1883; genus RGIG1927. The sequence continues at coordinate 33,628 of JAFQLL010000096.1, read as the reverse complement.
GTGTCGAAGCGCAAAGCTTTTGTAAGGGTACCATCCTTATATGTGTATGCAGCAACAACTGTTCTGCCGGGACCCTTGCCTGCTTTGCCTCCGTAGTAACCGCGCTGTGTTACAAGATGGGGTGTTGCGCCGTCAAGGTAAGCAACACATGCATTGTAACGTTCACTGCGGTTGCCTGCTGTGTCGCCAAAGATTGCTGTTGAAGGTTCGTTGTTCTGTGGGTCATAGGGCACTCGTGTAACCTCTTTGCCTGTTGCGCCTTCAAAAACGCTTAAAAACAAGGGACCGTCAATGTTTTTGCCGCACCATACGTTAGTGTAAACTGCGTTGGGGTCGCCTATTACCGTGCCTGTGCCGTCAACAGTGCCGTCGCAGGTACGAAGCGCAACCTCTGCCTTGCCGTCCTGGTCTAAATCGTACACAACCATCTGTGTATCGTGTGCGCCTGCACGAACATTTATGCCCATGTTTATGCGCCACATAAAGGTGCCGTCAAATTCGTATGCGTCGATATAAACCCTGTCAGAATTGCCGCCTGTTGCCGCATCCTTAGAGTCAGAAGGGTCCCACTTTAAAACAATTTCATACTCGCCGTCGCCGTCGAGGTCATCAATGGCGGCATCATTGGGAGAGTATGTAACACCGTTAACGGTGGGTTCGGGCTTAACCACAGGTATTTCGAGATACTGCTTTGCCCACACTTTTACCGCTTCCTGTCCTTCCAGGTTATATACGGAATCCACTGTTCCGTCAGGGTCGGTGTAGTTTGTTTTGTTTGTTGTCAATATAAGCTGACCGTCGCGATAAAGATTGTAGCTTTCGCCTGTCATCTGCCAGGAAAGGTAAACGCCGTCTTCAACCTTTACTGCAACCAAGCCGCCGTCGGGTGCGGCAAGCGCTGTTAATGCTGTGAACGACAGCATTACAATTACTAATGTTACCAAAAGTTTTTTCATAGTTATCCCCCTTTAATTTAAAGAAATTCACCTGAATTTCCCCATTTTTAGCTTAAATTATTTCCTTCTTAAAACGCACAAAAAAGGGCTTAACCCTTTTTGTATGCTTCGCCACCCCAGTAGCGAGTATTGTTGTAAAGTCGCTTAGGCTGGGGAAGTGTCTTTTCCTGTGTCTTTGTTATGTCTATCTCCTTAGAAGAGTATATCACAGCTTCATCGTTGGAGTAAACAATAAGTTGATCTGTACCGCTATCAACCAGATCGCCCCATGCAACATAACCGTCAAAGGGGAAGTTGAAAACTGTGTTCAGATAGCCGTCATACACTGCATTGGGCATTCCACCACCACGACGGAATGCGAGAATGTGGTCGGCGTGGTTGCCGTCAAGATTGTTTATTACGGTACAAGCGCTGCTCCAACCGGGAATTGTGCGCTTTTCCTTGTAAAGGCATTCGCCTGTTGATGAAACAAGGAAAATACCATCAAGACCGGGGTTTGAACGGTCAATTCTGTCGAGACCGCAAATTTCAAGACCGGGAAGCTCGGGACGAAGGTTACCGATTGCAACGTTCTGGCTTTCCACTGTATCGGTAAAGCGCCAGAGGAGCTCACCATCATTTGTATATGCTGTGAAATCGTCACCGCCGATAACAACCTCGGGCTTATTGTCGCTGTTGATGTCGCCAACCCAGATACAGTCGGCATGGTCCTTCATGTCAATTGTCCAGAGGGTTTCACCCTTATAGTTAAGAACATCGTAGCCTACAATAACCTCGTCTCTGCCGTCGCCATCAAGGTCGTAGCACCAGGGGTAATGGCCTGTGTTACCTTCGTGCTCCCACATTACATTGAATTCCTTATCAAGAGCCCATGCTTTTTGATAACGGTTTTTAACTATAATATTCTGTGCATAGCCTGTGCCCTCTAAGTCGCATATCATAATGCAGTCATGAGCGTGCTCATCGGGAAGAGGGTGTTTTGAAATAAAAGAACCGTCCTTGCCGTTGAAAAGGCAGATACAATCGTCCATTGCACAAATAATTTCAAGCTGGCCGTCGCGGTTAATGTCATATACCTGGCAGGGAATATCGGCACCGGAAGCCTTAGCGTCAGGGTCAACCTCGCCAATCTGCCAGAGAACATTACCCTCTAAATCGAAGGCTGTAACTGCCTGCACGCTGTGAGGCCAGTATCTGTCGTCAAAGTGAGAGTCGGGCTGTACCATCAGAATTTCCATTCTGCCGTCGTTGTTAATGTCTCCAAGCCACATTCTGCAGAACTTGCCTGCAGGGGTTAAATCAAGTCTTGTTATTTCGTTAAGTGTCATTTTATCGTCACCTCATATATTGATAATAATACAATGCCTATGCCGTGAGTGTCATTGTCACGGGGAAGCAGGTCGTATTTATAGTAATCATTGGAAAAGCTGAATTCGCTGCCGCGGCATACGCCGTAAACATTGCCGCCTTCGTCAACACAATTTGTTACAATGCTTTCAACAGCCTTTTCTGCAGAAGCCTTATACTCGTCTCCGAGAAGCCCCATTCTCCAGCCACGCATAAAGCTGCAAGCAAACATTGCAGTACAGCTTGTTTCAAGGTAAGCCTCTTCATCGTCAATAACCTGGCGCCATCTGCCATCGGGCGACTGATGAACAAGATAACCCTTCGCAAGGGTCTTGAAAAAGTCTTCAAGAAATTCTCTCTTAGCGTGCTCCTTGGGCAAAACAGCCAGAAGCTCTGTCAAAGAGAAAATAAACCAACCATTGCCTCTGCCCCAGGGAACAAGGGTGGGTATGTCGTGTCTTAAGTCGTAAACATGGCTCATAAGGTTCCTCTCTTCCATGTACAACCACTTTTTATACTGAACAAACTGATTTATTGCATCGTTTAAATACTTCTCATCGTTTGTTAATTTGTAGCGCCTTACAAGGAATGGCACGCTCATGTACATGTCGTCAAGCCACATGGTTTCGTTGTGGAAGGAGTGCAGCTGATTCTGTCTGCAGAAGGAACCATCGTCGTTACGGGGCTGATTGTTTTCTATGTAATCTGCTACAAAGTCGCAAACCTTTTTCGAGTCCAACCCATAAAGAAGGGTTGCTTCTTCAACTGCTGCACAGAAAGCACCGCAGTCATCCAACGAGTCGATACTGGAGAGAAGATTGTGAACACTTGCTGCGCCACCGTGAAAGTCCTTATCCCACATAGCGTAGTCGAAGGTGTCGAGAGTGCGCTGAATGTGTGCCTTGGTGTATTCTTCTATCTTCTTGTCGCCTAAAAGAGCTGCAGTGCGCATTAAGCCGTACATAACAACCCCTAAAGGATAATTCCAGTGGCCAAAGCTTCCGTTCCCAAGGTAAGGGCGTATCCACATGTTATCACCGGCAAGCTTTCGTGCATCAACATTGTCAGGATCAAGAATGTTTGCCTTTTCTTCCTCTGATAAAGAGTCTGCATTCCATGTGTAGGTTTCGGGAAGCCACTTTCCGTCGTTAAGGCGGTAAATGCAACCCTCCTGCTCATGGTCATTGGGATTCATAAAAATATAATTCCATTTGGCAAGGTGGGTGCCGAAAATCGCACCGAAGCCCAAAGCTGTTTTCTTAAAACGAAGCTCAATGTCGTTAACGCCTTTTTTAACGGGAACATCCAGTCGGTTGGAAATATGGTTGTTTCTTTCATTATAAATATCTGACTGAAACAGTTTTTCGCCGTTAACGTAAAGGGCAGTTGTGCCAAAAAGTGTAATTTCCATACCTATGGAACCGTCGCCGCCTGAAAGGTAAACACATTTCACTGTTGCCTCGTCACCGATTTTTGCCTCGGGGAATAATTTGTTCATGTCTGCCTCGTAGCGGTAGTCATATCCGCGGCGCACACCGCCCGAGTAAAAAGCCTTGTACAAAAGCTCGTTTTCGGGATTAAGCTCCATATACCTGTATGCAATTTTTTCTGCAATTTTCAATAAATTCAAGATATCACATCCTTTAATCCTATAATACCGCAACGAAAAACGCATTTGTATATGAATTTGTTGTGAAAATATTTGTAAATGTGACATGTTTGTTGACAAAACATTAGATTTTGCGATATTCTATAATCATAAAATAAGGAAGTGATATTTATGAGAAGAACAGTTATAAACCGTTTTCGTGAATTTGCTGATTTCAACATAATTCAATACGGGCACGAAAATTGTGTGCCGGGCTATTCTATTGGCAACTTTGTACGAAGTAATTTTCTTATACATTACATACATAAAGGAAGCGGTACATATTCCGTAGGTGACCAGGTATATAACCTGAAGGCGCACGATGCTTTCATTATTTATCCCGACGAAATTACTTATTATGTAGCAAGTGAGGACGACCCCTGGGAATACAGCTGGGTTGAGTTTAACGGTACTGCAGTTACTAAATACCTGTCGGCAACCTCACTGTCGCCTGAAACACCTGTGGTTTATTCCACACCTCGCTCAGAGGACCCAATAACACGGCTTGCACAGAGCGAGCCTGTTAACCCCTACGAAATAACAGGTCTTTTATACGAATTCCTCGGCACACTTGTGGTTGACAAACCCAAGAGCGTTTCCATGGCTGACGAATACGTTAAGGCTGCCATAAGCTATGTGCATACCTTCTATTACGATGTTTCAATAAATGTTGACCAGATAAGTAACTACGTGGGTATCGACCGCAGCTACTTATACAGGCTCTTTAAGGAAAAGCTGGGGGTGTCGCCCAAAAAGTATATAATGGAATACAAATTAAAAACGGCAGCAAAGCTTCTTCGTGAAACCAGCCTTTCAATAGGTCAGGTTGCATTGAGTGTGGGCTTTGACGACCAGCTTTACTTTTCTACTGCGTTTCGTTCCTTTTTCGGAAAATCGCCCAGTACCTACAGAAAGGAAGCGTGAAAATGAAAAGGTTCGTATCTTTAGTTGTAGCGGGCGCAATGCTTTTATCGGCAATGCCCGTTATCTCTTCGGCGGCAGAAGAAAACATGCCCCGTTACCAGAGTGTAGCAAGACAAATGGAAAAACTTAACCGTGGTCTTGTTGCAGTCAAAACAAGTGGTGCTCCCACCAACGGAATAAGTGCCGGGGTGGCACTTTCCTGGAGGCTTCTTGGTGACGAAAGCCTTACAAATCAGGCCTTCGACATTTACCGTAATAATGTGAAAATATATACAACAGGCATACACGATGCCACATATTATCTTGATACCGCAGGTACAGAAGCAAGCACCTATAAAGTAGTTAAAAAGGGCGAAAGTGCCTCGAGCGAACCTGCAACAAAGGTATGGAAAGAGCATGCAAAATATGCTCGCGCAAGCCTTGTAAAAAACGGCACAAGTAAGCCGAATGCTTTCAGTTATATTGATATTCCCATTTTCACACCTGCCAATGTGACAAACCACGGTGGCGGTACAAGCCGCTACTACACCGTTGGCGATGTTGAAGCAGGCGCAAACGATGCTTCTGTTGGCGACCTTGACGGTGACGGTGATTACGAAATTGTTTTGAAATGGGACCCCTCCGACTCAAAGGACTCTGCCTCAGGTGGCTATACAGGCAATGTATACATCGACGGCTACGAAATGAAAAGCGATAACACAAGCTATATGTGGCGTATCGATATGGGTAAAAACATCCGTGCAGGCGCACACTATACACAGTTCATGGTTTACGACTTTGACGGTGACGGCAAAAGCGAAATTGCCATGAAAACGGCTCCCGGAACAATTGACGGTACGGGAAAGTTTGTAACAGAGGTTGGCGACACTGCCGAAATCAGAAACGCCGATAACTATGCTGTTCACCTCTCCGGCAAGGGTATACCCACCTCGGGCGGTGAATATGTTACAATTTTTGACGGCGAAACAGGTGAAGCTTTATATACAAGAGAGGGTATTACCCGTAATGCGGTATCCTCCTGGGGCGACAATAACTACAACAGAAGTGAGCGTTACCTTGCAGCTGTTGCATATATTGATGGTAAAACGCCTCACTATATTGAATGCCGCGGCTACTATAATGCGGCAGTAGTACGTGCGTATAAGTGGGACGGAAGTACACTTGAACTGGTGTGGGAGCATAAGGGTACAAGCAAGAGTGCAACAAGCCTTTATGGCCAGGGCAACCACAACCTTGCAGTAGCAGACGTTGATAACGATGGTAAGGACGAAATAGTTTATGGTTCAGCTGTGCTGGACGATAACGGTGTTGCAATGGGTAACACATACCTCGGTCATGGTGATGCTATGCATGTAAGCGACTTTAATAACGACGGCGTGCAGGAGGTTTTCTCTGTTAAGGAGGACAGCGCAGGCTATAAGACTGCTGCTGAGCATTTCCGCGTGGCAGCGACGGGACAAACTATTTACGCAATCCCCGGCAGTGGCGATAACGGTCGTGGTGCAATGGCAAATGTTGACGATGAATATGCAAAAACACATCCCAATGCGCTCTCTCTCGGCTGGAGCTACGCCACAGGCGATGCACATGACCTTACGGGTAGTGCAGTTAATGGTAAGCCGGGCACAAATTCACGCGGTATGACAAACTTCTTTGCATATTGGGACGGAGATTTGTCACGTGAAATGCTGGATGATAACCAGCTGGCAAAATACGATGCAGAGCATGGCTGGACCCTCCGTTTTTATAACGACAGAAACGGATATATCCCCGGTACGGCAAACAATAGCACAAAGGCTAATCCTTCGCTTGTTGCCGACCTCTGGGGCGACTGGCGAGAAGAAATTATCATGCCTGTAGGCAAGGGTGAGGGCGAAGTGCCTTATCTTCGTGTTATGACAAGTGTGCTCCCCACAACCTACCGTCTTACAACACTTATGCACGACTGCCAGTACCGCCTTGCTATCGCATGGCAGAATGTTGCGTACAACCAGCCGCCTCATGCAAGCTACTATATAGGCTCTGCTGCACTGGCTGTCAACTCTGCAGGCGTTACACAGAACTATCTTGCGCCCAAGGTGCCCTATACGGTTCCTTTTTATGTAACGGGTACACCCGTTGAGGGTGTAAGCCTTTCAAGTGAAGAATTAACAATCAAGCAGGGGCAGAGCTATCGTCTTACAGCACGCCTTGAACCCGAAAATGCCACAAAGAAAGGCATTATCTGGGAAAGTGACGACGAAAGCGTGGCTACTGTTTCAGGTGGCAATGTGACAGGCGTAGGCGAAGGCAGTTGTGAAATTAAGGCAACCACCCGTGACGGTGGCTTCGAAGCCTATTGCACGGTAACCGTTGTAGGCGTTGAAAATATCGACGCTTTAGGCACAAACAGCTTTACATCAACAGATGCATCCTTCCGGGGTGGTGTAGACTATGCATCCTTAAATCTTGCGGAAAGCACCACAGGCGCATACTTTGAACGTGAATTTGAACCCTATTATAACAACAAAGCTACAGTATCCTTTAAGTTCAATACCGGCGGCAGAAAAATTGACGGCACAAACTGGAACTGGGACGGCCACGAATACGGCTTCGGACTTGAGTTTTTGGATACCTACGGCAATAACATTATTAATATAGCCCAGTGGTATTTCTCATCTGCAGATCCCACAACGGCAAAAATTCTCGATGGTGATTTTGTGGGCATTCAGTCCTCCTGGAGCGTATCCGGCGATGGTGAAGAGCCCATGAACCGCAGCTCTACCACATGGTTTGTAACAATAGAATTCGATTACGATACCAACATGTGTACTGCAACCATTGCAGGCAGCGACGGCCTTAAGAAATATACAAAAGCCTTTTCTCTTGAAGGCAGAAGCTTCAAAACCTTAAAGTACTGGGCATCTGTAACAGGCGCAGGCGGCATTAGTGTAGGCCCGTCCCTCAGCGACCTTACCTATTCTCTTACAACACGCAAGGCTGCTGCCGATGTACAGGTTGTTTCTGTAGAGGGCAAAAACGTAAAATATCTTGCCTATGACCAGAATGAAGGCGAAGGCGTTCTGATAGGCGTTGCATACGACGAAAACGGGGCTCTTGTTTTTGCAGAAAGCAAGCCCATTACCCTTTCGGCAACACCTCAATGTGGCGAAGTAACTTTCACTAAATCCTTCGACGGCTATAGAGTAGGTCTCTTTATCTGGAATAAAACAAATTCTCTTGTGCCCATAGGCTTAAACGACAAAACAGCATCCGTAACAAAAAAGCTTGTACCCACTGCTGTTACGGCAAGCCAGGAGCCCGAAAGCAATCACCCGGCCACAGATTCCTGCGACGGAAGTCTTTCTACAGTATGGACATCTAACGGTGAGCAGAATATTGTGTACGATTTAGGTAGTGTATACAAAATTACGGGCGTAAATGTAGCCTTTACAAAGTATAGCGATGACCGCTACATTCCCTATGAGGTTTATATCTCCGAAGATAACCTCAGCTTTGAATCTGTCTTCAAAGGCAACAGCATTCCTTATTCGGGCGACTTTGTGAAGTTTATTACAAACAAAACAGGTCGCTATGTAAAAATTGTGGTAAAGGGCAACACCGTTTCCGGCTGGAGCAGTCTTTCCGAGGTTGAAATTTACGGCGAATAATAATGAAAAGGTTTTGGCATATGCCAAAACCTTTTTTTTCAGAGCAAGATTGGTTGAAGCTGTCTGCCCTTCAGGGCGTCTTCAACCGCAGGACCAATCCGGGTAAAATCTGCAACTAAAGATTTGTGCTTGTTTATTGGGTCATCCTGTCCAAAGGGGACAAAGTAAATGTTTGTTGTGTTCAAGAGCAACCCGATGTTTTTGGCATTTGCGCCCAGCCCATCGTTTGTGGAGGGGGCAATTATAAGCGGTCGCTCGTTCCGCAGGTGTGCCTTTGCCGCCATGGTAGGGGGCGTGTCTGTTATTCCGCAGGCGAGCTTGGCAAGGGTGTTTCCTGTACATGGAGCAATAACGAGGGCATCAAACAGCTTTTTTGGCCCGATGGGCTCTGCCGCAGAAATTTCATGTATAACAGCTTTGCCTGAAATTCTTTCAGCTTTTTTTATAAAGCTCTCGGCTGTGCCGAAGCGCGTGTCTGTGCTGCTTGCTGCTTTGCTCATTATCACACTTACATCATATTTTTCGGCGAGCTTTTCTAACTCTTGCATTACCTTGTCAAAGGTACAGAAGGACCCCGTTAATGCAAAGCCTATTTTCACGGGCTCTACCATCGGGTAAATCCTCCCTTCAATTTTGCAGTCTTAAATCACATGCTATATTGCAAGCAATTTTCTGTATTATTTCTCCTGCGCAGGTAGGGGCAACCTTACCTGGTAAGCCCAGCGCCCATACCACGTTTACGCCAAAAGCCTTTGCGCATTCAAGGTCAACTCCGCCGGGCTTTGACGCAAGGTCAATTATACCCTGTGAAGGCGTTAAAGCCGACAAAACATTTTTGTCGCAAACAAGTGCAGGAACGGTGTTGAACAAAATCTGACATTCTTTTGCCACATGGGGAAGACTTGGGAAATCCACTGCGTTAAAGCCCATGCTTTCGGCCTCGGCGCGCTGGGAGGCTTTTCTTGCAACAACAGTGCATTCTGCACCTAATGCAGCAAGGCGAATGCTTAAGGCTTTGCTAACCTTGCCAAAGCCCGTTATCACAACACGGGAGGAGTGGATAGTAAAGGGAAACTCTTCCATGGCAATCTGTATGGCACCCTCGGCAGTGGGAACAGCATTTAAAATTTCAAACTCCTCACAGGCGGCATAGTCTGCCCAGCGAACGGAATATATATCAAAAAGAGCTTTTTCCTTTTCTGAAAACCGTCCGCCCAGCAACTTTTTTCTGCCTGAGCAAAGAGCGGCAATATCCCTTAAGGAAATCTTTTCTCCATGTTCTGTGTCAACGTTTATTCCGTCGCTTGATGCAGGAAGCCCCAAAAGAACAACGTCGGCTTCGTCAATAGCATTTTTCAGTGGCTTTCCGCCCTTGTAAATTTCTGCGGTATAGCCTTTTCTGACAAAGGCCTCGCAGGCTTTTTCCAGTCTTATGCCTCCGCCTATAATCAAAAATCTGTCAGTCATACAAAACACCTCAGTAAATTATATTCTGAAAACAAAAAAATGTTATGGTTTCCCATAACATTTTTCTAAAAATAATTCCTTAAGGTTTTAAGGGCACTGTCGCAAATAAGCTTTCCGTGCTCGCACACAAGATTACAGGTCTTTTCATCGGTGGTCATTTTGCCGAATTCAGAAAAACGGTGTGCAACCGTCGCATCCGTAACAAGGTGATATTTTCCCTCATGAAAATATAAATATCCTTCATCACAATCTATGGCAAAACGTGCAAGTGCAATGGCATCCTCAAAGCTTTCAAAGGAAATAAGTGCAATCTTGGAAGCCTCGTTAAGGCTCTTTACCTTGAGTCTCAGCCTTCTTTTTGCTTCACCCAGTGCATCCTTTACATCCTCCTCCGAGCCGAGGCGTGTTATGTACATAACCAACCCGTCGCCCTCGGCAGGCATTGCCTCAACCATAAGTCGTGCATTTTCTGCAGAGAAGCCAACCTCCTCTTCTGCACGACGAACAACACTCATCAGAACCTTTTGTACCCAGGGGGCATTATCCTTCACTGCCGACACGCTGAGATTGTGTTCAATAAGGTCAGCGGGAGTAAAGGTAACCTTTATTTTGTTTAAATGAATCTTCTCAATTTTCATGTCTATAACCTTCCTTATTGGTTCATTATACAACATTAATATGAAAAAGAGAAGAGGAAATATTTAAAAATTTGCGGCAATCAGCGCTAAAGTAACGCCAATGGCAAAAAGCACAGTAAAAATTAAAGGAGAAAAATTCCTGATTCGCTTGGAAAAGCATGCTTTAGCCATGTAGGCGTCAACAATGCGCTCAGCTTCTGCCACTGCATGGAACTCGTCGCCTGCATCGTCCTTCAAAATGAAAATCGCCTGGGCAATCAGGGGCGACTTAACATTGCTGAGAATTATAACCCTTTTGGTTGTACCCATAAAAAATCCCTCCCGTTACAATTATTGACGGAGGGATTTTTTTTATACATGTTCTATTTAATCATGGCTGCAAGTACGGTTATGTCGTCCTTGGGTTCGCGGTGGCATTTTTCCAGAGCTCTGTTTACAATGCTCTCTGCAAGCATGCGAGGGTTGTCGCCCTTAAAGCTCTCCAGAGTGTCTATAAGCCAGGTGTCTTTAAGTGCATTTTCTCCTGTTGTTTCCAACACTCCGTCTGAAACCATCACAGTTATATCTCCGGATTTTGCGGGCAGGGTAAAGGTTTCAACGTTGCTTTTTAATATTGAGCCTAAAGGCAAGCTCCGTGAGTAAAGAGCGTCTACTCTTTCCCCGGATTTCATGAATGAGGCTACACCTCCGCATTTAATTATTTGCACACTTTTCTGTGCTGTATTGTAAAGATATAAATCCGTTGCAGAAAAGGTTGCCTCGCCATAGGGAATAAAGAGCGAGTTTACAATTTTTACTGCTGCTTCGCCATCTACGCCCGATTCTATCAAATCCAGCAAGGTTTCGGCAGCACTTCGGGCTTCCGCAGCTGCTTTTTCCCCTGTGCCCATACCGTCGCAAAGCACAGCGGCGTAAAGAGACTTGTCAATAAGTCGCCACCTGACACTGTCGCCCGAAGTGCCTTTTCTGCCGCAACCTTTTCCCGCAATGGCAAAGCTCACGCCTTCTGTGGGCTTTATAACATATTTTTCGGTAAAGTCGCTGCAGTCGCGTTTCCCGGCACGTGTCATTTTTCTTCCGCATGCCGCACTTATTATTTCGGCAGTGCTTTTTTCAAAAAGTGAAAGCTCCTCGCAGCCGCTTAAAGACAAAATAACCGTAGGGTCTCCGTCGCCATCGCGCATAACTGTAACGGCTGAAAAATTTTTGCCCGAAGCTAAAAGGCGGCGTTCTATATCGTCTGCAAGAGCTCTGTCGAAGGTGTGGTGCAAGGATAGGAAATTATGAGCGGCAGAAAGTATTTCCGAAAATGCCGACAGCCTGTTTTGCGATGCATGATACACCTCGTTCATTTTGCCCTGCCACATTTTTTCAATCCTGTAAATTTCGGCAGATTGCAAAAATGCCTCGCGAAACTCCTTAGGTCTGAGACAGTTAGGTGGCAAGAGGTCGCTCTTTAATTTTCCTGTTTCTATATTATCTGTAAGGGCGCGGGTAAGAAGGCGTGTGGTTTTTTCAAAATCTCTATTCCAGCAAACTCGCCTCATTCCGCAGCCTAAGCAGCCCTTGCGTGCAGTGCGCTCAAAAAATCTCGACTCTATCTCGTTTGCACAATAGCGCTTTTTGTGAAGGGTTGCCATGCGTTTTTCCATTGCCTCCAAGGCATTTTGCGCCTTTGTCAGAATGTAGTCGCTGTAACATCTTTCATCTTCGTAAAGGCGGTCCTTTTCGTCTCTTGAGCCAAAGCTGGTAAGCCTGAGAAGGTGCTTTTCGGGAATAAGTGCATAGAGCAGGCAGGCGCATATAATGTCGTAAAGATTTATAAGAACCTCTGTTGACCCGTTTGCCAATGCTGTAACCAGAGCGTTGGCAAGAATAAAGGCGCTGCAGCCGCTTATTGCACCGTAAATGCCTGCCATGGAGGCTGCCAGGGCAGAAAATGCGTAGGAAACACAGCTTACGTCAATTCTGCCGCTGCCAAGCGCCGACACCAATCCCATCGTAAGCCCTGCAATAACCCCTCGTGAACTGCCCAGCCTTATTGAAAAAACCAGAACAATCAGAATGCATATAACATTGGAAAAATTAATAACACCAAAACTGAAAATATCCTTTGCGCCCCATAATGCGCAACCTAAAAACGAAACCAACCCTATTTCTTCACCTGAAGAAAACGAAAACGAAAGCTTTGCCTTTTTTATTACGGGAATTGCCCTGTGGAAGGCAGCCGTTGCCGAAAATGCCACCGCGCACTCTAAAAATAACAGCATAAGGTCGTAAGCTGTTGTAAAAGCAATACCACGTGATGTGGTAAACATGAAAAAGAGGCCTGAAAGTGCCAGGGAAAGTGTATATATCCAGCTTCTTGTAAGGGTTTTTACCTCGGGCTTTCCGGGTAGCTTTTCAATAATCAGTGCAAAAAAGGTCATGGCAAATATGTATTTTCCTGTTTCGTACAATGGCGACCCTGAAAACACCTGCCCGAAAATTGCAGCTATTATATATAGGTAGGAAAACCTGCCCGAAAAAACAGCAGCAAAAAAAGCTCCGCCAAAGGGCTTAAGCAACCCAAAAAGCGTACTTCGCCCGCAGAGTATGCCCATAACAAAGAAAAACACATCCGCAAAAGACGGCATCGGAACGCCTTTCCTTTCCAGCTCTGCCTTCATACGCGACACCATTTTTTTCAACAAATTCAACCTTTTAATCATTAGTATCACTGACCTTTCCTCTTCTGTGTTAAAAGTATAACAAATATCTTGTGGGAAAAGCTGTCGCAATAAGGTCGCAAAACTAAAATCTGTTGCAAATTCATCAGTTATAATATATAATAGGAAAAAACACCCTCGGAAGGAGAAAACGATAAATGAAACCCCTATTTCCTACCTATATATTAAAACGACATGCCAAGGCGGCAATGCGAGGGAGATTTTTTAAGGCATTTGTTGCGGCAGTGGCACCAATGCTGTGCGTTACCCTCTGTACCATTCTTGTAATGGCTTTTGTTCCCGAAGCGAAGGCTTCCTTTGACCTTGTAATAAACGGAAAGTTTGACAGCTACGATGCAAGGTCCGTGTATTTTGATACCCTTATGAACATAAGCTCCTCTGCAATGAGCTTGTTCTTCGTTATATTTGCATTTATTTCCGTAGGGGCACAGAAGCTTCTTCTGGACTTGCTCCGGGGGAAAGAGGTTAAAATTAAAAACATCCTCTGCTTTTATGACAAATGGTACATTGCAGCTATCTATCCTGCGTTAAGCGCTGCTCTTACCTTTCTTCTGACAAATCTGCTCGATGGGCTCATAGCGTCGGGTGCCAACGCCGACTTTGTTGTAATGCTGTCCTGGGTTTTTCAGATTATAATTTATTTCTTAGCAGCAAAGTTCATGTTTGTAGAAATCATTCTTGCAGACACCGAATGTAAAAATGTTATCCACGCAATGAAGGCTTCCTGGAAAATGGTTGGCTGGAATACCGTAATCAATGTTGTTATCCTGTCAATATCCTTCATCGGCTGGATATTCCTTTCCGCATTTACCATGGGGCTTACACTTATATATCTGCTTCCTTACATGAGCCTTTCTGTTGCCGCGCTGTACGAAGCAAACCGAAAGTTTACCGAAAAAACTGTGCAGGATGAAGAGATAAGTAATGATTAAGTAAAAAAGGAGCTTTTTCGGCTCCTTTTTTTAACGCAGTGTAACGAATGTTACGAATTTTTAAGCTAATATTACAGTCCGGTTACAGCTGTTGACTTTTATATATAAGCCGATTAAAATACCAATTGAGGATAGAAACCTGTTTTGTTACAGTATGTTATGGAAATTTTACAGTTTTATTACAGATGGAAATAACTTATTGACTACAAAAAAAACAGGTGCTATAATCCCAGTATAGTCAGGATGCGAATCCTGTCGAAGCGCAGATGCTTTTTTGAAAGCGGAAGCAGCTGTGCCAAACAAGATTTGCTTTCAAAAAATTTTTAAGGAGGATTTGAGACATGAGAAATCTCAAAAAAGTTCTTGCATTAGTAGTAGCAGTAGCTATGATCGCTTCCATGGGTCTTGTTGCTTCCGCAGCAAACTACAGCGACGTTGCTTCTAACGCTTCTTATGCAGATGCAGTAAACCTTCTTTCTAACCTTGGTATTATCACAGGTTTTGAAGATGGTACATTCAGACCCGACGAAACAGTTACAAGAGCACAGGCTGCGGCTATGATCGTTCGTATGCTTGGTCTTGCTGACGAAGTTGAAATGGGCGAAACAGACTTCACAGACGTTGCTGCTGATAACTGGGCTTCCGGTTACATCAACGTTGCTTATGCTAACGGCATCATCAATGGTATGGGCGATGGCACATTCAACCCCGAAGGTGAAGTAACATACGGCCAGATCGTTAAGATGATCGTTTGCGCACTTGGTTACGAACCCGTTGCACTTGCTAACGGTGGTTACCTTGGTGGCGGTTACCTCTACGCAGGTTCTGCTCAGGTAACAGGTTTCACAAAGGGTGTTGCTGGTACAGCTAACGCTGCAGCTTCCAGAGCTACAGTTGCTAGACTTATCTACAATGCACTTGAAGTTGAACTTATGGACCAGACATCCTTCTCTACAGGTATCAATGGTTCCACATACGAAGTTCTTGAAAACAAGACAATCCTTTCTGAAAAGCTCGAACTCGAAAAGGTTGACGGCGTTATCGTTGAAACATACCTTTCTGACTACGCTTACGAAGAAGGCGACAACACAGTTACACTCGTTGTAACAAAGAGCTATGCTGATGAAGATGTTGCTATGTACGAAGCAGCTGACGAACTCGTTCTCGTTGCTGATGGTACAGACGCTGCTACACTTCTCGGTTACACAGTAACAGCTTATGTTGGCGAAAACGAAGACGGCGATGAAGCTGTATTCGCAGTAGCTGCAAAGGCTGGTAAGAACAGCGCACTTGTTCTTGACACAGAACTCATCGAAGCTATCGATGAAACATCTATCGTATACTACAAGAGCGAAACAGCTAAGTCTACAACAGAAGCTGAAATTCAGAACTTTGTAGAAATTAAGAACAACGACGTTGAAGATATCGCTAACATGGTTGTTAACGGTTTCAACGTTGGCGAAGTTGACCTTGACATCGTATCCAAGGTTGCTAATCTTGACGAAATCACACTTCTTGACAACGATAACGATGGCGATTTCGAATTCGTATTTGCTACAATCCCCGCTGATGATGCAGTTGAATTCGTAGTAGCTGACGTTGTTCAGGACGACGACATCTGGACATTCACAGATGAAGACGAAGAAAACGAATTTGAAATTGACTACGAAAACGAAGACATGCTCTTCACAGTAGTTAAGGACGGTAAGATCGTTGAAGCTGACGCTATCGAAGCTGGTAACGTTATCACAGTTCTCGACGCTTCCGCTCCCGTTGTTACAGTATATGTATCTTCCGTAGTTGTTGAAGGTACAGTTGACGAAGTAGACGATGAAGTTTACACAATCAACGGTAACGACTATGAACTTAGCTCCATCGCTATGGCTGAAGAAACACTCGCTGCTGGTGATGAAGGTCTCTTCTATGTAAACGCTTCCGGTAAGATCGCTTTCGTTGACACAGTTAACTCCATCGCTGGTGCTGACCTTGTTTACGTAATCGATGCTGACCTCTCTGAAGGTGACTTCGGTGATGACGAATACCTTGTAAAGGTTGTTACAGCTACAGGTGCTGTAGAAGTTCTCACAATCAAGTCCAAGAAGGTTGACGTTTACACAGCTGAAGAAGAAGCTGAAGACCTTACAAATGCTGAAGCTTACGAATTCGTTGATGGCTTCGAAGGTCTTGTAAAGATCGACACAACAGCTGCAGGCGAAATCGCTGTAATCTACTTCCCCGGTTCTGAAGAAGGCTTCGTAGCTAACGACAGATACTATGAAGAAAACGAAGTAGAATACAAGGAAGCTCGTGGCACATACGGTTCTGTTGACCTTACAGCTGACGTTCTCGTATTCCACAAGGATACAACAGAAGAAGATCTTGAAGATGCTATCACAGTTACAACTGTTGGTGCTCTCTTCGATGATGAATCTTCCTACAAGTTCACAGCTTACGGTGAAGAAGACGAAGTTCCCGAAGTTCTCGTAGTTGAAGATGCTAAGACAGCTCTCAGCACAGAAGCTCCCGTTATGGTTGTTACAAAGATCTCTGACGTAGTTGCAGACGACGAAGATACAGTTAAGATCACAGGTGTTGTAGCTGGCGCTACAGTATCCGTAATCGTTGATCCCGATGAAGTTAACGCTCTTCCCGAACTTGAAAAGGGTAACGTTGTTCTTTACGCTGAATCCGGTGAATATGTAACAGACGTTGAAGTTCTTTACACATCTAACGAAGAAGGCACAGGCGAACTTGGCGAAGTTGAAGACATCGTAACAGAATGGTCCGAAGAATTCGTATCCATCCACGCTGGTGAAATCACAGATAAGTCCTCTAAGTTTGTTGAACTTGACGACACAGATAAGTACTACTTTGCAGAAGACGTTAACGTAATCGTTGTTGACTACACAGGCAACAAGATGACAGTTAAGGCTGGTAGCATTACAAACGTTAAGGCTTCTTCCACAAAGTATGCTCAGAACGCATTCGTTAAGACAACTGCTGAAGACGAAGACGTTATCACAGATATCGTTGTTTTCACAACAGCTATCGAAAGATAAATCTTAACTGAATAAGTTTTGATAAAAACCCTCGGTCTTTGACCGAGGGTTTTCTTTTTTCCTTATAGGAAATTGCGCATTTCCTATAAGGAAAAAAATAAATTTTATATTATTGCCGTGCGAGAATTTCCTCGCAAGACTCGGAAAACGCACATGGCATTACAAAGTGTTTTCTCCTCTGTTTACTTTAATTGCAACTATCGTCAGAGAGTATCGGAGACACTTTGTTCTTAGCTGCAGCGTTACAGGCAAGTGTCAGGGTGCTTTCCTTGGTAGGAGGGATAGAAGCTGCGTGGTAATAGCAAAGCCATAAATTGCCAATTAGCCTAATTGTTGTTTGTGCATAAACGTGGACAAAATACAACATCTAGTGTACTGTAAAAAACTGAAAAAAATCCTTGGAATTTTAACTTTTTTAGTTGACTTTTTCCCTCTTTAGGTGTAATATTATCATGTATGATACCCTAATAGTGGAGTAATATCCCGAAAATGGGTTCATATGTGACAGACTTTAATTTAGGAACAAAGCTTGCAGCGCTTGAGGTAACCCCTAGGTCGACTGGTTAAGCATGCTCACTGTTCCGCATCCGGGGTAAATGCAAAAACTTACCCCAATGCTCGTTCGGTTGGATGACCGAAAATATATAAAATATTTGGAGGAATAAAAAATGAAACTTAAAAGATTTTTAGCTCTTGCAGTTTCCCTGGCAATGGTACTCACAATGGTACCTGCATTCTCCCTTACTGCAAGCGCAGAAGAAACAGTTTTGTTCGACGTTGATACTATCACAGGTTCCGGCGAACAGGAAATCAGCGTAGCTGGTTGGACAAAGACAGAAAACGGTGCGGCTGTTCGTTGGAACCAGAACTGGGGTGCAGAAGCAACAGGTGTTTGGGGTTCTACAGGTACATACGCACTTATGTTCTTCTTCTCTAATGGTCGTAACACAAGCGATGGTAACGTAACTGCAGCTATCAACAACGCTGCAGCAACAAGCGGTGCTACAAAGGTAATTGTAGACTTTAACTTCGCTACACAGGAAAAGGATAACATTTATCAGACATGGACTTTCTTTGATGCTGATGGTAATGACTATGCAAGACTTGCATTCGACAGAAACAACACTGTAAGACTTGGTAATGGTGATGTTGCAGCTCATAGTGGCAGCGGCACAGCGGCTGTATATGGCTTCCGTGGCACTAACATCAAGATCGAAACAATAAAGAATGCTACTGATTACACAATCAACTACTATGTTGCAGGTGAACTTTTAACAAGTGAAACAGTTGCAAACGCAAACGGCTTTGGCGGCATTAAGTCCTTCCATGGTAAGTGGAATGACCAGTACGGCGCAGCAGGTCTTCAGGATCTTGTTATCACATACGAAGTTCCCGCATCTGTTAAGGTTGTTGAAGCAGAATACACAGCAAATGGTGAAGTAGTTAAGACAGCTTCTAACAGCTATGATACAACTGCTGCAGATGGCGTAGTATTCCCCGCTTTCGCATATTCTGCAAACGGCTCTAACGTAATGTACGCAACAGATGGTGCAACACTTTCTGAGTCCGGCGAAATCGAAATGACAGCGGTAGCTAACACAGGTACACACGCTGTTGGCGATATCTTCGCTAAGGACGGCGTTCAGTACGAAATTAAGGGTGCCAACCTTATCCCCAACGGTGACTTTGCATACGGCACAACAGGTTGGTACAACGCTGCAGGTGGTGCTGCAAGCTTCTTTACATCTAATGGTGATGGCTCTATGACACTTACAGCAGGTGGCACAGGTGCCGGCGGTGCTAACTCTCTTTACAGAGCTTGGGCTATTGAAAAGGAAAAGACATACCTCTTCACATTTGACGCTTCTGTTGCAAATGGTTATGACAAGGTTTCCGTAAAGGACGATATTTCCGCTACAGCAGACGGTACAATTATCCTTAACGGTGCAGCTGCAGGCACAAACACAGTGATTTTCACAGCTGCTAACGACTACATCCAGGTTAACTTCCGTTGGCTCGGTGTAGGCAACACATTCGGTAACTTCGGTCTTTACGAAATTGCAGAAGCAGAAGTTGCAGTACAGGAAACAGTAGCTTCCGTTGCTGAAATCGCTCCCGTTAAGGTTATCGGTGACACAGCAGTAGTTCTTCCTTCCACAGTAGCAGTTACAGGTTCTCTTGGTACAGAAGTTGACGCACCTATCGTTTGGGACGCTCCCGCTTCTTACACAACTGGTACAACAACAGTAGAAGGTGTTGCTACAGTTCAGTTTGGTACACAGGACGCTACAACACAGGCAGTTTCCACAACAGTTACAGTTCTTGAAGAAACATTTACACTTGCTGACATTACAACAGTAAACGGTCAGGATGCAGGTAAGGCAAGCCAGGTAGCATTCCCCGTAGCGATTGCTGACGAATTCAGCATGGAATTTGTTGCTACATACGCTTCCTTCGGTGACCTTTGGATCACAATCAAGACAAAGGATGCAGGCTTCTTCAGCCCCGAACAGATTCCTCTTGGTGTTAATGCAAATGGTGCATTCCGTCCCGTAAATGGTAACGGTGCAGGTGGCAGAACAGTTGCTGACTCTGACCTTGCATACCTTACAGCAGGTACACCCTATAGATTCTTCATCACAACAGATGCTTCCACAGATAAGTACACAGTAACTATCTATGATGTAGCAACAGGTGCTGAAGTAGTTACAGCTGAAAACTTCGGTTACAGAACAAATGCTGATGCAATCGAATGTATCACATCTCTTACAAATAATGGCGCAGGTAGCGTAACTCTTACAGACATTAAGGTTAACGCTAACGTTGAAAAGACAGAATACACATTCAACATCACACTTGATGGTGGAACAACAACTACAACAGGTTCCTACTGGTCTGACGAAGAAGCTATTGCTTCCGTTGCTGACATCGAAGGCTACGAAAAGACAGTTACTATCGACGGCACAACAGTAACAGTTGTTTACTCCGCTACAAAGGTAGTTACAGTAACATTCGTAACAGCTGACGAAACAGTTGTTTACGCTGTAACAGAAGAAGTTGAACTCGACGAATCCGTTACAGTTGCTGAAAAGGAAATCTATGACGCAGTAACATGCGCATACTACACAATCCCCGAAATAGTTGCTGAAACATCAACAGTTGTAGAAGTTGCTGCTAACACAGATAAGATTGCTGTAGTGGCAGACGCATTCCATAATGCAGGTGACGCTCAGCCTTGGAACAACGACGAAAACATGCTCTTCGTAGGTTCCGCTGGTGTTACAAACACAGACGACGTTGACGCTAACGGCGAAAACGTAACAAACAAAACAGACGGTGGTAACCTCGGTTCTGCAAGAGTTGCTCTTGTTAAGTTCCCCGTTCCCGAAGTTTCCGAAAACCAGGCAGTTAAGCTTCATGTTTACGCTGCAAAGGCTAACCAGAACCTTGGTAACGGTAACTGGATGAAGATTGCTGCAAACGTTTCCGAAGTTGAAGCTAACGAAACAGAAAATGCTTTCGTTGCAGGCGACCTTGCTAACCTTGATGGTATTGTATGGTCCGACACAGCAGCTTCCGCTAAGGCAGACCCCGTTGACGGCAGAATGGCAGTTGACGAATGGATGGAAATCGATGTAACTAACTTTGTTAAGGCAGCTACAGGCGAAACAATCACATTCGCACTCTATGCTCCCACAGCAGGCTTCTATGTAGTTGACAGAGAAAAGGCAGTTGCAGGCGGCGCTTACGAAGGCAAGGCAGCTTACCTTACACTTGAAGATGCATTCGTAGTAACAGAAACAGGTTACGCTACACTTACAAAGAACGGTTCCGCTATGGAAACAGCTTACGTAGTTGCAGGCGACGACGTTCGTCTTGTAGCTGACGGTGCAATAGTTGTTGGTACAGATGCAGGTTATGTTGAAGCTAACGTAAACCTTAACCTTACAGAAGCTGCAGCATTTGAAAACACAGTTCCCGCTTCTCTTGGTCTTGCAATGGTAGGCGGTGCTCAGGTACGTATCGGTTCTACAGAGCTTGAAGCAGATGCTAAGCTTGACGCTCTTGCTGACTCCGGTCTCAGATTCCTTGCAACAGCTGACTATGCAGATACAGTTCTTGCTGACGAAGAAGTTGAATTCGGTATCAAGGTACAGGCAGAAGCTTCTGATGCAGTTGCTTACGTAAAGGCTGAAACATTCCAGAATGAAGATAACAACGTATTCTCCGCTGCTATCACAAACATGAAGGAATCCAACTATAACCGTAAGTACACAGCAGTAGCTTATGCCCTTGTTCCCATGGCTGACGGTACAGTTAAGGAATTCACAACAGATTCCGTAACAAGAAGTATTTACCAGGTATCTGCAGGTATCATGAAGAATGGTACTGCTGATGCTGACAACGCAGCATACACAGTTGACGGCGTTGTTAAGAACATCCTTAACGCATACGTTAACCAGACAGGTATCCGTCTTAGCTACACAGCTGATGGTATCACAGTTGAAGAAGGCAAGTACACAGGTGATGTATTCTTCACAGTTGAATCCACAGTTAATGCAGACGGTAGCGTAGCAGTTACAATTACTCCCGATGCAAGCTGGGGTACACCTGCTGAAATCGCTTCCTGGTGGACAGATTATGTAAGAGTAAACAACAACAACTCTGTTGCTAAGACATATATCTCCGATGCAGCAGTTGATGAAGCTGGCGTTCTTACATTCACATTTACAGTTCCCGCTGAATAATTAATCAGCAAAGATTAATTCGCAGTTCTCGCAGAGAGTGCTACGGCACTCTCCTGCGTGACATATACAGAGAGAAAGGATGATACCCGATGAAGAAATTTTATGTATCGCCTCTTTTCGCAGAATTAGAACTTGAACTCGAAGACGTTTTATTTGATAGCGCTCTTGATAACGAAATGAATGACTCCGACGATCCCGATTGGGAAGGCGGTGGCGATTTCGACGGCGAAGACGATTTCAGCTTCTAATTTAAAGGCGACAAACTAAAGGCAACCACACAGTGGTTGCCTTTTTTTGCTGCTAAGCTTTTGCTAATCACAACATATTTACCAGTGGGGACAGGTTCATTTTGGCTAAAAATTTGCCAAAATGAACCCGTCCCCATTGGTAAATTTCGGTTGACACATAGTGGGGTCTTTGATATACTGAAATTGAGGTGATTACAATGTCAAGAAATCCAAGGGGATTAAGTGAGAGCGGCATTTATCACATTATGTTCAGAGGTAGCAATAAACAGCAAATATTTCTAAACAATTGGGATTATGAGGAATTATTAAAAACATTGGCAAGCTTAAAAGCTGAACTTGAATTTGAAGTATTTGCATATTGTTTGATGACAAATCATGTTCATTTTGTTATCAAAGAAAAAAACTTGGGAGAAATATCAATTATAATGCACCGTCTGCTCACTAAATACGCACGTTGGTTTAATCTTAAGTATGACAGAACCGGAACACTACTTGAGGGGAGATATCGCAGTCAGATTGTTGATAATGATGAATATTTCTTGCACCTGATAAGATATGTGCATCAAAATCCTTTGAAGGCAAAGCTGGCAGAATCTTTGACAGAGTATCGATGGAGCAGTTATAATGATTATTTAACTGAAAAAAAGAATTTGACAGATACAGCTTTTTTGTATGGAATGATGTCAAGAGAGGAATTTGAAGGTTTCCATAACCAGGATGAAGAGTGTGACTTTACATTGTTTGACAATTCGAAACGAAGCGACTTTGAACTGTTAGTTTCATTGAAGAATTTAAAAATAATGAGCGTAGAAGAGTTGAAAGTTTTAATGATAACTGATCCTGCAAAGTTTCATGTTGTGATTGATGAACTGAAAAAGCAATTTTCAGACAGACATATTGCGAGAGTGACAGGTATATCGAGATACAAGTTAAACAAATAATTTACCAGTGGGGACAGGTTCATTTTGGCTAAAAATTTGCAAAAATGACCCTGTCCCCACTGGTAAATATAAGAACAGGAGAGGCATCTGCCTCTCCTGTTTTGTATGGTTTTTATTTTGAATAAGGAATAAGCTCCAGAAGACTTACCCATTCATTGATAGAGTTTCCGTGGCCTACAAGCTTGATGTAGCGAACCTTTTCTTTAATGGGAGTGTAATTAAATTCCACGCCCTGCGGTGCATCGCCGTTAAAGTAAACCTTATAGTCGATTCCGTCGCTTGATGCGTGAATTTCGTATTGTGTGCTGCGTTCTGCGAACTTCCAGAAGGTTACACCAACAAGCTCAACGTGCTGTACGCTTCCTAAGTCGAAAACAATTTCGCAGTCGCCTGATGCTGCCCAACGTGTGCCAATGTTGTCGTCAAAGGCATTTTCTGCCGGGTTCTGGGGCTCAGGTGTCTGGCTTGCGGTAGCGGAAACAATCTTAATTCTGTTTTCATTTTCAAGCTCAGGAACGCTTACCTTGTATTCCCAATCCTCCTGCTCTGCACGCTGGGGAAGCTCGCCTGTTGTAAGTATGTCGGAGAGCATTCCAAGAAGGTTTTGCTGACACTTAAGGAAAGGATTTTGTTTACCACCTATAACAATAAGCTGTTTCTCGTTATTCCAGTACACATTTTTGCCAAAGGCCTCTGCTGCAACTCTTAATGGAAGATAAGTTCTGCCATCTACTATTATGGGTGCTGTATCAGCAATGTGTTTTTCCGAATCGATATAATAATTGGGGCTGCCTATAACGAACTGGAGCATCGTGTCATTTTTTACCATGGTCACTGCCTGCAAATCACCGTTCCACACAACCTTTGAGCCTAAGGCTTCTCCTAATGCACGGATAGGTACCATTGTGCGGCCTGTATTATCCACAAAGGGCGCCGCATCAATTGAGTTTACTGCAATGCCATTATAAATGTGGTTGGCGCCTATCTTGAAGGCTACTGTACCCATTGTTTTGCGTGTAAGGTAGGGGTACATGTCGCCCTGTACACCGCCGTAGTAACGTGCGGCCTCGCAAAGTGCATACAAGGTTGCGCCAACGCCAAAGTTAAAATTGCTTTCAGTTGTTGTGGCATTTGTTGCTGCCGAGCCGATGTGCTGTGTGTAGCCTACAAAACCGTCGGGGTGAATTGCAACTTCTGTTAAGTACTTAAGTCCGCCTTCAGCGTAGGGAAGATAAGTTTCCTTATCTAAAAGACCTGCATTAATGCCATAGTAGAGCGAATATGTGATAAAGCCTGTGCCACTTGTTTCGTAGCCGTAGGGGTTTGTGTCGCTTGTGGGGAAGTTTGCAAGCATGCTCTGTGTCCAGAACACTCTGCCTTCGTTGTCAACTCTCGAACAGTTTATACAAGCCTCTGCCATTTCAAGGTAGGTTTTCTTAATTTCATTATAGTGCTCCCAGTTTTCGGGAATGTCTTCAAACACTCTTGCATACGCCGCCATTACCCAGCCAACACCACGTGCCCATATGTTTTTCTGCCCGTTAACCTTGCTCTTTATGTAGCCCGGGTCACGGAAGAACAAATTAGCGGGCTCGCCCTCGTAGTTTATGCCGCCTTCGCCGTCGTACATTCTCTGTTTGCTCCAGATGAATGAACGATACATAAAGTCTAAGTATTTTTCGTCGCCTGTAAGGGCATAAAGCTTTGAATAAACAGGCATAGCCATGTGTATTGCATCGCACCAGGTCCAGAAATCTGCTCTGCCTGTGGCTATCTGAGCATCGGTAACCTCTAATGTTCGTGCAATTTTCTTCTCGTCCTTCTGCTTGTCCAGGTTATAAAGGTCAATATATACCTGAAAACAGGTTTCATTGTCCGCATGGAAAACATTTCCGTTTGACCAGTTGGGCTTATCGGTGCTTCTGTGTCCCTGCCACACATTCTGATTTGCCCATATTGTAGCGTAGTCACGATATTTTTCAATACCTGTCAGGTAGTAGGCATCCATACAGCCTATGTAGTAGGTCGCTGTGTCCCATTCATAGCCGGGAGTCCAGTTATGGGTAGCTATCCAATGGTCGTTGACCTTCTTTACATACTCTTCAAGCTCTTCGTAGGTGTAAGCTGGCGCATTTGCCGCCGCTTGCATGGGAATGAGCGAAAAAAGCATGCAAAAAATTAACAGTGCAGATAAAGCTTTTTTCATTTTTTGTCCTCCTTATATAAATCTAATATCATCTAACATTCTCGAAAAAGACTCAAGGAATTTTTTTGTATCGGGGTTAGAAAGAAGAAGCTCGCCGACTTTTTCCACAGCATTGACAAAATCTGCTTCAAAATCTTCCACGTATAATGCTGCCAGAGGGCACATGCCATTTGCTCTCGGGTCAACAATAACCTCCAGTTCGCCGCCCTTTGCTATGTAAGGCGTTAACGGGAAAATTCTGCAGGCGAGAGGCCGAAGCTTTCTGTCGCATACTCCGTCGCAGGAAAAAAGCGGAGCAAATTTATTTGTGTCGTACTCAAAATCTGTTTCACTTATAGCCGCCCAGGAAGGGAGAGAGGAATACATTTCTTCTTCAAATGGGAAAAGATACATTCCGTCGCCATCCTTGTCGCCTTGGCAGCATGCCTTGTTGCAGGCTCTGCCGCAATCGCCCTTTAATGGCGTGTATGAACTAAGGGTTGAGTATATCCGGTTATAAAAATTTTTCATGGTGTTACCTTCCTCATTTGCCACAGGCAAATATATCGCAAATCCAGCAGTGATTTATATCGCGTGCGCAAGCACATATCGAATTGCCGCAAGGCAATATATCGCAGAAGTGCTTGTACTGCTATAATTCGTATGGCGTTGTCTGGTAAACAAAGTAATTGAGCCAGTTGGAAAAGAGCAAATCATTGTGGCTTCTCCAGGTTACAAGGGGAGTGTTGTCGGGGTTGTCATCGGGGTAATAATTCTTAGGAAGGGGCACATTGTCAAGCCCTTTTGCCATATCGCGCTTATATTCCTTGTCAAGCGTGTCGAACTCATACTCGCTGTGGCCTGTTACAAACACCTTGGAATCGTCCTCGCTCTTTACAAGATAAACCCCTGCTTCGTCGCTTACTGCGAGGATGTTCAGATCCTTGTGCTTTTCAATGTCTTCCTGCAACACTGTTGTGTGACGGGAATGAGGTGCACGGAAAACCTCGTCAAAGCCACGCATAAGACGGGAGGATTTGTAAAGGTTCTTGTGCTCAAATATGCCGAAAACCTTTTCGGGCAATATAACCTTGTTAATGCCGTAAAAATAATACATTGCCGCCTGAGCAGCCCAACAGATAAACATGCTGCTTGTTACATGGGTTTTGGACCACTCGAACATTTCGCACATTTCTTCCCAGTAGTCAACCTCTTCGAAGGGAATCATTTCTACAGGTGCACCTGTTACAATCATTGCGTCATAGCGGTTATGCTTTATTTCATTAAAGGTGGTGTAGAAGGTTTTCAAATGCTCCTCAGAGGTGTTCTTGGACTCGTGCGAATCCATGCGAATAAAAATAGGTTCTATCTGCAAGGGCGTATTTGAAAGGGCACGAAGAAGCTGAGTTTCAGTTGTAATCTTCGTGGGCATAATGTTTACAATAACAATTTTAAGGGGACGAATATCCTGGCTGAGAGCACGTGTTTCGGTCATAACAAATATATTTTCGCTCTGAAGCGTTTTTGTTGCGGGTAAATCATTGGGGATTTTAATAGGCATAGTATCATTCCTTTCTGTTACCATAATTATATAGGAAAAAATAATGTTAGTCAATATATAGTAAAGGCGATTAATTGTTGACGATAAGGCAGTTTTGATATAAAATGGATATATCAAAATCTGGAGAAATGTGTATGAAAAATTTAGCTTATATTTATATTGACGAGGACATGACCCCACGCAGTGCGGCAGACATGCTGAAGATGGCTAAGGACGGTGGAGTGGATGATGTTCTGGTTCTGCACAGAGAAAACGCACCCTTTTATACGGCTCCATATAAAGAAAAGCTGTTAGCGCTCCTCCGTGGAGCATACCGCAACAAAGTGCGCCTTTATATAGGTGACGACAGCTATTATATGTCGGGCACAGGGTTTGGTCAGGTTTGCTCGGTAAAGGCTGTGAGGGCAAAAAAAATGAACATCAAGCCTAAGAGCGAGGTAGTTGAAAACGAAAGAATAATTGCCGAGCGTGATGACGAATGTGTAGCTGTTTCCTTTATTGAAGACAACTATGCAGAGAAACTCGGTTTTTACCCCGATATAACAAATCCTGAGTGTGCGAAGCTTATTATAGACTGTGTGTACAAGCCGCTACTGCGAGAATTTGAAAAGTTCAAGGGCTACGAATTTGCAGGCTTTCACTGCGCCAGACCATGTACTCTTGCTTTGATGATGGATAATGTTTATCTGGAGGCGGTGGTAAAAAAGTTTGAAGATGAGCACAAAAGAAAGCCCGACTTTTTTGACCTTGTTAAACATCAGGGCGACTATGAAGAGTATGAAAGGCTTGCCGCGGTGTGCGCCCAGGAAAACTTTATCGGAGTTTTAAAAAGCTACTGTGAGGCAAATGGCGTAGAGCTTATGGTAGGTGGCATAAGCGACGAATATGCAGAATACTGCGAAAAGAACAGCTTGTCATACACATCTGAATTGGGCGCAAAAGGAAGCTACCAGATGTTCGTGACAGATACATGTGATGTGCTTGATTGGGCTCATAAGGCAAAAGGTGCAGTGCTTCAGATTAAGCCGGGCATGGCACTTCTCACAAAGCTCTGGAATTTTATAAAGAAAAATTCCGATGCACAGATAGTAAAGCTGAATGAATTTAAATCCTGTGACAAGGATTGCTATATTATCATCAGTGAAAAATCAGACCAGAGTGTGAGTTTGCTTCTTGAAGGTGACTGGTGCATTTCAGACTGGGAAAGCGATTGTTTGTATGACTTCGACAAAAAAGGCGTTTATGCTTTTAACTGGTACGGCTTTTTATGCATCAGGCGCAAAACTGCCGACATGTACACTGAAAAGCTGCCGGTAAGGATTGGTAACGTGCTCACAAAGGAATTGGAATATGTCTGCGAGGTCAAATTCTCAGTTGAAGGCAGCGAGTTCCGATTTAAGCTTCCCGAAGAGAGTCTCTCGGGAAAATACATTAGGTTTTCTGTAGGCGGAAATTACCTGAATGTTAAAATGGGGTATAACCGCTACGAAAGCATATCGCATCCGTTCCTTTTCCCGCTTTACGACTTCCTTTGCGGAAACGAATGTGAAGGCGATGTGGGCGACGGCGAAATCAGCGGCATTTTCATTTACGAAATTAAAAAAGCTCAGTTGCAATAAGCAACTGAGCTTTTTTAGCTTATCTCAAGCTTTCCGTCTGTTAAGGTTAGGATTTTGTCGCAATAATCCAATACCTTTTTACGGTGTGTTATAATCATAACCGTTTTATCCTTTTCTGCCTTAAGTGCATCAAGAAGCTTTATTTCGGTCTCTTCGTCCAATGCGCTTGTGGCTTCGTCCAGAAGCAATATGGGTGTTTTTCTTACAAGCGCACGAGCAATAGCAATTCTCTGTATCTGCCCCTCGGAAAGCCCTGCACCTTTTTCTCCTAAGGGCGTATCAAGGCCAAGTGGGAGGGTGTCAAGAAAGTCCATCTGAGCAATGCGCGCCGCAGCGGCAATGTCCTCGCGTGACACATCAGAATAAAAGGCAATGTTGTCGGCAATGGTGCCTGAAATGAGCATGTTGCCCTGAGGCACATAAGCAAATAGTGACCTTAATGCAGGAGTGAGCGGATGCTTTTCCTTTCCTGTTATGTATATTTCGCCTTCGTCAGGGTCCACCAAACTTAACAAAAGTCGTATGATGGTGCTTTTGCCCGAGCCTGAAATGCCGCAAAGAGCAACAAATTCACCATTGTGCACGCACATGGAGGTGCAATTTAACACCTTATCATTTCCGTAGGAGAAGCTTACATGGTCAAAGTTAATGGAACCGAAGTCATCAAGAGTGGCAGAATGCGAAGGTGCAAGATAGTCATCGGTAAAGCTTTCAAACTCTAAAATGCGCTCTGCCGAGGCAATCATGTTCTGATATGTTACAAGGAGCGAGCCCATTGATTTTGCAGGAGCTTGCACCTGATTTACAAGCTGTATCATAGCAGTAAAATCGCCAAAGGAAAGAAATTTGGTTGCAATGCGATACGCACCCCAGAAAATGGTGAAGGCGTAGCCGCCCGTGAAAAGGAGCATCATGCTTACATTTGCAAGAATGTTCCAGCCGTTGCGCCTTAAGCGCAGAGAGAGCGTCTCCTTCTGTATAGCCTTAAGTGCTTTTGCAGAGTTTTTTTCCTCCCCAAAGGCTTTCACCACGGTAAGATTCTGAATGCTTTCAATCATGTAGCTGATGGCAGTGCCCTCACTTTTTTGAACCTCTTTGTGGAAGAACTTCATTTTTTTGCTGTAAAGCCTGCCAAAAAGCAGAAGCAATGGCGATATAATGCAAATTATAATTGCAAACTGAACGTCAATTGTGAAAAGCAGTATCAATGCAAGAATAATTCTTGTAAGAAACATTGCTCCGTTTGGCAGAATATGCATAATTCCGCTTGTTATCACACTTGTGTCGCTTTTTATACGGTTAACAATTTCACCCGAGTGGTAATGGTTTACCTCGCTCCACTTCTTGCCTAAAACCGAGGCAAAAATTTTTTCGCGAAAGCGCATTTCCATTCTGCCGCCGAAGGAAACTGTCATACGACTGTTTATAACCCTCAGGGCTATTTCAATAATAATTACCGCTCCGAAAATTAACCCACCCTTAAAGAGCGCAGCCATATCGGCTGAAACAGCAGCGTCAACTAAATTTCTTGATAAAAGTGCAAATACAATGGTGCAGGCACTTACTGCAACGTTAATTAAAATAAGCAGAATAAGAAGCGGCAGAATAAAAAGTGAATTTGAAATTATCCATTTTAAGGGCTTGTTCATTTTTTTTGCCCCTTTCGTATTTATTCGTCTAAAAGCCCCGAAAGCCTGAGCTTTTCGGTAAAGGCCAGAATGTCATTTTTTGCGGTGACAGCATCGATTTCATATTCTGAAACCATCTTTTCTGTCATGGCCTCGACGGTGGTGTCCTCTTCAAGAAGTGACCACAAAAAGGCACCTGTTTCGTTAAGGGTTTGCATGGTGCTTTCTTCGCCGCTTATTGAAACGAGCATATAACTGCCCATAACCTTTTTTACTACATAACCGGGTTTGATTTTCAAGGTAATCATCCTCTCTGTATTATCTCCCTTATTATACAGCAAAAAAACACTGTTTGCAACCTTTTTACAGCCCCATAATAAACAGGTAGCCTAATGCGCACAAAAGAATATAATCCTCGCTGCCCTCCAATATGAGAGCAAGCATAATTCCAAGTAAAATCCAATCGTCCTTTTTGAAAGCTTTCGGGTCGAGAATGCTTTTCTTGAAAGATGGCGGAGCGGGACGGAAAGTGGGACGCTCAAAATTTTCCTTCGCATGGTTTGACGAGGGGTTCATCTGTACTACACGCATAAAAGCCTCCTAAAAAAGTTTGAAATCCTTACCTATTTTTCCTATGGATGCAAGGCGCAAAATGTTTATTGCGCTATCCATGTAAGGGGCTCGCTTTTCGCTCAAAAAAGGCTTAATGGCTTTTAAAAGACGTGTACGGTCGTCCTCGGCAATAAGTGAAGAGAAGTTTGGTGCTACAGCCCCTTGTTTTGTTTTTTCAGATACTCCCCCAAGGCATCACGTGCCTTTTCGTCGCCTTTAACAGCTTCCGCAAAACTTTTCAATGAGTCGGGCATGGCGCTTCCGTTGGGCATTTTTCCCTCGGAAAGCATCTTTGCGGCATTCTGTCCTTCGGGGGTTGATAGAAACTCTGTTGCCTGCTTTATGCCGTTCTGAAGTTCTTTTGGGTCCATATTCTGCAGCATGCTGAAAATATCCATAATGTCAGCTCCTTTCATATACAGAATATTCACCATGCCCCTTTGTTGACACAAACGTTTTTTGGGTGTAAAATAATGGTGGTGATTTGATGAGAGCGTTAATTATATCCGACTCCCACGGTGACACTCGAAGGTTCGACAAAGCAATAGTTGCTTTTGAACCCGATGTGATTATTCACCTGGGCGACATTGAACGAGATGTTGAATACCTGATTGCTGTGTATCCGCACATTCCTCTGCACGCTGTTGTGGGCAATAACGACCCCTGGGTAAGGCGAGAGGCAGAAAAGGTCATTGAGCTGGACGGCGTTAAAGTTTTTCTTACTCACGGGCACCTTTACGGTGTCTGGGACAAAGGCTTCCGCATTGCAAAAAGGGCAGAGGAATTAGGCTGCAGTGTGGCACTCTTTGGTCATAGTCATGTGAGTGTCAACGAGGTGTATGACGGCGTGCAGACCTTTAACCCGGGCAGCATATCGCGCCCGAGAGAGGGCGAATATTCGGTGGGTGTTATGGAAATTGAAAACGGAAAGGTAAGCTTCGCTTTGTGCGATTGGTTATGAGGTGATAAAAATGCTGCTTGCGATTGATGTTGGTAATACAAACATTGTGCTTGGTGCTTTTGACGGAACAAAAATGGTTAAAAGCTTCCGTGTTGCAACAAGCTATGAAAAGTCCCGTGATGAATACGGAATGATGTTTATGCAGCTTTTGCTGTTTAACTCAATCAAGGTCGAGGATATTGAAGATGTTATTATTTCCTCGGTTGTGCCTCCTGTTATGTATTCCTTGGAAAGAGCGGTTACAAAATATCTTGGCAAAAAGCCCATTGTGGTTACAAACCAGCTTGACTTAGGGCTTAATATCTGTTACGAAAACCCACGCGAGGTTGGTGCCGACAGGCTCGTTAACGCTGTTGCCGTGCATGAAAAATATAAGTGCGACGCAATAATTATTGACTTTGGTACAGCCACAACCTTCTGTGCTCTCACAAAGAATGGCGACTACTTAGGTGGCGCAATCTGCCCGGGTATTAAAATAAGCGTTGAAGCACTTTTCTCAAAAACAAGTAAGCTGCCCAGAATTGAGCTCACACCCACAAAAACTGTTATCGGAAGAACAACCGTGTCCAGCATGCAGTCGGGTGTTATCCATGGCTATGTAGGTCAGGTTGACTATATGGTAAAGCTGATGCGCGAGGAAATGGGTGTTAACGCAAAGGTTATTGCAACAGGCGGTCTCAGCGGTATGATAAGCGAGGAAAGCTCGACAATCGAGGTGATAGAGCCCAATCTTACTTTGGACGGGCTCCGCATTATTTACGACAGACTGAAGGTGAAGGGCAATGACTGAACAGGCTCGGTATAAACAAAAGGCCCCCATGAAGGGCAATGCGGCAGTAAGTCTCACGGCGTTTTCTCTTCTTACAATAGTTATTATAGCTTTGCTGGTGGTTGTAAATTTTTTGCCCTACAGCGGCATTCTCACTTTAGTGGTTTTTGCGCTCGGTGCATATTTCATACACCGTCTTTTAAGCCGTGCTGTTTTTGACATTACCTATGCGCTTTTTGACGATAAGCTCATTTTTTTGCGAAAATACGGCAGACTGGAGTGGGAATGTGAGGTTTTTCCTTTTGACGAGGCAAAATTTTTCTCCGACAGAATTGAACACAGAGGAAAAAGCTACAAATTTTATCCCGACGAAAAGTTAAAGGAATTTTTAGGTATATAAACTAAATTCCTACTTGTTTATTTGGATTTAATATGTTAATATATACTTATAATATTATAATTTGAAAGGATGACTCGGTATGAAACTTTTTATTGACACAGCCAATGTTGCCGATATTAAAGCGGCAAACGACCTCGGCGTAATCTGCGGCGTTACAACTAACCCCTCTCTTATCGCTAAGGAAGGCAGAGATTTTAAGGAAGTTGTTACAGAAATCACTTCCATCGTTGACGGTCCCATCAGTGCAGAAGTTATCGCTCTTGACCATGAAGGCATGGTTAGCGAAGCACAGGAACTTGTTAAGATTCATAAGAACATCGTTATCAAGATTCCCATGACTCTTGAAGGCTTAAAGGCTGTTAAGATTCTTGCTGCTCAGGGCATCAAGACAAACGTTACACTTATCTTCAACTCCACACAGGCTCTTCTTGCAGCTCGTGCAGGTGCTACATACGTTTCTCCCTTCTTAGGTCGTCTTGACGACATCGGAATGAACGGTATGAACCTTATCGAAGAAATCGTTGATATTTTTGATACACATGGTATTGAAACAGAAATTATTGCAGCTTCTGTCCGTCATCCTGTTCACGTTATCGAAGCAGCTCG
>JAFQLL010000095.1 GCA_017414645.1 Clostridia bacterium | reverse complement strand
CGAGCATGAGCGCATCCGGTGGATGATTGAGCGAATGCGCAGAGCTGTGCCGCGGTCTGTCATCAACGAGCGGATTAGCGAAGTTGATACAGGGCACCGCAAACGGAAGAGGGGGTTGAAGCATTGAAAAAGCTTTTTTATCCTTGACAAAACGCTCGGCAGGTTATATAATACAATTTATATGAATAGATAAAACTAAGAGGAGTGATTCCAATGGCAGAGCAGGTTTTAATGACCGCAGAAGGTTTAGAACAGCTTAAAATGGAACTTGAAGAAAGAAAAACAACAAAAAGAAAAGAAATTAAAGAAGCTATAAAGGTAGCACGCGGATACGGTGACTTGTCCGAAAACAGCGAGTACGACGAAGCTAAGGATGCCCAGGCACAGAACGAGCTGAGAATTGCAGAACTCGAAGAAACTTTAAAGCATGTAGTTCTTATTGAAGAAAATTCCGGTAACGATGGTGTTTCTGTTGGCAGCAAGGTTAAGGTTTACGATATTGAATTCGACGAAGAGGTTGTTTACAAGATTGTAGGCTCCACAGAAGCTGACCCTGCACAGTTCAAAATTTCAAACGAATCTCCTGTAGGCAGTGCGCTTCTTGGTCATAAGGTGGGCGATAAGGTTACCGCAACAACACCCATGGGCGTGCTTGAATTTGAAATAAGAGAAATTATGAAATAATAAAAAATACTCCTCTTTGAGGAGTATTTTTTGCTTATAAAACCTTAATTATGTTTTCAAGAAGAGATGTGTCGGCATCTTCAACCTCGCCTTTGTCACACATTGTAACAAAATTGGGGTCAAGAGGCATTGAAGCATAGGCAGGTATATAGAATGCGTCGGCAATTTCCATGGCCTTGCTTTCGCCGAAAACGGGGATTTTCTTTCCGCAGTCGGGGCAGATAAGATAACTCATGTTTTCAACAATACCCAATGTGGGAATGTTCATTTTGCGTGCCATGTTAACGCTTTTACCAACAATCATCGCAACCAGGTCCTGAGGTGTTGTTACAATAATTGTGCCGTTAACGGGAAGGGACTGGAATACCGTAAGCGGAACATCACCTGTTCCGGGAGGCATGTCTACAAAAAGATAATCTAATTCGCCCCAGCAAACATCTGTCCAGAACTGCTTAACCGTGCCGCCTATAACAGGTCCGCGCCATACAACGGGATCCATTTCGTTTTCAAGGAGCATATTAAGGCTCATAACCTTAATGCCGAGCTTTGTTACGGCAGGCATAATGCCCATTTCGCTGCCTTCAGCCTTTGCCTTTATGCCGAATGCCTTTGGAATGGAGGGCCCTGTTATATCTGCATCAAGAATGCCCACTTTTTTGCCCTGCTTTGCCATTGCAACCGCAAGAAGACTTGTAATGGAGGACTTGCCAACGCCGCCCTTACCGCTTGCAACTGCTATTACCTTATCAATTTTACTGAACTGGTTGCACTCTGCAAGAAAAGACTGAGGTGCCTTGCGTGACGAACAGTTTTCACTGCAGGATGAACAGTTGTTATTACATTCGCTCATAAAAAACTTCCTTTCAATAGATGGGACAACCCCATCCATTTCATATTATTCATATGTTATATTATATATTCAATATTCCCGAAAGTCAAATGAATAATGAGAACGAAAAGCTAAAGCTGATGTTCTGTCATGTACCTGCGATATTTTTTTGGCATCATCTGCGTCTGCAGCTTTTCGTTTTTTCTTTCCGGAATGGAAATGGCATTGTAAAAGGTTTTCCAAAGGCGACGATATGTTTCCTCATCTGCAGAAAGCTGGGGCGGATCAAGGTCATGGGCATCTGTTATAAACCAGGTGCCTTTAGCGCAAACGCCTGCTTTTTGCCTTGGAACATCGTGTATAACAAAGGGTATGTTTTTCAGCCTGTCGGCAAAATGAGGCATTAAAAGGGCAAGAATATCGCCCTCGGGCTCCATTGGAGCATATTCAACACCGCCCTCCATCACGGCAAAACGTAAAAAGCCCTTCATTCTGTCAGCCTCGTAGGAAACCTTCCTTTCGAGCTGATAGGCGCGGAAAATATCGGGTGCCGACATGTAATCTGCTGTTCGTTTGCCGTATTTCAAGGCATAGAGTATATAGGTGTAGCTTGCCATAACGGCATCCTTTTCTGCGGAAAGATACGCGTAATACGCTCGTTTGAAGCCATCGTAGCCAACAGTATCGCACAATGTATGCCTTACAAGTGAGGAGTGGCGTACATCGGTGGGAATATGTTGAACTGTGGTGTCGAGCATTGTCTGAACTTTTCCCTCAGGGAGAATGTTAACGGGGCGTACCCTGTTTTTTACAGCATAATATACAACGCTTAAAAATCCGTCAAAGGTTGAGTCGAAGGTAAATATAACATCGCTCATAAATTTCACCTCGCATTTAATTAAGAAGCAAATTTGAAGGGGCAAATAGAGAATACTGTGCAGGGTTCTGAAGTGTGGCAGGTGGCAGAGAGGCTGTAAGGGAGCTGTAAATAAAGCTGTGGTCCATTTTAAGGGCGCTGTAAAGGTATTTTCCGTTGCAGGTTATAAAGTATGCAGCCCTTTTCATAACTGCTCCAAGCCTTTTTAAAGCTTCGAAATCCAGGCTTCCGCCCCTGCGTGCCAGCATTATGCGCCTTGCACTTTTAACACCTATGCCGGGAACACGCAAAAGCATTTCGTAAGGAGCAGTGTTGACCTCCACCGGGAAAAGCTGCAGGTTGTTCATTGCCCAGTTGCACTTAGGGTCTAAGAGAGGGTCGAGAAATGGCTTGTCTTCGGTAAGTATTTCCTCAGCCTTGAAACCATAAAACCTGAGAAGCCAATCTGCCTGATAAAGCCTGTGCTCACGAAGAAGCGGAGGTGCTGTTTTCGGAAGCGCAGGGTGTGTGCCAATGGGAACGTACGCCGAAAAATAAACCCTTTTAAGGTTGAATTTGTTGTAAAGCCCTTCCGTAAGCCGTATTATTTTATAGTCAGAATCGTCGGTTGCGCCTACAATCATCTGGGTTGATTGCCCTGCAGGAACAAATTTCGGAGCATGCTTGTAAAGTGTAATTTCTTCTTTGTTTGCAACAATGCCTGTTTGTATCTGCTTTATGGGGGCAAGCACCTTTTCACGGCTTTTCTGGGGCGCCAGAAGCTTTAAGCTGCTTTCCGAGGGCAGCTCTATGTTTGCGCTCATTCGGTCTGCCAAAAGCCCTAATTGATAGATTAAACGTGCATCTGCACCTGGGATGGCTTTTACATGAATATAGCCCGCAAAGCCATACTCTTTACGTATTATCACAAGTGTTTGAAGCAATAACTCGGCGGTATAATCGGGGCTTTTTATAATGCCTGAGGATAAAAATAGCCCTTCTACGTAGTTTCGTTTATAAAAGCCGATAAAAAGCTCTGCCAGCTCACGAGGGGTGAAGGCTGCTCGGGGAATGTCATTGGAGTTTCTGCAGTGACAGTACTTGCAATCATTAATGCAATAGTTTGTAAAAAGAACCTTTAAAAGAGAAATGCATCTGCCATCTGCTGAAAAGCTGTGACAACAGCCTGCAGGAGAGCTGTTACCGATGAGAGCATAGTTTTTATTCTGTGCGCCCGATGATGAACAAGATACGTCATATTTGGCACTGTCGGCAAGTATTGTAAGTTTTTCGATAAGCTCCATAATGATCCTCCTTTTGTAGTTTGTGATAAAATGTTGCTATGAATACATAATAACACAGCAATTCCAAAAATGCAAACAAATGTTCGTATTTTTTGCAGGAAATTTTTTGAAAGGCAAAAATAAGAAAAAATTTTGAAAAAAGTGTTGACAAACGGGTTAAAATACTTTATAATAAGCCTTGCGTTTGAGCAAAAGGTATATGGCGGTGTAGCTCAGTTGGCTAGAGCAAACGGTTCATACCCGTTAGGTCGGTGGTTCAAGTCCACTCGCCGCTACCACCTTTTGGCCCGATGGTCAAGCGGTTAAGACACCGCCCTTTCACGGCGGTATCGGGGGTTCGATTCCCCCTCGGGTCACCAGAAAAAAGCAGTTCAGAAGAACTGCTTTTTTCAATTAAATAAATCCCATGCGGGATTTGTGAAATTCACCTTACGGTGAATAAAATAGCTAAAGCAATGAAATGCACTGCGGTGCATGGGGGATTTATTTTATTTCACTGAAAGCGTTAGCTTTCAATTTAACAATTTACGAAGTAAATTATTTCATATCAACGCAGTT
>JAFQLL010000094.1 GCA_017414645.1 Clostridia bacterium | reverse complement strand
CGAGCATGAGCGCATCCGGTGGATGATTGAGCGAATGCGCAGAGCTGTGCCGCGGTCTGTCATCAACGAGCGGATTAGCGAAGTTGATACAGGGCACCGCAAACGGAAGAGGGGGTTGAAGTGTTAAAACACTTTTTTATTATTCTGCTGCTTTCTTTTTTTTCTTTGTGTTGGCCAATGGATTGCGTTCAATTGCTTCATGAAGCTGTTTTTCGTCCACGTGAGTATAAATCTGAGTAGTGGAGAGCTGTTCATGACCTAAAATTTCCTGCAGAGCACGAACATCCACGTCGCCATGAACATACATAAGTGTTGCTGCAGTATGTCTTAACTTATGCGGTGAATATTTTTCAGGGTCCAGACCTGCACGAAGCATGTTCTTTTTAACCATTCTGTATACCATATTATTAGAAATACGGCATTTTCTCTTACTTAAAAACAATGCATCGCGATCTGTTACACCGTCACGAGGTCTTATAGCAAGATAATCGTTAAGTGCATCTATACAGGCATCATTAAGGTAAACTTTTCGTTCTTTGTTACCTTTGCCACGTATAAATATGCTTTTTTCTTGCATATCATGCATATTTATACCAACAAGCTCGCTAAGACGCATGCCACAGTTTAAAAACAGCGTAATTATGGCATAATCGCGTACTGCGAATTCGCCATCAACAGCATTTAAAAGACGTACAGATTCGTCTAAAGTTAAATATCTGGGCAATTTTTTAGGAATTTTAGGCGATTCGAGGTCTTTTGCAACATTTAAGTCAAGCTGGTGTGATTTAACCGTCATATAGTTATAGAATGATTTTAAGCAGGAAATTTTGCGAGCAGTAGCATTCTGGTAATTATCACGTGAATTTCTGATGTACATAAGAAACTCGTACAAATCATCTGTTGTAAGTTTCTTTAAATCTGTTAAAGAAAAAGATGATGTATCCAATGTATCAAAATCATCAAAGGAAGCTTTATTTAAATAACACATAAAAAATCTGAAAAAAGTTCTTAAGTCATAATAATATTCGTGAACAGTTTTATCAGACTTGCCGGAAATGCTGGACATATGCACAAGAAAACGCCTTGCAAACGCAGGAATATCCGCGTATTCAGCATGTACTTTCATAAACCTTTCCTCCTATTCCCAATTCAACAAAATTTTTATTTTGTTGAATTAAGTATATCATTAAATCTGCGACTTGTCAACTGTGGATTTGTATTTAGCCCATGCTCCCTCTTAATTAATCAATGCGGATGCAGCAAGCATAACCGCCAATTTTCCGCTTTCGTAAGTGAGTCCACCCTGAAGATATCCAACGTACGGAGGCTTTATAGGTGCATCGGCACTGATTTCTATGCTTGCACCCGATACAAATGTTCCTGCTGCCATTATAACCTGATGATTATAGCCCGGCATGTCCCAAGGCTCAGGTGTTACGTAGCTGTCTACAGGCGAAGCCATCTGTATTGCCTGGCAGAATTTAATGAGCTTTTCGGCATCGTTAAATTTAATGGATTGAATAATATCGCTTCTCTTCCCATTCGATACAGGATTAACCTCAAAACCAAGCTTTTCCATCATAGCGCCACAAAATACAGCGGTTTTAACAGCCTGAGAAACAATGTGCGGAGCCATGAAAAAGCCCTGTAAAATGTGTCTGTTCTGACCTAAGGTCGCGCCACATTCTTTGCCTATACCGGGGCTTGTCTGTCTGTATGCAGCAAGCTCTACACACTCTTTTGTGCCTGCAATATAACCGCCTGACTGTGCTAAGCCACCGCCTACGTTCTTTATAAGGGAGCCCACTATCATATCTGCACCGTAATTGCTGGGCTCGTCGCGTTCTACAAATTCGCCGTAGCAGTTGTCAACCATGCAAATTGCATCGGGCTTAACAGACTTAATAAAGGCTATTAACTCCCCTATTTCCTTGCTTGAAAGAGTATCACGCCAGTCGTAACCTTTACTGCGCTGAATAATACAGCATTTTACATCTGCTGTAAGCTCTTTTTTTATTTTTTCAAAGTCGGGCTTATTGTCTTTCAAGTCAGCCTGACGGTAATTTACGCCAAATTCCTTTAAGCTACCGCCTTTTCCGTCGCCGGATATACCGATAGCTTCTTCGAGAGTATCATAGGGTTTACCTGTTACAGCAAGAAGTGTGTCCCCCGGGCGAAGCACTGCAAAAAGTGCAATTGCTAAAGCGTGAGTGCCATTAACGATATTATGGCGTACAAGAGCATCTTCAGTGCCGAAGGTGTCGGCATAAATCTGATCTATCACTTCCCTGCCTATATCATTATAGCCGTAGCCTGTTGAATGGTTGAAATGAGAATCGCTTACCCTGTTTTTTATAAAAGCATTAAGCACCTTTTCCTGGTTGAACTGTGCAATTTCTTCAATTTCTTTGAACTGAGGCGCAATTTCACATTCAACCTCTTGTGCTAATTTAATTATTCTTTCGTCAATATTAAGCATAATAAAACCTTCTTTAACTAACAAATTGCCCGATAGCAAAGTATCGGGCATTTTTGTTAAATTTTAACTCAGATGGGATGTGTTTTTTCTTCCTTATTTGCAAGGTTTGGGTCAATCTTATACTTCTGTCCCTGGCGGTACTTGAAGTACTTTGTTGCAACCTGGTCAAAGAGTGCGTAAGAAAGCACGTCCTCATCCTGTTCAATATATTCAGAAATTTCGCCTCTGAACTTGTCCAGCTCATTGGGAATTAAGTCTGCAGGTCTGCAGTCGATAACGTCTGCATCGCCGATAATCATCTTACGGAATTCGTCAGAAATGGGCGCGGGTGTTGTACCATATTCGCCACGTACCATTGCGCGGAATTCCTTTGTTGTCATCTTATATCTTTCGCCTGTGATTACGTTGAGAACAGCCTGTGTACCAACAATCTGGCTAGTAGGTGTTACAAGAGGCGGATAACCTGCATCGGCACGTACTCTGGGAACTTCGTTAAGAACTTCCTCATACTTATCTTCCTTACCCTGCTGCTTAAGCTGAGAAATAAGGTTAGAAAGCATACCGCCGGGAACCTGGTACTTAAGAGTATTAGCATCAACACTTAACGCCTTGGGGTCAAGAAGACCACTCTTAAGGTATTCTTCACGAAGAGGACGGAAATAATCCGCAATTTCGGAAAGCTTATTAAGGTCGTAGCCTGTGTCATACTGTGTGCCCTTAAGAGTAGCAACCAAGCTTTCTGTGGGAGGCTGGCTTGTACCCAATGCCAAGGGGCTCATTGCACAGTCAACAACATCAATGCCTGCTTCAATAGCCTTAAGATATGTCATTGAAGCAACACCGCTTGTGTAGTGTGTGTGAAGCTGAATAGGAATTTTAACTGCCTGCTTCATGCCGGAAACGAGCTCGTATGCAACATAAGGTGTGAGAAGACCTGCCATGTCCTTAATACAGATAGAGTTAGCACCCATATCTTCAAGCTGCTTAGCAAGCTTAATGAAGGACTCGTTTGTGTGGAAATCGCTCAATGTATAGCTGATAGCTGCCTGAACATGACCTTTTTCCTTAATTGTTGCCTTGATAGCTGTTTCGAAGTTTCTTACATCGTTAAGAGCATCGAAAATTCTTAAAATATCGATACCGTTTGCAATGGACTTCTGAACAAAATATTCAACAACGTCGTCTGCATAGTGACGGTAGCCTAAAATGTTCTGACCGCGGAAAAGCATCTGAAGAGGTGTGTTCTTTGCCTTGTCCTTAATCTTTCTGAGTCTTTCCCAGGGGTCTTCATTAAGGAAACGGAGACAAGAGTCAAAGGTTGCTCCTCCCCACGCTTCTAATGAATGATAACCAATTTTATCGAGTTTTTCTACAATACCTAAGATCTGCTCTGTTGTCATTCTTGTAGCAATAAGTGACTGGTGAGCATCACGGAGGACTGTTTCAGTTATTTTTACCATTTTCATTTACCTCCTAATTAAATACCTGTGAAGTTTGCCAGGAATACACCTGCAGCAACCGCACTACCGATAACGCCTGCAACGTTGGGACCCATAGCATGCATGAGAAGGAAGTTTGCAGGGTTTTCCTGCTGACCAACTACCTGACTCATTCTTGCAGCCATGGGAACGGCACTAACACCGGCAGAACCGATAAGAGGGTTAATCTTACCGCCTGTAAGCTTACACATAAGCTTTGCCAGCAAAAGACCACCTGCTGTACTGATTGCGAAGGCAACCAGACCGAGAAGTATAATAAATACAGTTTTACCTGTAAGGAACGTATCGGCTTTTGCTGTAGCGCCTACAGTAATTCCAAGGAAAATTGTTACGATATTCATAAGTTCGTTCTGTGCAGTTTTGCAAAGACGTTCAGCCACACCGGATTCCTTAATAAGGTTACCAAGCATAAGCATACCAACAAGGCTGGCAGCATCAGGAACCAGAAGAACTACAATAAGTGTAACAGCGATAGGGAAAATAATTTTTTCCTTCTGTGTTACGGGACGAAGCTGTTCCATAACAATCTGTCTTTCCTTTTTAGTTGTCAGCGCACGCATAATGGGCGGCTGAATCATGGGAATAAGCGCCATGTAGCTGTATGCTGCAATCGCAATTGCAGACAAAAGGCTGGGCGCAAGAGTCTTAGTAACGAAAATTGCCGTAGGACCATCCGCACCCCCGATAATACCGATAGATGCTGCTTCCTTAAAGATTGTAGCTACATTGCCGTCGGCACCAAAACCAAAGAGACTAAATGCACCAAGAAGCACTGCACAGAAGAATGTAATAAATACGCCAAGCTGTGCTGCTGCACCTAAAAGAATGCTCTTGGGGTTGGAAATGAGGGGACCAAAGTCTGTCATACAGCCTATACCAAGGAAAATAAGCGGAGGATAAATACCAAGCTTAACACCTAAGTATAAAAGGTCCAATAAACCACCCTTATTAAGTATCAGACTGAAATTAAGTTTTCCACCCTCTAAAAGATACTCAGGGTCAATAAAGTATTCGGGATGCATTACCCCGCCTAAGGGAAGGTTTGCAAGAAGCATACCGAATGCGATGGGTAAAAGTAAAAGCGGTTCAAACTTCTTAACTATAGCTAAATAAAGAAGTACACATGCAATAACCAGCATAACGAGTGTTTTCCAACCGCCTGCAGTAAAGTTCATTGCTATTTCAGCAATACCGGTTTTTACAGCAAAGCTGCTTAAACCGTCAACTAACATATCAAACATTTGTATTCACACTCCATTCTGCGTTAATCTATTGTGTTAAATTACGCAATTGTAACTAAAACATCGCCTGTATTAACGCTGGAGCCCTTAGAGGTTACAACAGTAACTGTACCTGCCTTGGGAGCCTTGATATCGTTTTCCATTTTCATAGCTTCCAGAACAACAAGTACATCACCTTCGTTAACCTTTGCGCCGTTTGCAACCTTAATGTCGAGCACTGTACCGGGCATAGGAGCCTTTACGGGTTCGCCTGCGCCTGTGGGAGCAGCAGCCTTCTTGGGTGCCTGAGCGGGTGCGGAAACCTGTGCTACAGGTGCTACAGAAGGAGCGGATGTGCTACCGCCTACTTCTTCAACCTCTACTTCGTAAGAATTACCATTTACGTTTATAATAAATTTTCTCATTGATATGTACCTCCTTAAAATCTGTTATCAAGAACTTCGCGCTTTGCTGCATTGCCCCAAGCGGAAGAAACCTTTTTGTAGCTTCTGATATTAACGCTTGCAGTGCTTGTACCCATACAAGCTGCAACAGCCGCTGTAAGAACTGCAATAAGCTCGCCTTCATCAACGGTTGTTTCTTCAACAACCTCAGCAGGTGCTTCTACTACAGTTGCTTTTTCAACAGCCTTTGTTTTTGGCTTTTTATTACCCGAGAAAAGGCTCATGGCATAAATTGTAAGCATGATAAGTATCAGAATTGCAAACACAACCAGTATACCTTCAATTGTTATAACAACACCGTTTGCAATTATTTCACCGGGAGTAGTCTCTGCTATTTTGAGATCATATATATTCATATAAAACCCTCCAATTAAAGCGGCATGTTGTCATGCTTTCTGGAAGGAGCGCTTACACGCTTGCTTCTGAGCATTTCAAAGGCTGCAATAACTCTCGGACGTGTTTCACCGGGAATGATAACATCGTCAACATAACCCATAGCAGCTGCATTATAAGGAGAAGCAACTTCAGCCTTGTA
Organism: Clostridia bacterium; assembly: GCA_017414645.1. Taxonomy (GTDB): domain Bacteria; phylum Bacillota; class Clostridia; order UMGS1883; family UMGS1883; genus RGIG1927. The sequence continues at coordinate 50,218 of JAFQLL010000094.1, read as the reverse complement.
TTCAGCAATGAGCATGTCACGGTTCTCCCCTGCCTTAAGACGGTCAGAATAGAGCACGCCAACACCTGCTTCGGGAGCAATGGCTGCAATACAAGCTGTGGGGAAAGCCAACACAATGTCGGCACCTGTCTGCTTGGAATTCATAGCAGTATATGCACCGCCGTAAGCTTTCTTAACAACAACATTTACCTTGGGTACTGTAGCTTCTGTGAATGCGTACATAAGTCTTGCGCTCTTTCTTGCAAGACCCCAGTTTTCTTCATCGGCACTTACTTTGAAGCCTTCAACATCTGTAAATGTGAGAATTGCAATATTGAATGCATCACAAAAACGTACAAAGCGAGCCATTTTTTCAATAGCCTGTCCGCAAAGAACACTACCGTCTTCATTGCCCTGGTTAGCAACAACGCCAACAGTTGTACCATTAAGTCTGATAAAGCCTGTAACAGCACCGCGAGCGTATGTAATCTGGCTTTCCATGAAAGCACCATCATCAGCAACTGCTGCAATAAGGCTTCTTACATCATATTCGCCGTCAACGCCCATAAAATTGTCGCTGGTTCTGTTAAGGTCATCCATGCATTCAAGCTCAGGAGCGTCACAAAGATTGTTTGAAGGAAGATAGCTTAAAAGAAGCTTTACAGTTTCAATTGCCAAAGCATCATCCTTAGCCGTAAAATGAGCGTTACCACAAACAGCTGCTACGCTCTTGGCATCTGCAGAATAAGCCTTGTTTGTTGTTGCAGTAACAACAGAAGGAGAGTTTACAAAAAGCTCGCAGCTTTCGTTTTCGCTCATAACAACAAAATCGCTCATTTCTGCGATAATTGCGCTGGAACCTGCGCATGTACCGAGAACAACAGAAATGTTCGGTACAACACCGGAAATACGAGCAACGGCAGCCATAATTTCACCAACTGCAGCCTGGGCAAGTACCCCTTCCTCAAGTCGTGCGCCGTTAGAATCAAGCATTGCAACAACGGGTGCACCCATTTTTGCTGCCATATCATAAACTTTGCAAATCTTCTTTGCGTGCATTTCACCAATGCAACCACCAATAACAGTGGGGTCTTGCGCATAAGCGAATGTGAGTCTGCCGTCGATTGTACCGTAACCGGTTACAACGCCGTCAGCTGCGGTCTCTTTTCCGCGAGCAGAAACAAACGCATCAAGTTCAATAAAACTGCCATCGTCGAAGAGAGCTTTTATTCTCTCGCCTGCAAGCATTTTACCTGAGCTTTTTACCTTGCTCTGCTTTTCTGCGCCGCCACCAAGAGAAATCTTTTCTCTTGCTTCGTTGCGCATTGCGAGTTTTTCGTCCATGCTCATTTTACTATACCTCCTAAAAAAATTAAATTATATACTTTTTTATATAACACCCGGCAACGCCGGATTATTATTTGCGCTTTGGTGTATTCTTCTTGCCTCTACCCATAAGTCTCTGACGCTCCGCATCGTTAAGATGGCGCCATTTTCCCTCGGGAAGATTGCCAAGTGTTACATTACCTACAGAAATACGCTTAAGGCTTACAACCTCAGCACCTATTGCTTCAAACATTCTTCTTACCTGACGATTTCTGCCTTCATGAATTGTAACTTTTATTTCAACGCCTCTTTTACCGGGTTTTAAAACTTCAACTTTAGCAGGAGAAGTAAGCTTACCGTCAAGAAGCACACCGTTTCTTAAGGTGTTAAGACTTTCCTGGTCTGGCATTGTGTTAAGCTGAGCGATATAGCCCTTATTAACAGAATGGGACGGGTGCGTGAGTACGTTTGCAAATTCACCATCGTTTGTCATTATAAGAAGCCCTGCTGTATCGTAGTCCAGCCTTCCTACAGGGTAAATTCTTGCGTGAACATCCCTCACAAGCTCCATTACCGTTGGTCTGTCAAACTCATCGCTTACGGTGGTTACATAACCCTTAGGCTTGTTAAGAAGAATGTAATACTTTTTTGTTTCAGGTTTTATAACGACACCGTCAACTTCGACAACATCATTATCTTCGTCAACCTCAAAGCCCATGTAGTCAATTATTTCGCCGTTAACCTGCACACGGCCTTTTAAAATTATCTCTTCGGATGCACGCCTTGATGCCACACCGCACATCGCCATATACTTTTGCAATCTCACCGTTTTATAATTCCTTTCACAAGTTGTATGAAAACCTTAGTCAGTGTTTCTTTTTCTTTAGCATCGTTTGCTGAAATCAAATCCACAAAGCCTATGCGTTCATTATTTAAATATATATCTGATCTTCCAACCACTTGACTTTTCAAAACAGGATATTTTACATTGAAAACCTTCTTTGTTTCTATCGATTCACCATCTTTAACAGCTGCGACAAAATCAGTCCCGTATAAAAGACTTATATCGTCACATTCAACCTCATTATTTGTAAACACACCTGCCAAATCACCCTTATTACACACAACCTCTGCCCTGTAGTTTTCAAAGCAATGATTATGTAATGCGATGTGGTCATTCCAGTCGTCGGGAGCATTCAGTGTAACGCAAATGTTAATTCTGCCATCCTTTTCTGCGCTGGACACAAGACAGCGACCTGCTTTTTTTGTGAAACCTGTTTTAATACCGGTAGCATACTCGTACCTTGACAGAAGTTTGTTATGATTTTTTAAGCTTCTGTCCCACTGAGAACCTTCCCAGGAAATGGTTTTATTTTTGGTTGAAACAATTTCTCTAAAGGTTGGGTTTTTCATGGCATAAGCGCTTATGAGAGCCAAATCGTACGCTGTTGTATAATGGTTATCATCAGGCAGTCCATGCGGATTCACAAAATTTGTATTATTTGCTCCTATACTTTTTGCTTTTTGATTCATTAACAAAGCAAAAGCAGATTCACTTCCTGATATATGTTCAGCAAGAGCTGCAGCCGCATCATTGCCGCTTGCAAGCATCAAAGCATATAATAAATCCTCAACGCTCATGCTTTCGCCCGGAGAAAGCCATACAGAAGAGCCTTCTGTATTTGCCGCAGAAGCACTGACTTTAACAAACTCCTTTAAATCAAGCCTTTCAAGAGCAATAATTGCAGTCATAATTTTAGTAGTGCTAGCCATTGGTCTTGTTTCATAGGCGTTATTTTCAAAGAGCACTCTTCCCGACTCGCAATCAATTACAACAGCGCTATGTGCCGATACATTAACCTGCGCCGATACTTTACTGCTCACACAACTCACACTCAATAAGAAAAACAACATAAATAAAGCTTTTTTCACTAAAAACCACCCTATATATGGCTATGTGTGAGCATTCTTTTTAATGATTGAAATGTAAAACCCATGCCAAAATATATTATAACACAACATATATGCTATTTCAATCAAATTTTAGTAAAAAAACACAAAAAGTCGCCTTATTTTTCAAAGGCGACTTTTCTGATACTGATATTATTCTTCTTCCTTTGTATCCTTGTGCTTTTCAATAAGGCAGTTAACCTTGTTGATTGCTGTAGGAATGTAGTCAACAAGCTTATCAACTGCGCTGTTTGTGCTTGTAACAGGAATCATTCTGATCTGGTCCTTGCTTACAACAAGAAAACCTATAGGTGCAATGGAAACACCTGCACCGCTACCGCCCCCGAAATGGGAGTCAGCTGTGGGGTTAGCTGCGGAAAAATCGCTGCCACCTGCTGCAAAACCAAAGCCGACCTTGGAAACAGGAATAATGGTTGTTCCATCTGCAGTTTCTACGGGGCTTCCTACGATGGTATTAACGTCCACCATCTGCTTTAAATTGCTCATAACATTAGTCATGAGTTCATTGATAGGATGTGCGCTCATTTTGTTTTCCTCCTCTTTTTATTTCTTTTATATTTTAAAAATTTATACGCAAACACTGTAGCCGTAGCTATAATATGTGCAAGGCGTGTTCTTATTATTCCCTGCGCATTTGCCGAAAATGTAGCATCGTTAAAAACAGGCGTAACCTCAACACGCGGGTTATCAACATACATAAGCTTGTCTATAAGAGCCAGAATGTTATAAGAAAGCGAATAAATATGCCCTGTAAGAACTGCTGTAGATGCTGCTTCGGCTGTGCCGAAGGTTACCTTAAGCTCAAACTGCGACAAGGAAAAACGCTTGCGAACAAAACGACGGAAATCACCGAAAAGCGAAAGAACAAAATCTAATCCCACAATGCTTTTTTCAAGCTCTTTTTCGCTCTTTTTCTTTTCTTCCTTCTTTCCTTTCTTTTTGGGCTTGTTTAAAACCTTTTTTAAAGGAATGTTAAAATTTTTAAAAGCAATCTTTACGATAACAAACGTTCCGTTTTCATACTTAAGACCAATGCCTATCGGAATATACAATATTAAAATTAAAACAGCGATTATTATTCCCATTATAATTAAAGGGTTCAATTCGCTTCCTCCTTATTTTCAGCAGAGCCCTCTTCTTCCCCAATACTTTTTTCAGGAAGCGGAGGCAAATCTTCGAGAGTTTTAATTCCGAAGGTTCTTAAAAACTCCATTGTTGTGCCATAAAGAATAGGCCTGCCGGGGGTTTCTGCACGGCCAAGTTCGTCAATCAAGCCACGTTCTATAAGCCTGTTTACAGAGTATGTAGAGTCAACACCTCTTATAAATTCAATAGTGCCTTTGGTTACCGGCTGATTATAAGCTATTATTGACAGTGTTTCTATGGCAGCACTTGAAAGACCCGATTGCTTCTTTATCTGGCTAACCTTCTTTATGTACTCATAGCAAGCAGGATTTGAAGAAAGCTGATAACAATCAGCAATTTCAATAAGCCTGATGCCACTGATGTTTTTTGTGTATTTTTCCTGAAGAAGCTTTGCTCCTTCTCTCACCTGCTCTGTATCAATCTCAAGACTTGATGCAATATCGGAAATTTCAACCGCATCGCCCATGGCAAATAAAATTGCCTCAATCGTCTGAGCTACTTGAGTCATATCCATCGAAATCATCACACCTCTGACAAATAATTCTGCCCTCTTCTTCAATAACCATCATGTGGCTGTCGCGTATAAGCTCAAGCACCGCCATAAAGGTTGCCACCATTTCACCACGTGTACACATTCCGTCAAAAAGCTCCTCGAAGGCGACGTTTTTCTTTTCCTTCAAAAGCCGCATAACATGGCGCGATTGATGCGGAATAGAAACTCTCTTTCTACCGATAACACCACTGAAGTTCTGTGGCGAAAGCGGTTTCTTCGCAAGGTTACGCTCCATAATCATTAGGAAGGATGCATATAAAAGATCGGGGTTCATCGACTTATTTTCAATTATAACCTTAGGAATGTCAAGCTTCTCGGGAGCTTTAAAAACACAGTCGTCCATTGCATGCTGCATAACATCGAGTTGCTTGGAAATTTCCTTATAGCGTCTATATTCTTCCAAACGGTCCACAAGCTCTGCTCTGGGGTCTTCTTCCTCTTCGTCGTATACAGGAAGAAGCATCTTGGATTTGATGTACAAAAGCTGCGCCGCCATAACAGCAAATTCGCTTGACAGCTCCATGTCCATTGCTTCACATTCTGTCAGATATTCAAAATACTGGTCGGTAATTTCCGAAATGGGGATATCGTAAATACTTACTTTATTCTTTGAAATAAGATGTAAAAGTAAGTCCAGCGGACCTTCAAAAGCCGCAGTTCTGAATGAAACGTCGCTCATAAATAACCTCGTAATCAGAAAAATAAATTAATTAAGCCTGCAACAACACCATTCCAGGATAACATCAGATTAATAACAGGCATTGCTACAATTGAAAGTATTCTTCCTAAAATTCCCGAAAAAGAAAGAGCCAACAAAATAATTGTGCCGTATCTTTCGTATGTCAATAAGGTGTTATATGCGTGATTTGGCAGAACTGAGAAAAGAATTTTGCTGCCATCAAGCGGAGGAAACGGTATAAGGTTAAAAACTGCAAAATATACATTCATTATGATGCCTGTCACAAAAAGGTTGATTATAAAAGAAACAACCACGTATGGAACATTCGGCATAAAACCTAAAAGCAACATAGCGAAGGGCATTAAAGTTGCAAACAAAAATGCAAGGATAATATTCGCTGCAGGCCCAGCAACGGAAACCAGCACCATCCCCTTTTTCGGCTCATCAAAATAATAGGGATTCACAGGCACGGGCTTTGCCCAACCAAAACGACAAAAGATCATCATAAGTGCACCCAAAGGATCAAGATGCGCCAAAGGATTGAGGGTAAGTCTGCCCATAGCCTTTGCTGTAGGGTCACCAAGCATGTGTGCAACTTTGCCATGGGAATATTCGTGCACAGTTATTGCTGTAAAAAGCACTATAAAGTTTTGCAGAATTTCAGAAATATCAAAATTAAACATCGTTTCTTATCAAGTCCTCAAAAGTTTCTCTCTTTACAATTACGCGGCTTTCTCCGTTATTAACCATTACCATTGCAGGACGAGGAATTCTGTTGTAATTAGATGCCATAGAATAATTGTATGCACCTGTTGTAAGCACAGCAATTATATCGCCGCTTTCAACACTTTGAATTGCCATGTTCTCGCCCAAAAGGTCGCCTGATTCACAGCACTTACCTGCAAGGGTTACCATTTCACTCTTTTCGTCCCCTGCTTTGTTTGCAACAAGTGCTGTGTATTCTGCCTGATACAGAATGTATCTGGGGTTGTCGGTCATGCCGCCATCAACAGAAACATAACGCCTTATTCCCGGGATATCTTTTATTGTGCCTGCTTTGTAAAGGGTAACACCCGCAGTACCTACAATGCTTCTGCCGGGCTCCATCATAATAAAAGGCAGAACAATGTTGCGTTTAGCACATTCTTCTTTTATGATAACACTGATTTCTTCAATGTATTTATTGAACCTTATAGGGTCATCCTTTTCTGTATAAGTAACGCCGAAGCCGCCGCCAAGGTTAAGCTCAAACATCTCATAGCCTGTATCATCCTTAATATCAGCCATAAAATTAACAAGAATCTTTGCCGCTTCTTTAAAAGGCTCAGACTCAAATATCTGAGAGCCAATATGGCAGTGAACACCGGCAACAACAATGTTTTCATACTCCAATGCCTTTAAAATTGCATCTTTTGCCTCACCTGTTTCAAGAGCGAAGCCGAACTTGCAGTCTATCTGACCTGTCATAATGAATTCATGAGTATGAGCATCTATGCCGGGCTTAATTCTGAAAAGGACCTTTTGTTTAACATTGTTTGCCCTGGCAATTTTGTCAACCTTTTCAATTTCGCTGAAGCTGTCGATAACAATTCTTCCGACATTATTCTTAATGGCAAATTCCAATTCTTCATCAGTTTTATTGTTGCCGTGAATACAGATTTTTTCACTATTCATTCCGGCTTTGAGCACTGTATACAATTCGCCTGCCGATACCGAATCTGCACCTAAGCCCTCGCTGTTTACAACGCGAATCATTTCAAGATTACAAAGTGCCTTTGATGCGAAGAACACCAAGCCGTTTCCGTTGTAGAATTCATCAATTGAATTTTTATAAAGCCTGCAATGCTCGCGCACTACATTTTCGTCAATAACATAAAGCGGTGTGCCGTACTTTTTGCAAAGCTCCACGCTGTCACAACCGCTGATTGTAAGATGATTAAGGGCGTTCACACCCTGACCTTCCATAAGCATTTTTTGTTCACGTTCCTTACTGTACCTTATTTAATTTAGTATACCATTTCAGCAAAAAAAAGTCAAGCAATACTAAAATGCTCTCTCATCTCTGAGAGAGCATTTTAATTATTCATTAAATATTGAGCCGTCAGCGTAGTTTACGTTTTCGTCAAGAACCTGTTCAACGGTATATCTTGAAAGATCAACCTTGCCGGCGATGCCTTCGTTGATTGTTAAAGGATATGCCGAAATAATTTCGTTCTGCTTTGTTTCGTTGAGGAAATCGCGCGCATTCATGCTCTTTACATTTGCAATATAGTTTGCATAATTTGCATCTTCACTGCCTGGGTTTGCATAACGCTTTATAATGTGATAACCATAAGTTGTTTTCACGGGCGCAGAAATGTCACCCACCTTAAGAGCCATTGTTCCATTGTAGAATTCGGGTACCATTTCGCCGTCAGTGAAGGTGTAACCGGTTTCGACATTCTGGCCGGGGTCTTCATTGTACTCTGTTATAAGAGCTTCAAAGCTTTCTCCTGAAATTGCCTTGTTGTAAATAGCTTCCGCTTCCTTAAGGGCTGCCTCTTCATTTTCTCTTCCTTCAAAAAGGACAAGAATATGCTTCGCTGTAACGTAGTATTTTTCGTTATAGAGCTTTTCGGCCTCTTCGTCAGAGCAAAGGGCTTCTGTTAAGGCGTTGAATGCACCATTGAACACGATAAACTGCTTTAAAGAGTCTCTGTTGAAGTTATACTCTGTGATAAGTTCATCAAGCACAGCCTCGCCACCCATACTAATAACGTATTCGGAAAAGAACTGCTCAGCTTGTTCGTCTGTAAAGTATCCGTTTTCTTTCGCAAAATTAATAAATGCGTACTGATACCTGCATTCTTCAATGGCTGCCATCACAAGCTCGTCTCTTGCAGTAAGACCGCTGTCTGTTAATATGTCTTCCCAACCGGGATTTGCACCTGTTTTCTGCTGAATATAAGGCACAAGCATATCAACGTAAACAGCTACGTCATCCATAGTGATTTTATGCTCACCTGCTAAAGCGGCAACCCCTTCCTCAAGGTTTGCGTACTTTACGCTGCTCTGTGCTTCAGGTTCCGTGGGATTGGTAGAATCTGTTTTACTTTTTCCGCAAGCGGAAAAAAGTGTAACAAGCAAAATTGTTGCCATAATAAGGGCTAAAAATTTTTTCATAACATTTTTCCTTTCGTTTGTAGCTTGCCAATCATGTTACACTATAGCTGTGGATTTTGCAAGCAATTTAACACAAAGTTTACTTTTTTTATAAGCTCATCTTCATTAACTTTAGAAAGTCTTATAAGAATGTAGGGTCTTTCTCCTGAGCTGTAAAGTATTTTTACAACGCCGGATGTTGAAATTTTTGACAGTGCCGTAATGTCGGGAGCTTTTGCTTTTACAAATCTGAGCATAACTCCATCGGGCGTTTGCGAAATGTCTGTAATGCCTACAGAATTTGCAGCATATTTCAGAAGTGCAATTTTCATCAGGCGATCAACACATGCAGGCGTAGTTCCAAAGCGATCCTCAAGCTCTTCCTGTACACGATTGTAATCCTGTATATCTTCAATGAGCACTATTGACTTGTAAGCTTCAATTCTCAACGCCTCAGAATTAATATAATCGTTGGGTATATAGGCATTTATGTTAAGCTCGATCTGTGTTGTAAACTTCTTTTCTTCAACGGGTACGCCCATAGCTTCGTTAACGGCATCGGAAAGCATCTGGCAATACATATCGTAACCGACGCTCGCCATAAAGCCGTGCTGCTCGGGGCCAAGCACGTTGCCTGCACCGCGTATTTCCAAGTCGCGCATTGCAATTTTAAAGCCTGAACCAAACTCGGTAAATTCTTTGATGGCGCGAAGCCTCTTTTCAGCTATTTCATCAAGAGACTTTTTTGCATCAAATGTTAAATAAGCATAAGCAAGGCGGTTTGTTCTGCCCACTCTGCCTCGAAGCTGGTAAAGCTGTGCTAAGCCAAAATGATTGGCGTCTTCAATAATGATTGTGTTTACGTTCTGCACATCCATACCGGTTTCAATAATTGTAGTGCACACAAGAACATCAATTTCGCGGTTTAAAAAGCGCATAAGCGTTCTTTCCAGTTGTGCCTCACTCATTTGACCGTGTGCCATTTCAACCCTTGCATCAGGCACTAAAGCGGAAATTTCAGCAGTTACCTTTTCCATGCCCGTTACACGGTTAGAAACATAATACACCTGTCCCCCACGGGACAATTCACGTTCAATTGCATTTTGTATAATTGTTTTATTCTCTTCAAGCACATAGGTCTGCACGGGATAACGGTCTTCGGGAGGATTTAAAAGCACGCTCATGTCTCTTATTCCCACCATTGCCATGTGTAAAGTTCTTGGAATGGGTGTTGCACTGAGAGTCAGAACATCTACGTTTTTCTTAAACTCTTTAATTTTCTCCTTATGACCGACACCAAAGCGCTGTTCTTCGTCGATTACCAGAAGACCAAGCCTTTTATATTCGATTTTGTCGGACAAAAGCTTGTGTGTGCCTATAACAATGTCGCACTCGCCGCTTTTAAGCATGCGAAGTGTTTCATCTGTTTCTTTCTTCGTGGAAAATCTTGAAAGCATTCTCACCGTTATAGGAAATTTTTTCATTCTTTGCACAAAGTTGTTATACTGCTGCTGTGCCAGAATTGTGGTAGGAACAAGATAAGCTACCTGATAGCCCGAATCCACTGCTTTAAAGGCGGCTCTCATTGCAACCTCAGTTTTGCCATAGCCCACGTCACCGCAGAGCAATCTGTCCATAGGGCGTGGCGATTCCATATCCTTCTTTATTTCCTCAACAGCACGAAGCTGGTCCTCTGTTTCCTCATAAATGAAATCTGCTTCAAAGTCTCTCTGCCATGCCGAATCCTTTTCAAAAGCAACCCCTTCAGCAACACTTCGTGCCGCATACAAGGCGATAAGCTTTTTAGCCATCTGTGCAACATTAGCCTTTACTTTCGCTTTAGTTGCTGCCCATTCGGCACCGCCAAGCTTGTTTATCCTTACGTTTTTTCCCTCGCCTGCACCAATATACTTGTTTATAAGGTCAAGCTGATCAACGGGAATGTAAAGAAAATCGTTGCCGCGATACTCAATTTTGAAGTAGTCGCGTGTTACACCGTCTACCTCCAAACGCTTCATGCCCAAGTATTTACCAATACCATGAACATTATGCACAACAAGATCACCAGCCGTTATGTCAAATGGGTTTTTGATTTTCGCACTGTTAGGGTCTTTTTTTACTTTCCGCTTCTTTTTCTCAGATGCAAAAATTTCTTTGTCACTTACTATTACGGTATTTATAAGCGAATATTCAAAGCCCTTGTTAACAGAGCCTTTAATCACGCTTATAGTACCATTTGTATTGTCAATTTCTTCAAGTGAAGAATAATAAGTTGCTTTAAAGCCCTTTTCGTGAAGGGCTTCACAAAGCTTTTTAGCGCGCTGACTGCTTCCGCCCAGAATGAAAATGTTATACTTAGCTCTCTCCCATGCTGTAATGTCGTCGTAGAGAAAGTCTATATTGCCACCATAATTCTGGAGCGTTCTTGCGGTAAGATTAAGATTTGTCTTTGTACGGAAATCCGGGCAAACTCGGCTTAAGGAAGCCATCGACAGAATGGGATTTGCAGTAAGCTTGGTTATAATTTTGCTGTAGGACTGCAGATATTCCTTTTCGCTGTCAAACTCTACTTCTTTTTCAATAAGTGTTTTAATATTGTCTTCCAGTTCAAAGCGTATAGTCTCAGCAGTTTCGGAAATACGGACAGGCTCATCAAACACTACAATATCTTCCTTGTCAATATACGAAAGCATGCTGCCCTTGAAGCTTCGAGAAGAAGCGGGAGAAATTTTAACCTTATCACGTTTGTCGGTTGAAAGCTGTGTTAATGGGTCAAAAACCTTTATAAGGTCAATTTCGTCGCCAAAGAATTCTATTCTGAAAGCGTCCCCGCCGGGAGAAAAAATGTCTATAATTCCACCGCGCACAGCAAATTGTCCCGGACTTTCCACAACATCCAGCCTTGTGTAACCCATATTTATAAATCTGTCTATTAATTCCTCCATGGAAAACACATCGCCGACCCCGGCCTCAAAGCTTAACAATTCCAGGTCTTTTCGGGATACGGCGTACTGTAAAAGTGACATTACACTTAAGATAACAACCTTTTTTTGGGAAATGGTAAGTAATGCTTCCATTCGTTTATTTTCAGCCGCATTATCCGCCGCTTCGGCTTTATATAAAAGCAGGTCTGTTTCGGGAATTACAACAGCCGCATCCTTGTCAAAGAAGCATATATCGTCGCAAAGCTTTTTCGCCTGCATTTCGCTGTAGGTAATAATAAAGCCTTTTCTTTGAAGCTTTGCTAAAAGAGACATCACAAAATGGGCCTTCACGGATTCTGAGGGCCCTGTAACATGGATGGGAAACTTTCCTTTTTTTGCTTCTTCAATTATGTTTTCAAACTCTGCGCTGCTTTGAAGCAGATCCTGAAATTTCATTTTTGCTCCTTATTTCCCGTTGAATTTATTCATGGCATCGTTGACACCGTTTTTAATAATAGCCTCGATAATTTTGGGCAGATTACGGATTGCGTCAGAAACCTTTACACCGTCTTCTTCGCTGAATTTTCCCAAAACATGGCTGACCATTCCGTGTTCAGCTTTACCAACGCCAAAACGTACACGCGGAAACTCGTCGCATTGAAGCTGATAAATTATGGACTTCATTCCGTTGTGCCCGCCTGCGCTGCCTTTGGGCCGAATTCTCACTTTCCCGGGCTCAAGATCAACATCGTCATAAACTATTATAATTTTATTCGGTTCAATTTTAAAATATTCTGCCGCCTCACGTACGCTTTCGCCGCTAAGATTCATATAAGTCTGCGGTTTTAAAAGAATGCACTTCTCGCCCGCAATCATGCCGTCACCATAAATGCCTTTAAATTTAATTTTAGAGATGGTAATGTTTGCATCATATGCGAGATAATCAATGGCGGTAAAGCCAACATTGTGACGTGTTTTTTCGTATTCACGACCGGGGTTTCCCAGTCCTGCGATTAAATACATATTGTTTACCTCATGTAGAAATTTTTATCGACACAAAGTCGGAAAACGCATGCGCTTTCCGACTTACACTCAATTATTTAACCGGAGGAGAAAAGAGGGGGCTGATAGACTCATCTTCATAAATCTTTTCGATAGCATCAGCAAAGAGCTTTGCTACAGAAAGCACCTTAATATTGGGAGCCTTCTTTTCCTCAGGAAGCTCAATAGTATCAAGAACAACAAGCTCTTTTATGGGCGAGGCTGCAATTCTTTCCATTGCGGGACCTGAAAGAACAGGGTGTGAACAGCAAGCGTAAACTTCCTTTGCTCCCTTTTCGATAAGAGCCTCAGCACCGTGTGTGATTGTGCCTGCAGTATCGATCATGTCGTCAACAAGAATAACCTTTTTGTCCTTAATGTCGCCGATAATGTTCATTACCTCGCTGACATTGGGTCTGGGTCTGCGTTTGTCAATAATTGCAACAGGCGTATCAATAATTCTTGAAAAGTTTCTTGCTCTTGTAACACTGCCGAAATCGGGAGAAACAACAACAACATCGTCCATAGAATCAAACTTTTCAAGATAGTAAGGCGCAAGAAGCGGAACACCTAAAAGGTGGTCAACCGGTATGTCGAAAAAGCCTTGAATCTGCGCCGCGTGTAAGTCCATTGTAAGAACACGTGTTGCACCTGCTGCTGTGATAAGGTTTGCAACAAGCTTTGCTGTGATCGGGTCTCTCGCTTTTGCTTTTCTGTCCTGTCTTGCATAACCGAAATAAGGCATTACTGCAACAATTCTGCCTGCGGATGCCCTCTTACAAGCATCAATCATGACAAGAAGCTCCATAAGGTGATCGTTTACGGGATCACATGTGGACTGTATGATGAATACATCGCTGCCACGTACGGTTTCGTCCAGATTGACAAAAATTTCACCGTCGGAAAACTTACCAACCTTGTTGGAAGCAAGGGGCAGATTAAGATGATTTGCTATGCTTGCTGCCAGATTAGGGTTGGAATTTGCTGAAAAAATCTTGATGTTCTTTGCATTGTGTAACATTGCTACTCCTCCGTTTTACCTTTACTTTGAACGTTTGTCTTTCCAATCAGGCTTCACAACCTGACGACTTCTCGCAATAGCGAGGGCCCCTTCAGGAACTTCGTCCGTGATAGTTGAGCCGGCGGCGATGTACGCATTGTCGTTTACGGTAACAGGAGAAACAAGGTTCGAGTTACAACCGATAAATGCATTATCGCCAATGGTTGTTTTAAACTTGCTCTTTCCGTCGTAGTTAACAATTACGGTACCGCAACCAAAGTTAACATTGCTGCCAACGGTTGCGTCGCCAATGTATGTAAGATGGCTTGCCTTTGTTCCATCGCCTAATGTTGCATTCTTAAGCTCTACAAAGTCGCCTACCTTGCAATTATTGCCAACAGTACTATTGGGTCTGAGATATGCATAAGGACCAACATGACTGTTTTCGCCAACACAGGAATCCACCATGGTGGAATAATAAATATCTGTGCCATCGCCTATAGTTGAATTTACAATTCTGCAATTCTGACCTATAACAACGCCCTTGCCTATTTTCGACCCCTTTTCAATAGTTGTGCCGGGGTAAATGACAGTATCCTGTCCGATAACAACATCGTCTTCAATATATGTGTTTTCAAGATCAATTATGGTTACACCATTCAAAGCATAGCGTGTATTAATTCTCTTCTGCATTACTTTTTCCGCTGCAGCTAACTGCACGCGGTCGTTAACGCCTGATATTTCAGCTGCATCTGCTACTACAAAGGCTCCTACCTTCTGTCCGGATGCTTTCATAATGGCAAGTGTATCTGTAAGATAATATTCACCTTGCGCATTATCATTGGTAAGCATGTCAAGAGCCTTCAGAAGCTCTGATGATTTAAAACAATACATACCGGAATTGATTTCACAAACGGCTTTTTCCTCCTCAGAGGCGTCCTTTTGTTCAACAATTTTCGCTACCTCATCATTTTCATTGCGGATAATTCTTCCGTAGCCAAAAGGATTATCAATAACAGCGGTTAATACTGTGCATGTATTTTCATCTTTAGTGTGTGCATCGATTGCATTTTTCAATGTTTCTGAGGTTATAAGCGGAGTATCACCGGCGAGAATCATTACATTTTCGCTTTTGGCAATAAATTCTTTGGCCTGCATAACCGCATGCCCGGTACCCTTTTGCTCTGCCTGGGTAACAAATTGTGAACTGTTGCCCACTGCTTCCATAACCATTTGAGCTTTATGCCCAACCACTACGCAAACGTCGCTAACGCCTGCTTTTTTTGCCTCATCTATAACTCGGTTTACCATTTCTTTGCCGGCAACCTTAAATACAACCTTCGATTTTTCGGATTTCATTCTTTTGCCTTCGCCTGCCGCAAGAACAACAAGAGAAAAACTCATAACACACCCGTAACCTTTCTGCTCACGTTTAATTATTAGTGCCTTACAGCGAGCTTGTAAGGCAAACACAACAAATCAGGCAAGCAAAACACAGCCTGCCTGACTTGTTTTTCAAATCACTCAGTAGCCTGCTCCTTCAAAGCCTCTTCATATTTTGCAAGAATTGCGGTCTGAAGAGTTTCACGAAGCTGACTTGTAATGGGATGTACAATATCCTTGTACTCACCCTCGGCATTCTTTCTGCTGGGCATTGCAACAAACATTTTTTCAACGCCCTCAATAACCTTAATGTCGTGGATTACAAGCATATTGTCCAGGGTTACCGACACAATAGCCTTCATTTTTCCGTCAGAAGCAATTTTTCTCACTCTGATATCTGTTATCTCCACTGAATTTCCCTCCTAAATTCTTTAATCAAGTTACACAAAGATACTTGATTTTTTCTCTATTAATTGTATAATATCAAAGTAGCGGCAATTTTTCAATAGTATTTTTCTATTTTTTTGTTATTATGTTTATATCATAGTTAGTTTTGGAGGAAAATTATGGATAACAATATGCTTAGCAAGGGCTCAAAAATACACTTTATAGGTATTGGCGGCATCAGCATGAGTGCTCTCGCCCGTATTCTTATGGATGATGGCTGTATAGTCAGCGGTTCAGATATGAAAGAAAGTCACATTACAAAACAGCTCGAAGAGTTCGGCGCAAAAGTAATCATCGGTCAGAAAGCTGAGAACATTACAAATCAGGATCTTGTGGTTTATACTGCTGCCGTTAAGGAAGATAACCCCGAATTTATTGCAGCTAAGGAAAAGGGAATTGAAATTATAGACCGTGCTGAGCTTCTTGGCGCAATTATGAAAAGATATCAGAACCCCATAGCTGTTTCGGGTACTCATGGTAAAACCAGCACAACAGGCATGATTTCACAGATTTACCTTGAAGCTGACATGGACCCCACCGTTACAATTGGTGGTGAGCTTGATGTAATCGGCGGCAATTTAAGGGTTGGCAAAAAAGACATTTTTATTGCAGAAGCCTGTGAATATCACAGAAGCTTTCTGAAGTTTTCGCCCAAGACTACCGTTATGCTCAATATTGAGGAAGACCATCTGGACTTTTTCACAGGTCTTGACGACATAATCGACACATTCCATCGCCTGGCATTAATCACTCCTGATGATGGAGCGCTTATTGCAAATGTGGACGATAAAAACGTAGTAAAAGCCATTGAAGGTGTTAATAAAAACATTGTTACAATAGGCATTGAAACTGCGTGCGACTATCAAGGCTGCGACATCACTCACGACTCGGCAGATAAGTGCATGTTTAAAATTCTTAAAAATGGTGAATATTACGCAACTGTTTCCCTTGCTGTTCCCGGAAAACATAATGTGTACAACGCTCTTTGTGCTTTTGCCGTGGCTGACATGTCGGGAATTGACAAAAATATAATCTGTTCAGCTTTGGGCAAGTTTATAGGTGCTCACAGACGCTTTGAAAGAAAGGGCTTTTTCAATGGCGCGCTGATTGTTGACGATTATGCACATCATCCCTCTGAAATTAAAGCAACACTTGATGCTGCTAAGAATATGGGCTTTAAGAATATATACTGTGTATTCCAGCCCCACACCTACACACGTACAAAAATGCTATTTGACGACTTTGTAAAGGTGTTCTCAGAAAGCGGTGTGAGCGTAATAATTACCGATATTTTTGCTGCACGTGAGAAGGATACAGGCCTTGTTTCATCAGAAGAGCTCGCTGCTGCAACAGAAGGCGCAGTATACAAAGCATCCTTTGACGACGTTGAAAAATATCTCAAAGGTTGCCTTAAGCCCGACGATATTGCGTTCACAATGGGCGCAGGCGATGTATACAAAATAGGCGAATCACTCTTAAAATAATATAAAGAAAGAGGATTGGAAAATGAAAAAAATTGATTTAAACAGTGCCGTATTAAAGAATGTTACACCGAAAGAGGATGGCATATACACCTTCTCAAAGGATGGAGGTATGCTCATTTTCGAAGGTGACAAAGGCACAATATGCTCCTACCCCTGCAATAAGGACGAATACGTGGTTTTTGAAGCAACAAACCTTTCGGAAAATTCCACAAGTGTTACCCTTAACTTTTGGGATAAAGATCAAAAAAATGGCAATATCACAGTGAAAATAGGCCTTCTTCCCCATGTTAAAACTGTTGTTTCGTTAAAGGAAGAATCTGCCGAGGGCGGTGTTCTTTTCTTAAAGAGAAAACCCGGCAGATTGAAAACTGTTGTTCTCGGCACACCTGTAAAGCTTAAAAACCTTACACGCTTTGCATTCGGTGTTGCACCTTCTCCCGACAGCGTTACTCTTAAAATACACGATTCTTATATCTGCGAAGTTGAGCCTGAATACAATGTTCCCGATGTAAAGCTTGTAGACACTCTCGGGCAGAAAAAAATCACCGAGTGGCCCGGCAAAACAAAGAATGAAGAAGATTTAAAGAAGCATCTTCTTGCTGAATACGAAAAAGAAACTACTTTACCCGAGAATTGTTCCAATTATGGCGGCTGGCTTGGCAAGCGTTTTGAGCCTACAGGCTTCTTTGCCCTTGAAAAGGACGACAGACGTTATTGGCTTAAAGACCCTGACGGCTATGCTTTTATAAGCTGTGGTCTTGACTGTGTGGGCGTTGACGGTGATTGCAACCTTACAGGTATTGAAGGCTTTTGCGACTACCTTCCCGACAAGGATACCCCCGGCTGGAGCAAAAGACGCTTTGGTGACGAGGTTTTCTTCTCTTGGCATAAATATAACCTTTACCGCACCTTTGGCGAAAACTGGTATGAGGCATGGACCCGTATTACAAAACGCAGGCTTATTGAATGGGGTGAAAATACTGTTGCATGCTGGAGCGACATGAATTTTATTAAGAATTCAAATCTCCCATATGTACATATTCTTCACGGGTTCCCCCGTACAACAAAGAATATTTTCCGTGACTTCCCCGATGTTTTCTCTCCCGAATACAAAGAAGAAAGCGTTAAATGGGCACAGCAGCTTGAAGAGTTGAAGAATGATAAAAACATGATTGGCTGTTTTATGAGCAATGAGCCCCATTGGGCTTTCTCAGATGGCCTTAATATAGCCGCTGTAACCCTGGAAGCAGACGAAAAGTTTTGTTCTAAGGATTTTATCGTAAATTCTCTTAAAGCACAGTACGAAGCAATTGAGAGCCTTAATAAGGCATGGGAAACTGCGTTTGCAACCTTTGATAGCTTATATGAGCCTATAGACAAAGAAACCCTCAACAAAACAGCTTGGGACGACCTTATGAATGTGTCTGCCGAAATGGTAAGAGAATTTATAAAGGTGCCTGCATTGGCAATTAAGGAGGTCGACCCCAACCACCTTAATTTAGGCATGCGTTATGCTTGGGTCGCAAACAAAACCGTAACAGCTGGCTGCGAGTATTTTGATGTGTTCTCATTCAACTGTTACCGTCATGACCCTTATGGCAGTATTCAGCACATTGTGGATTTGGTAGACATGCCTGTTATGATTGGTGAATTCCACTTTGGTGCTCTTGACAGAGGCCTTGACGCGACAGGTATTCAAGGTGTTGCAAGTCAGGAAGACCGTGCAAAAGCTTACCGCTACTATATGCATCGTTGTGCTTCTCACCCCTACTGCTTGGGTGCACATTACTTTACCCTTAATGACCAAGGTTATCTCGGACGTTTTGATGGTGAAAACTACCAGATAGGCTTTGTGGATGTGTGCAACAAGGAGTACCCTGAGATTGTTGAAAGCGCAAAGAAAACAAACAGAGAGGTTTATCTTGTTGCAAATGGCGATATGGAGCCTACAGACGAAAAACAAACTGAAATAAATTCAATATGCTATTAAACAAAAGCCCGATTTAATCGGGCTTTTATAATGCAAAACGGAGAGCCAAAAGGCTCTCCGTTTAATTTTTAATTAGCACTAACTACAATAGGCGCCATAATAGGTTTCATACCATCTTTAGACTTCCATACAAATGCCTTATATGCTACCGTGCCTTCAACCTGCTCAATTGCTACTGAAACTGTTGTTTCTGTTTTGTCGCTATCAGTGCTTGTTACAGTCTTAATAACTGCACCGTCCTTGTCGTAATAAGCTACCATAACAGTTACGTCTGTATCATCGTAGGATGTGTAAACAGCCTTGTTGCCAACGATTTCAAAGCTTGTTGTCTTTTCCTTTGCTGTTTCAACGATAAGCTCGGGAACATAGCTTGTATTTTCAGAATCGTAAATAATGTACTGCTGGTCAACAGTTGTAAATACTGCAAATGAAACATCGCCGTTTTCTGTTACATAATCAGTAACGTCAAATGTGATGTAGCTACCATTTACAACACCTGTTGTAATAGGTTCTGCAGGAAGAGCAAAGCCTGTTACATTGCCTCTTGACCAATCCTCAGGAAGTGTAGATGCATCGTAGATTACCGCACCATTTGTTCCGTTGGATGCATTTACATGAAGCTTAACAGTTGCCTTTGTAATGATTTCGCCTTCGGGAACAGCTACTTCAAAGCCTGCAAGACCTGCTCTCTTATACCAGCGGTTGTCTGTCATAAGTCTTGCGGGGTAATCTCCGCCTGCTTCACTTGCAAAGTCAGAAAGTGAAGAGTCTGTAGCAGAACGGAGCGAATCGCCGCGTGTTGCCTTGAAAGTTGCCTCAGATGCAACAGCCTCAGCATAAACAACTTTAACTGTCATAGATCCACCGTTAGCAATCTGTCCAAGACCTTCAATATCTGTAACCATGTAGTCAACGCCACCGACTGTCATAAGCTTTTCGTAGTTAATTACGCTTTCGGTAAGCTCTACACCGGCAAGAACATCGATTGTTTCACTTTCCTTAAGTGTTACACCGTTCTTATCTACAAAGCTTACCATAACCTTGCTACTGCCACCGATTTCAGCGATTTCACGTTCACTAAGAGCATAGTTATAGATCATGAATTCATCAATATAACCGTTGAAATATTCGCCGCTACCCCAGTTAGCCTTACCAATCTGAATTACGGAATTTGTACCAAGGATATCGGAAAGCTTGTAAGAGGATTCAAGAGTTGTTGCAGTTCCATCAATATAAAGTGTTGTTGTGTCTTCTTCAATTACAAGTGCGTACTTTTTCCATGTGCCTGTAGGATCAGAAACGCTTATTGAAGGAGCACGTGAACCTGAGTTAAGGTATCTTTCAACAATAAGGTTACCGTTATGAAGCATACCTACATATTTTTCCTGTGCGTATGTCTGGCTTGCAGAATCAGGTGCCATATAAAGTGACCAGTTTGCACCACTGCCTGCTACCTTTGCATAGAATACAACTGTAATTTCGTCAAGACCTGTAAGAAGTGCTTCACCCTCGGCATTTGTAACGTTCAAGAAGTTCGATCCGGAGCCGTTAAGATAAAGAGCCTTGCCCTTCATTGCATCGTTAGAAAGCACGTTTGCGCCGCTGCTTTCAGCCTTTGCAAATTCACTTACAAAGCCTGTTTCTTCGTCATCGAATGTGAAGTGTGCAAGCTTACCGTCGAAGGAAACGTCGCTTTCTTTGTATTCAAGTTCAATTACGTTTTCGGAAATCTTAGCGGACACTTCAATTGCATCGTCAGCATTTTCAACGTAGTTGTAAACTTTAGATTCGAAAATAAGGTTTGTCTTTGCATAATCGCTGCCATCAAAGGCTGTGCCAACTACGCATTCGTATGTTTCAGCATTTGCAATTTCGTTGCCCTCAGAATCAACATGCTTAACTGTTACAAGACCTACCTTGTCATATACAGCGCTGATTGTGTTTTCGCCCTGTACTGCTTTACAGCTAAGAAGAGATTCTGTTTCGTTAAGTACATAATATTCATCGTTGAATGTAATAGTTTCGGGAGCTTCGTAAATATAAATCTCACCCTCTGCTATTTCTTCTGTTATGCTTTCTGCAACTTCGTTACCTTCAGAATCAATAAATTCAACAGTAACCGTTGTTGCAACAGCGTCTTCGTTTACGATTTCTTCAAGCTCGTAAAGAGTGAAGTCGCTGAGGTAAAGTCTGCCTGTATCTGTCCAGGCAAAGAAGCTGAGCATAATGTGTTCTGCATCTTCGGGAGCAGTAAATACAAATTCCTTATGATTCATACCCTGTGCATACAAATCATCAGCTCTTGCAACAGAGCCACCTATGTGAGTGTTACTGCTTTCAGAAGACCATGAGTTCATGCCGCCATAGGTTTTATAATTGTAGTAAGAAAGTCCGTTAAAGTTTCCATACACGGGACCACCCTTTGTAAGAACAGCGGCAGACATTTGAGCATTACCTGTTGTCGCCTGTGTTGCGTATGCATAGTAAGAAAGATAATAGCTCTTTCCGCCTTCAATGGGGACAAATCTTCTGAGCGTAGATACAGCGCTACCGCCGGCATTGCCTGTATTAGTTATTGAGTTAGAAGTGCCGTGAGCATTTACAGAAGATACTGTGCCCGAGTACTGCGCACCTGTAGATGCGTTTGTCCAGTCTGTTGTACCGTCAGAAAAATCACCATTTGTAATAAGGTTTTCGCCAACTATGTTGTATTCTTTACCGTTTATGCTAATTTCGCCGCTACCTGTAATGTCTGTACTTCTTACAGCGTAAAAGCCCTTTGTTTCAAAACCTTCATAGATGAGATTGAAATCGATTTCTTCGCCGTTAAGGTAAACTGTGCTGATTTCATCTCCCACGTTTACAAGCATTGCATCCTGACTTGTGGAAGGAACAAGGTTTTCACCTGTAATGTAAACATTGCCATTATCATACTCAACATTCATCGAGGTGATATTATTTTTGCTTTCAATTATACCCTCGAGATTTTTACCGTTAACAATGGAAATATCCTTCTTGTTTCTGGACTTTTCAAAAACATATGCCATCTTTGCGTCCGTTTTATAGTCACCGAATACACCGTCTGCATCATCGGTGTTCTTTACATAATAATAGCTTGTATCGCCATCAATTGTAATTTCAAGAGCCGCCTTGGAATTGTCTCCCTCGGCAAGGTCTGTAACTGCTACTTCAGCCTCTTCCCCTGCTCTTCTGGGGTAAAGCACTGTATCAAACTTAACTTCTGCACCTGTTTTGCCGTAAGAAGCATACTTACTGCCTGCAACCAAACCGTAGTCAGCACTGTGGTAACCGTCACGGATAAGCGCTGTTGTGCTGCCTGCATTTGCAATTACAATGTTTGCTTCGTTATAGAAGTTTGTTGTAGCAATATTGCCGCTCATTTCCGCATTTGAGGAGGGCATAAAGTGCCAGTTCTGGCGGTATTCACGGCTCTGGTTACCTGTTACATAGTCTGTAACAATGCTATAAGCTGAATCCTTTAAGAAGAGCACATTTCTTGTGTGAGTTGTGCCACTGTAACCTGTCTGGCTTGTTGTAGCAAAGTCAAACGCATCGCTTGTTGTGGCATATTCCAGAGGCTTAGCTGCGCTTGCGTGGCTTGCCATGGACTGACCAACTGCTTCTATTGTGTTGTGTGCGGAAGCATAACGAAGGTCGTTATAAATGGAGTTAAAGCTTGAGTAGCTGTAACGACCACTGTCAACTAAGAGAGGCTTGCCGTATGCGTACATAACAACTGCCGCACTGTCGGGATGCGCATGTCCGTCAAAGGGGTTGTTGTTAAGCTGCAAATAGATTGCTTCCTCAGGATTCCAGCTGTTACGCATAAGCATTGTGTTAGAATCGTGGTAAATGCTTGAATAGTATTCAGGATCAAATTCGTCTGTTCCGTTTACAAAAGCATTAAGGATAGAATCGTTGCCGTAGTATTCAGCCAAATCGTTGAATACGCTCATTCTGTCCTTATAGTTAGAGTCACCTATGTTTGTATCATAACCATCGGGATAAAGGCTCTCAAGAGCAAAACGTGTTGCATAACGGAGCTTTTCTGTAAAGGTTTTATCAAGAGGACGGTTATTTATATCTGCCATTCTTACGCAGTCACCAAAGAGCTCAACGCACCATACAGCATAAGCAGGGCCCGCTTCCGCAAAGCTCATGTCGTCAACGAAGAGAAGGTCCAATGTGTATTCGATATTGCCTGTAACTCTGTTTCTCCAGTTTGTATAGTTCTTCCATTCTGGGAAATATTCGTTGCCCTTGAAGAAGCCTGCGTTTGCAACAATTCTCCAGTTGCTCCACCAATAGGAACCGTTTGCAATGTCTAAGCCTGCCAGATAGTTACAGTCGCCCCACATGAAGGAAATGATGTTACATACCTTTTCGGGGTTGTCCTGTACTGCAGGTGTATCAATAAGTGCATCTAAAACGTCAACCCAACGGTTGAGTCTTTCACCTGTCTCTAACGTACGGTTGAAGCCATAGCCTTTCTGTGTTGCAAAAGCATCCATCAGGTCGATAAGCTTTTCGCCAAAAATGCTTCCGTCGGGATAAAGGGGATGTTCGATTGCATACTGTTCAGGGTCTTCAAGATATGTAAGATATTCATACGCCATGCTGCGAGCAAACCAGAAACGTGTTGTAACGTTCTGATATTCGCCGTCAGCACCGCTTGGCTGCTGCCAGGTGGGTACATCAGCATTCTGATAAGAATAAATGTTGCCGCCTATTGTGGACCATGTGAGTCTACTCTCGTCCCACATTGTGTCGCCAACACTTATAACGTGAACATCCAATGAGTCAACAGTTGCATTGTCTGCCAACTTAGCATAAAGCTTCATTGTAGCCTTTGTAACAGTCTGATTAGCAGCTTCTGTAAGCGGGAAGTTTATGTACGCTCTTCTTGTCTGGCTGCCAAAGGGAGAAGATGCTGAACCGCTCTGCTCATTTACGTAAAGCTCTGTAGCATTGCCGTACGTGGTAGTTGTAGCGCCGGAATTTACATATGTGTCATGGTTTGCCATGATTTCGTATGTAGCGCCTTCAGCAGTTTCAACTACAAGCACAGGCTCATAGGAAGCATATTCCGTACTTGCAACAAGCACAGGATATGCTTGCTTTTGTCTTTCGAAAAGCATTACAGAAATAGCCTGGTTGTTTAATTCCTGCGCGGTTTTTTCTGTAAGGTCAACTTCGTAGAGCTCATATTCTTTACCGGTAACAGTAAAGCGGTTAAGCCATACGTCGAATTCATAAGGGCCTGTTAAAATATTGTCGAGCGGCAGAACTGCCTGACCATAATTTTCGTCGTCTTCAGCAATGGGAAATGCTGCCGCATTACCGCTTGCCTTTCTTTCTGACAAATATTCAACAAATTCCTTTTTTGCTGTAGTGTAGTCACCACGGTCTACAGCACTCTTTACATCTTCCATTCCGGAATATGTAAGGTCGAACTTTGAAAAAAAGTCCGCATCGCTCATGCTTGCAGCATTTACGGTCACGGGTAATGTTCCGAAAACTGTCATTAAAAGTGCAAGACTGAGTATAACGCTCAAAACTCTTTTCATATTTTCACTCCTAACTATAAAAATATATAACAATTATACTAAATTTTCCTACCCTTTGCAATATAAATTTGTTGTTTTATCACTATTTTTATTCCCGATCTTTCCGCAAAAATATAATCGACAAAAAATCAAAAAAACTATTGTATTTCATGAGAGTATATTGTATAATCACTTTACATGCTTTTATAGTCGTTTTAGCATGTGTTTCTGCTGTATGGGGGGATATTCCCATACGAAAATTACTTGAAATTTCAATATGAAGGAGCAAACGGTTGGAAAAAATTATTAGCTTAAGGAATGCGGTTGTCGACTACGACGGAGATACTGTTCTGAAAGGAATAAGCCTTGACATAGCCGACAAGCAGTTTGTTACTTTACTTGGACCTTCGGGTTGTGGAAAAACAACAACATTAAGAATCATCGGAGGCTTTCTGCAAATGAACAGCGGAGAGCTTTATTTTGATGGAAAAAAGATTAATGATCTGCCTGCTTACAAGCGCAGCATTAACACTGTTTTCCAGAAATATGCTCTCTTCCCCCATCTTAATGTGTATGAAAACATAGCCTTTGGTTTAAGATTAAAGAAAATGAAGGAATCTGAAATCAAAGAAAACGTTACGGAAATGCTTCGCATGGTAAACCTCTCAGGTTACGAGCGTCGTTCCGTCAATTCGCTTTCAGGCGGTCAGCAGCAGAGAGTTGGCATTGCCAGAGCACTGGTCAACAGACCTCGCGTGCTTTTGCTCGACGAGCCCCTTGGTGCACTTGACCTGAAGCTTCGTAAGGAAATGCAGATTGAATTGAAAAAGATTCAGAAAAGACTTGGCATTACCTTTATTTATGTAACACATGACCAGGAGGAAGCTCTTACCATGAGCGACACTGTTGTTGTTATGAACCACGGTGAAATTCAGCAGATAGGCACTCCTGAGGATATTTATAACGAACCCGTCAACGCATTCGTTGCCGACTTTATCGGCGAAAGCAACATTATTGACGGTGTTATGCGTGCCGACTATTTCGTTGAAATCGGCGGCGTTGTTTTCGAATGTGAAGATGCAGGCTTCGGCACGGACAAGCTTGTTGACGTTGTTATCCGCCCCGAAGACATTAAGGTTGTTGCCCCCTGCAAGGAAGCAATTGTAGGTGTGGTTAAGGATGTTATCTTCAAGGGTGTTCATTTCGAAATCCTGGTTGAAACAGACAACTTCCTCTGGAAAATACATTCAACAAAAAGCCAGCAGATTGGCTCTCGTATCGGCATGAGCCTTCAGCCTAACGACATTCATATCATGCATAAGCTGATTGAATAGTTTTCCGTATTAAAGCATTTATTTTATTACGGAAAAGAGGTTAAGAAATGAAATCAAAAGCTATTGCTGTTCCCTATTACGTGTGGATGGTTATTTTCACTATCGTGCCTCTCTTCCTGGTTGGCATTTTTGCCTTTACAGACAGAGAAACAGGCGCGTTCACAGTTTCCAATTTAATGGAAATTTCAAAATACCTTCCCACACTGTTACGTTCCGTTACTTATGCGGTTGTAACAACAGTTGTATGCTTGCTTTTAGGTTTTCCTGCAGCATACATAATTTCCAGACTGCCCGAGGAAAAGCAGTCTACCGTGCTTATGCTTTTAATGCTTCCCATGTGGATTAACTTTATTTTAAGAACATACGCATGGATGAATATTTTAGACGCAAACGGTTTCATAAACCAGATACTTATGTTTTTTGGTTTGAAGCCCTTAAAAATGCTGAACACTTCTGCCGCAGTTATATTGGGTATGATTTATAACAACCTGCCCTTTATGATTCTGCCCTTATACTCTATCATGACTAAAATTGACAAGAGTGTTATTGAAGCAGCGCAGGATCTTGGCTGTTCAGATTCAAATGTAGTAAGAAAGGTCATCATTCCTCTTGCAATCCCCGGCATTTCGACGGGTATTACAATGGTATTTGTGCCTTCTGTTTCCACTTTTATTATTTCCAGAATGCTTTCAGGCTCTACAATAGGTCTTATAGGTGACCTTATTGAACAGGAATTCTTGGGGCTCAATTATGACCCTTATGTAGGTTCTGCCCTCAGCTTAGTGCTTATGGTTATTGTACTTGTAATTATAGGTATCTTTAACCAGTTCGGAGGGGAGGATGCTGTAGTATGAAAAAGTCGTTAACTTCAAGGCTTTATATGGTGCTTTTAGTACTCTTCCTCTATCTTCCCATTCTGACACTTGTTGTTTTCTCATTCAATGCAAACGACTCACGTGTTGCCTGGGGCGGTTTCTCCTTAAGATGGTATGTTGCACTTTTTAGTGACCGCACAATAATGCTGTCGCTTTTCAACACCTTGCTTATTGCTATTGTTTCCTCTGTTATTTCAACAGCCTTGGGCACAACCGCCGCAATAGGCATAAACAACCTTAACAAAAAGGCTCGCAGCCTTGTAATGAACATAACCTACATTCCCATTGTTAACCCCGAAATTATCATGGGTGTATCGTTAATGCTTCTTTTCAAGGTTTTCATGCGCTTTACCCCTTTGAAATTTGGTTATATAACACTTGTTCTTGCACATATCGCATTCTGTGTGCCTTATGTTATTTTCCAGGTGTTACCCAAATTAAGGCAGATGAACCCCAACCTTCTCGAAGCCGCTTATGACCTTGGCTGTAACAGTCGTCAGGCGTTTTTCAAGGTTGTTATTCCCGAAATATTGCCCGGCGTTTTCTCGGGCTTTATAATGGCTCTCACCTACTCGCTGGACGATTTCGTTGTCAGCTACTTTAACTCAGGTGTAGGCGTTAACACACTGCCCATTGTTATTAACTCCATGACAAGACGAAATATGGACCCCAGCATAAATGCCCTTTCAACATTAATTTTTGTTACGATACTTATAATTCTGGTTGTTAAGAACTTCCTTGACAACAGAAAGCTCAGGGTTGAACAAAAAGAAAAAGAAGGCCTTCGCTCAAGAAAGAAAACAATTGCACTTATTGTTGCGCTTGTTATGCTTCTTTCATCAGTAGGCGTTACTGTAGGCATTGTTCTTAACATAGGACCCAGGCTTGAAATGGATATGAGGCTACTTTCAAATTACGACTATACACGTTTTGCCAAGGATAAGCTTACCTTAAATGTGGCAAACTGGGGCGAATACCTCTGTATTGACGAAGCGGATATGATAAACGTAAACGAGCAGTTTGAGGCTCTTACGGGTATTAAGGTTAATTATACAACCTACACCAACAACGAAGAGCTTTACGCTAAATTAAAGAGCGGCGGTGCCGATTACGACATTGTTATCCCCTCTGACTACATGATTTCAAGGTTTATTAATGAAGGTATGATTCAGAAGCTTAACTATGAAAACATTCCTAACTTTGAAACAAAGATTATGGACACCTTCAAAAACCTTTCCTATGACCCGGAAAATGAGTACACTGTTCCCTACACCTGGGGCATGGTTTGCATTATTTATAACAAAACCATGTACGACACCGCTCCCGACAGCTGGGGTGCTCTCTGGGACGAGGCACAGAAGGGCAACATTCTTATGTTTAACAACCCCCGTGATGCCTTTGCCGCAGCACAGTGCTATTTAGGCTATTCCCTTAATACAACCGACAAGGACGAAATCGACAAAACCTTTGAAAAGCTTTATGAACAGTATTCGTCAAACCTTGTACAGGCATATGTAATGGACGAAGTTTTCGATAAAATGGAAGGCGGTAACGCTGCAGTTGCTCCCTACTATGTAGGCGATGCAGTTTCAATGCTGGAGTCTAACCCCGATTTGGATTACTTCATTCCCAAGGAAGGCACAAACCGCTTTGTTGACGCAATCTGCATTCCTACAGGCTGTAACAATAAAGAAGCGGCTGAAATGTACATTAACTTCCTTTGCGAAACTGAAATAGCCCTTGCAAACTGCGAATATATCGGCTATTCAACACCTCATAAAGATGTGTTTGAGCTTCTTGACGAAGAAGTTAAGATGGACGAGCGCCGTTATCCTCCGGACGAATTCTTAAACGAAAAAACAGAGCTCTACATTGCACTTCCCGACGAAACAAATAACTATATCCAGTCACTCTGGAATCAGATTAAGTTCGCTAACTAATTAAAAAGATGCAGGAAACTCCTGCATCTTTTTAATTAGTTGTATATTACCATAAGCTCTCCGTTTTTATAAACGCCCCAAAGTTGCCACCCATAAGGCATTTTATAATAGGTCAACCCTATAGTTGTATCATCATAGTTTGTAAGGCTGACTGTTACGCCGCCGCCTTCAGAATCAACATAAAAATCTGTAACTTTATACTCCGCATCAGCATATCCGAAATAGCTTATATACGATTCAATTTTCGGCTTTGCAACCTGAAGAAGCTCCATTACCTCTTGTATTATATATTCCTCAGGGTCTACATATTCACCATTTACCTTTACCTCCATGTGAAGGTGTGGTCCTGTGGATTTTCCGGTATTTCCAACAAAACCAAGCAGACTGCCTTTATTAAGATAGTTTACATTCCAAAGTGTCCGCAAAATGTCACTTTGTAGGTGACAATAGGTGACCTCTACCCCGTTTTCACCGTAAATGGTCATGTATGCGCCCTTTTCTTCATCGTAGCCAACATCAAATTTTCCTTCAATACCTGCTAAAACAGGTGTGCCTTCTTCAGCTTTGAAATCTATGCCCGAATGAAAATGTTCCTCCCCTGTTATAGGATGCACTCTTTTACCAAAACTCTGCGCTATTTCGTGATATTCTGTAAAAGGATAACCAACATTAAAAATTTCGCCCGAACACGCAAATTCTAATTTATACAAATTTGCCGGTGACAAAAAGCCCAGATCTGCTCTTTCTATCATTCTTTCAGCATAGGAAAATGGAATATATGTGATGTTTCTTCTAAGAACAGGGGCGTTTCTCATGGCTTCACCCACATCTGCCACGTTTTCCGGTGTGTTTTCATGCATTAAAACACGTGGGTTTACTACAAGCTCGCTCTTACCTATTTCAATTTTATAGAGATAGCTTGTGTATTCTGCAATTACATCATCATTAAGGTTTTTCTGGCTTAAGGAAATGAGAACAACACCATCCAGCCATTCCATTTTCGCGTTTTCGCCCTCCATCAAGCCCAACTTTGTGAAAAGCTCGCGAAGAGGCACATAAACCTCGCCATTTTCTATAAAGAGCTTGTTTTTAAGCTAAATTATTTGCCCGTTATTTGTAATGTCGATATTATAATCGATGCTTTCGTTTGCAAATTGCGCTACCGCCAATGTACTGAAGGTTGACACAATGAAAATTGCTACTGCGCAAATAAATGCAAGCATTCCTTTAAGCTTTACAGGCTTTGCGCTGATTGCCCGAAATCGTCTTTTTAAAACCCTGCTATTTCCGCTCATGCGTGTTGTGTATACGTTTTTAAACATGATTTTCTCCTTCCTGTACTGTGTTTATAGCATCCTTCAAATCTTTATATATGTCAATTTCTTCAGAGACTTCTTCAAAATTCTCTCCTTTTAAATACCGCAGGCTAAGTATATCACCGTTCAGTTCAGCATTCGCAATTGCAGAGCTCAGATGAAAGGTGTCTGAAAAATCTCTCTTAATTCTTGTTATACATATTTTCTCTGTTCCGAACATATGATCAACCACAATGGCATCATCTTCACAATAGACCACCTTATCTTCATCATAACAAAGAAGATTAAAATATTCCTGCGATACTCTTTCTTCTTTCAAGTCAACAAAAACATCGTATCTTGCATTTGTACCGCTCCAGTAGCAAACATTATAAAGATTTTCTCCAACCTCTGTCACTTCATGACGGTAATCAACCGACTGATTATAAAGTATGTCACCGTTATCTTTTGTGAAGGTTATATTATACGTTCCGTCTTTGTCATAAAGTATTTCATAACCATCATTTTTATTGAATTTTCCTCGTATTTCCCAGCCGCACTCACGCAAAAGAAACTCCTGATAGCTCACGTCAATATAGTCAATATCATCATCATAATAGAATATGTATGCAATTTCATATGTTGAGTCTGATGTAGCTGTATAGAACTGACGTTTAGGATGATAATTTGTGTCAACTACTCTGAAATTAAAGCCGTCAAATTCAAAATAGGCTAAACTGCTATGCTCGGAATTTGTCTCAAGCTTTTCTCTTTTATATTCTTCAGGGGCATACTTAACAATCAATGTGTAAGTATCTGCGCTCCCTAAAACCCAATTATACCGAAAATATCTCAACTCTGCGTTTTCATAATTTCCAAGAGCTTCAAGCTTGGGCATATAGCTGTTGTTTTTCACAATTTCAGCATAATTATCCATATCGTAAAGTGTAACAAATTCCGTTTTTGATAATATATTAACAGTCGGAATTGTAACAGCCGGAATAAGCAAAGCAACCAAAATGGCTATTAAAAGCCTTGTTTTTGCACCATTTTTACTTATTATGCTCTCAAACCGTCTTTTTAGCATTTTCCCGTCATCGCTCATACGGGTTGTGTAAATACTTTTAAACATATTATCACTTCTTTGCAACTAAATTAAGTATTGTGTTCATGTACTGCTTTTTGCCCTCATCATCCATGTTTTTTGTTACAGCCTCGTCACAATAGATTTCACAGGCTTCGTTAAGGTTTTTCATAACCAAATATACGAAAGGATTAAACCAGTTAATTGCATTTATAACGCACACAAACCATTTTATGAGTAAATCCTTATGCTTGTAATGAGTAAGCTCGTGGCTGTATACATGCGTTAATTCATTTTCTGTAAGGCTTTTCCTCGGAATGTATACAACAGGGTAAAATACACCTGTTAACATCGGAGAGTCGACATCATCGCATTGCCTGAGCCTTATTTTGATTTTTATATCCAGACTCTGAAGTATGGCGGAAAACTTATCATCGGTAATGTTTTCACTTTTTCTGCGCTTTTTTATAAGGAATATTGCATATCCACCTATGTTGAAAAGTAAGAACAAGCCGGCTACCGCTCCCCACACAGATAAAACTATTAAGCGATAATCAATATTTTCTACCGAGGCATCCATATCTGCCACAAGCTTTTCATCTTGTGTTTCCCACACGGCTGCAGTATTGCCCGGAGTTTCATATGTAAAAATATTTTCAGAATAATACGGCAAAATTATATTCGGAGCAGTGTTTTCGGGAACTAAATTCCACACAGGAAGCAAAAATACTACAGCTGCTAAAAGCCAAAGTCTTCTTTGCGCTCTGCCCGAGAAGGATTTTTGTATCACCCGCTTTAATAAAAGAAGCAATATAACAAGCACGCTTCCCTGAATATTTAAAAATAACAATGTTCTCAGAATATCTGTCATAATCAGTCTCCGTTAATAATTTTTCTGAGGCTTTCTATTTCTTCCGCAGAAAGCTCTTTGTTTTCATATAAGCATGCAACAAGGTTTCCGATGGAGCCTTTAAAAAGCTTCGACAACAGGCTTTTTGTTTCATTCATGCTATATTCCGTTTCTTTTGTAATTGCATAGTACAAATTGCTTTTTCCCTGCTTCTCTGCGCCTACAACGCCTTTTTCCGTCAGCCTTGTAAGAAGGGTGCCAACGGTGTTTCGTGCCCATTTGTCACCAAGAGCGCTCATTATTTCGCCAAGACCAAGTGGTTTGTCACTTTCCCAGAGTATTTTCATGATTTCGTATTCAGATTCTGTTATTGCTTTAGACATTACTATTCCTCCTTCGCCTACAATTGTAGTCAACATCATTATAGACTACATTTGTAGTCTTGTCAATAGAAAAAATAGAAAGTGAAAAAAACACTTTCTATTTAAGAAGCTTGGAAATATATTCATCAAAATCGATGTATTCCCGATAATATTCAATTTCATAGCCTAATTTTTGCGCAAAGGCAGTAAAATCGGATTGTTTTTCATTCTCCGAAATGTGAAGCGTATATACACTATCTTTCATATCAACCAATGCACGCTCGTAGCTTGCAAGTGAGTTACATACAATATAGTGATCTATTGTGTTATACAAATTTTCTTCTATGAGACAGGCTTCAACCTCGGAAAAGCCCTCATGTGCAAGAAGAACTGTTTTATTTTCCCTTATATACAGCATAGAATCGTCGCAAATGCGATATTTATCTGTAGGCGAAATTGGCACATAGGTTGTTATTATCAGAATTGCCGCCAAAATGAACAAAACCGCGCTTATAAAATATGACGACAGCTTTTTACGGAAAACAAACATAATAACTATTGAATAATAGGCAATATATTCAATAACATCAAAGCGGTTTACAAACATAATACTGCCCGGCAGATCGGCAAAAAGGTTTGCCACTACAGCTATAATGTCAAGCCCCAAAGCGCACACAATACCAATTAGCCAATTAAGCCACGGCACATAGGAAAACACTATGAGCACAAAACACAAATACAGTACCCATAAGAAGATTGCAGAAACAACTATGTTTGCAGGAATTGAATATACGCTCAGATAGCCAAACATATTTGTTAATACAGGAATTGTCATAAGCTGTGCTGAAATGGTTACCGACATTGAATCGGCAAGTGGTTCCGGCAGAAAGCTGAGCATGTTTTTAAAATAGAATGAAAATATCTGAATGCCTAAAACGCTCATAAACGACAATATAAAGCCCCAATCGTATATAACAAAGGGGTTTATAACGGCAAGCAGCATTGCAGAAAAAGAAAGTGCCGTAAAGCTGTCGTTATCCATTAATACCATTTTAGCTATAATAAAGCTTGTAAACATAATACAAGCACGAAGCGTTGACGGTGAAGAACCCGTTATTAAAGAAAAGAGCCATACAACTGTAACTGCAAGAGTAGCTGATAAAACCCTGTTTCTTCGTCTTAGGAGATTGTAAATCGCCATACCTAAAATAGATACATGCAGACCCGACACACAAGCAATATGACTTAAGCCAGAACGGTTCAGGTTAGATGTAAGATCGCTTGAAAAATCGCTTTTATCTCCGGCTGTCAAGGCTTTAAAAAGTTCACGGGCATCACCTGTAAAGAACTTATTGCCAAGGGAAATTATGTAGTTTCGTGCCGCTGCAACCATATTATGAAAAGCTTTGGGTTTTTCAAGGCTAAGAATTGTAAGGTCGTTGGCAACTAAAGGTGCACCTTTTGAAAGATAATGCCTGCTGAGCCCTGCATCTTTTATATCGGCTGCTTTGAGGGTGGCGTTAAAAGAAAGCTTGTCACCCAACTTAAAATCTATTCCTTTGTCTGCCTTTACATAAATTTTAAGATTATTATCGTATAAGCCTTTGTGCGAGTGTACCCTGTCACATTCAAGAAAAAATGTTGTTTTGTATTTGCCTTCATCCGGCACAGAAGAAATTTCTCCCTCTACCCTTACCGTTTGTTCGTCAAGCATATTAGTTACTTTTTCATAAGATGACAGCTTGTTTGAGGTTGAAAATATGCCGATGAACATTGCTGCACAAAGAAAAACGGCAATAAATGTGCTGATTTTATCATGTATTGTCAGACAAATAAGAAACAAGCCAATAAAAAACAGCAATATAAGCAGAGGCTCTACGGGAAAATAGAGCCTCATAATTATAAACATAAAAGATAAAACAGAAAACACCGCCAGAGGTTTTGTCTCAATTATGTTTACGGTATTATCAATAATTTTGCTTGAAAATACTTTTAAAATACTCATTTAATTACCATTACCGTCACGCTATGAGCCGGGAAACTGTGCTTAATTACGGATGAATCGAATTTGACCTTAATAGTCGTAGGTGAAACGTTTTCGGGGCATTCGAAGCTGTTTTCCGCATTGAGCTCAGCCTTAAGCATTTCAGCTTCAACGCTGCTTATTTTGCGGTTTGTTTCAATTGTTGCCTCATAATCTGTGTCCTGAACATTTACCGCCTTTAATATAAGGTTTCCGTTTTCATCAATCGCAGTTGATGTGTAAATAGGCTCCATAACAGTTTTGTTAACCTTAACATTGTGTATCATTTCGCCATCTATATAACAGGTCACAGTATTGTTTTCAACCTTCAGCTTAAGATCATATACTCTGCCCTGTTCAATGGTTCTGCATTCATGAGCAAGCACCGCTTCACGGTTATTTGTGTGAGAGCACACGGCGCTGTCCTGATTCTGCCAGCCGGCACATTCCCAACGATAATAAAGATTTTTGCCAACACCAAAACGTATCGTGAAGCCCCTTATTCCGTCAAGCTCTTTAGCTTTACATGTTAACTCAAAATTGCCTATTTTCCCGATTTCTTCAAGCTTTACAATTTGTGAACCCTCCTTGTTTGTTGTAAAGTTATTATGCTTTACAGGTTCACCGTTAATTCTAACATCCGAAAACTCTGCAGAGGTATGAATAGTTTCAAACCATATCTCGCCAAAGATGTCGCCACCAAATTCCACAGCTGCTTTTTCGTTCTCAACGCTGTGTTCAAAAGCATATTCACCCTGGTTTGCCATGAACATTTTCTGTACATAGTAGTTAGGTGTGCCATATGCCTTCTTGCCGTTAAACCAGATAAGGTCAGGTCTCCAGTTAACGTAGTCGGCATTTGCAAGAAGAGGCGCATAGCATGCCAAGCCTACAGTTCCGCTTTTTTCCATAGCTGTCATATAGCTTGCTTCAATAAGAGCATTGTAAAATGTATTACCCCAGGATGCATATTCGCCCAAAAATACCTTGGGACCATTTTTGTCGTATTCAAAGTAGCGTTTATTATTGGCAAGCATCCATTCGGGAGAAACGTAATAATGCTCATCAACAAATTCACTCTTGTTTTCACGTGCACACTTCCAGCCCTTTTCGAATTCGCCTCCGCAAGGGAACGGACCGGAAGAGCCGATAAGCTTAATTTCCGGATATTTTGCCTTTATAGCATTGTGAAAGTAAGGGTAACGTTCAAAAAAGTCGTCCCCTACCTCTTCGTTGCCTATTGCAAGATATTCAAGGTTAAAGGGCTCGCTATGACCTAATTCTGCACGTATTTTACCCCATTTTGTGTTCACATCACCGTTTGCAAACTCAATTAAATCAAGTGCGTCGTCAATCCAGGGCTTGAGTTCTTCAAAAGGAGCAGCATCTCTGCGATGAGGATTGTATGCAGCGGGAAGCACAGGAAGCGGCTTTGCTCCAATATCCTCACAGAAGAGGAAGTATTCATAATAGCCTAATCCTAAGGTCTGATTATAACCCCAATTACTGCGTCTTGCAGGTCTTTCGGAAACATCGCCAATGGTGTTTTTCCAACGATACAAGGCATTTCTTGCATGGGGGTCAAGGTTGCCGTCGTGAACCAGGCAACCACCGGGAAAGCGCATAAATTTGGGCTTTAAATCACCAAGAAGCTCTGCAAGGTCGCGCCTTAAACCGTTTTCACGATTCTTATATGTAGGCGGAAACAGCGACACATCGTCAAGATAAACCATGCTCTTTCCGCTTGTTGTAATACACAAATGACATGTAGCACTTTCCGTAGCCACAAGCACGCCATTGTACTTTTCCCAATCACAGCTTTTGATTTTTACGCTTTCAGAAGCTATCGGCGCTCCGTTTTCTTTATCAACAAGACTGATGATTACTTCATTGTTAAAGCCTGTATTGCGACGACCATAGAAGGAAAAACTGTATTCTTCACCCTTTACAATGTTCATTCCATCGTTGAAGCCTGTGTTTTTCACACCGCAAACTTCACCGGTGCATTTAATTGCAAGGTAATGAATGTTGTTTCTATTTAAAGGATAATCGTGCCCGACTTCAATGTCGCACTCGCCTATCTTTTCCCATGCAGTTAAGTGGTCATATCTCCAGTTATCGATTTTATCAAATTCAAAGGAACGGTTCTGCACCAGCTCAGCATAAAGTCCGCCATCGGCGCTATGGTTAATATCTTCAAAAAATATGCCGTACAAATCGCCTAATTGATGCATTCTTTTGTCGGGAAACAGTGTAATTTTATTCATATCGTCACCTCATTCAGTATATTCATATCAAAATCATAAATAGTGAATTTACTATTTTCATAAAGCATAAACGTCGGCGGATTGTCCTCTTTCGGGATAGACACACTGCCCGGATTAATATAAGTATTGCTTCCGAACTTTTCAATAGTCTGCACATGTGTATGTCCGTGAATAAGAATGTCGCCACTCTTCAGCTTTGGTAGATTTTCCTTATTGTATAAATGTCCGTGAGTAATGAAAAGCATTCTGCCCTTTTCGTACATGATCATGCTGTCGCTCATGCATGAAAATTCAAGCACCATCTGGTCAACCTCTGCCTCGCAGTTACCGCGAACACAAAGAATTTCATCGCTCATAGCATTTAAAAGAGCAATCACACCTTTAGGGTTATAACCTTCGGGCAAATCGTTTCTGGGGCCATGATAGAGAATGTCGCCCAGAAGCACCATTTTATTACAATTAAGCTCGTGATATTTATCCACGAGCTTTTTAGCGTAATATTCACTTCCATGTATGTCTGATGCAAAAAGTATTTTCATAGGCCACCTCACAGCTTTATAAGTGTTTCCAACTTCGGTGTTACGCCAAGCATTTCTTTAAGCTTATAGTACTCTTCCTTGGCTTCTTTTTGCCTTTTGCCGTCCTTAAAGGCTTTAATAAGTAAATTTTTCGGGGTTTCTACTGGCGAAATGTATTCCTGGGCGGTCACAGTGTAACCACATGCCTCTAAAAGAAGACATCTTAAGCTATCGGTTAACAAGTCTGCCATTCGTGCTTTGAAAATGCCATGCTTTAAAAGCGGAGCAAATTCATCGTAGGAATACTGCCCTAAAAGCTCCTTATGGCAGCAGGGTACCGCAAAAATTGCTTTTGCGCCGTTGTTTATACCGGCTGCAATTGCCATATCTGTTGCAATGTCGCAGGCATGAAGGCTTATTACCACATCCGGTGGTGTTGTAACCTTATAGTCGGTTAAATCAGCTTTAACAAAGGTCATGTTGCTATAGCCCATATTTTCTGCACTCTTTTTAGAAGCCTTAATTACAATGTCGGAATAGTCAACACCTGTCACGTGACAATCCTTCTTAAGAACGTCACGAAGGTAGTAATTAAGGGCAAAAGAAAGATAGCTTTTACCGCAGGCGCAATCCAGCACTTCAACCTTATCGTCAAGCCTCTTTAAATGGTCGCTCACAAGCTCAACAAAATGGTCGATCTGATTATACTTTCTGACCATATCGTTCTTTATTTTACCGTTTTCGCCCATTATTCCTATTTCTTTTAAAAGAGTGTTAGCCTTGGGTGGTTTAATGAGATAATCGCGGTTGTTCTTTACTGTTGCGGTTGTTTCTTCAGCATTTTCTGCGCTGTCCTCATATTTAAGAGTTACATTTCTGTCGCTGGCTTCAATAACGGCATTGGTGCCACGTTCCTTATACACAAGACGCATAGCATCGTAATTTTCGCATGCCTTGGGAATCAGGCTCCATTCAAAGGGCAATTTTTCCGCATTATGAAGAAACACAAAAACAGACCCCTCTTTTTTTACTGTAGCGGGGAAAGTTTTTGTGCCTGATTTAAAGCTTATATCAATTCCAAGGAAGTATTCCTCCCCGTTCCTGAACCTTTCGTCAAGAACGGAGAGAAAAAAGTTAATCTTATTTTGTGTATTCTTATTCATATCAATACTTCTTTATGCCAATATCTTTTCTGTAGTGCATTTTATCAAAGTGCACTTTATCTACACCTTCGTATGCTTTTTTGATAGCAGCATCGAGGCTTTCAGCAACAGCAGTAACACCAAGAACTCTGCCACCTGCGGTAACAATTTTGCCGTCAGTATTCTTTGTACCTGCATGGAACACTGTAATGTCACCGAGTGCTTCAGCATCTTCGATGCCTGTAATTTCAAAGCCTGATTCGTACTTAACGGGGTAACCGCCGCTTGCGCACACAACGCAAACCGCACCGCCGTCACGCCACTTAATGTCAACCTCAGAAAGGCGTTCATCGATAATTGCATCGAAAATATCGTATAAATCGCTCTCCAAACGAGGAAGTACAACCTGTGTTTCGGGGTCACCAAAACGGCAGTTATACTCAATAACCTTAACGCCATCCTTTGTTGCCATAAGACCAAAGTATAAAACACCCTTAAAAGTTCTGCCCTCTTTGTTCATGGCATTCATTGTGGGAAGGAAAATATTATTCATACATTCCTCTGCCATTTTTTCGTCATAAATGCGAGAGGGAGAGAATGTTCCCATGCCGCCTGTATTGAGACCTTCATCGTTGTCATATGCTCTCTTATGGTCCTGTGCGGAAACCATGGGCTTAATCACCTTACCGTCGGTAAATGCAAGCACACTTACCTCGGGACCTGAGAGGAATTCTTCAATAACAATACGGCTTCCTGCGTTGCCGAAAACCTTGTCCTCCATCATTTCGTGAACAGCCTTTTCAGCCTCCTCAAGCGTCATTGCGATAATAACACCTTTACCAAGCGCTAAACCTTCAGCCTTGATAACTGTAGGAATTGGGGCTGTCTGGAGATATTCAATAGCTGCATCAGCATTGTCAAACACTTCATACTTTGCGGTAGGAATGTTATACTTTTTCATTAAATCCTTACTGAACACCTTGCTGCCTTCGATAATTGCAGCGTTTGCTCTGGGACCGAATGCACGAATGCCTTTAGCCTCCATAGCATCAACCATACCGAGTACAAGAGGGTCATCAGGTGCAACCATTACCATGTCAATTTTATTTTCAACGGCAAAGTTAACCATAGCATCAATGTCTGTTGCTTTGATTGCAACACACTCAGCAAGAGTAGCAATGCCTGCATTGCCGGGTGCACAGTATATTTTATCAACCTTAGGGCTCTGGGAAAGCTTCCATACAATTGTATGCTCTCTTCCGCCGCCGCCAACTACTAAAACTTTCATTATTGTTCCTCCGAAAAATTAATGGTGGAAAAGACGAATGCCTGTCATGCACATTGCAATACCGAAGCGGTCACAGGTTTCGATAACGATATCGTCACGCTTAGAGCCACCGGGCTGTGCAATATACTTAACACCGCTCTTGTACGCTCTTTCAATGTTATCGCCAAAGGGGAAGAATGCATCGGAGCCAAGAGCAACGTCTGTATTCTTATCAAGCCATGCTCTCTTTTCTTCCTTGGTGAAAACCTGAGGCTTTTCTGCAAAAATGTTTTCCCAAACACCGTCAGCCAATACATCCATATAATCTTCAGACATATAAACGTCAATGGCATTGTCTCTGTCGGGCTTACCTACAGTGTCGAGGAACTTTAAGCCTAAAACCTGAGGAGACTGACGAAGCCACCAGTTGTCAGCCTTGCTGCCCGCAAGACGAGTACAGTGAATGCGGCTCTGCTGACCTGCACCGATGCCGATAGCCTGACCATCCTTTGCATAGCAAACAGAGTTAGACTGTGTGTACTTAAGTGTGATAAGCGCGATAAGCAAGTCTCTCTTTGCGCTTTCGGGAATTTCTTTATTATTTGTAACTACTTCGTTGAGCATATCAGAATTGATGTCCAACTCGTTTCTTCCCTGTTCAAATGTAATGCCGAACACCTGCTTGCGTTCAATGGGATCGGGAACATAGCTTTCATCAATCTTGATAATGTTATATGTGCCTCTTCTCTTGCTCTTTAAAATTTCAAGAGCTTCGGGCTCGTAGCCGGGCGCAATAACACCGTCACTTACCTCAGGCTTAAGAAGCATTGCTGTGGGAACGTCACAAACGTCGCTGAGAGCAACAAAATCACCGAAGGAACTCATTCTGTCTGCGCCTCTTGCTCTTGCATATGCACATGCCAAGGGAGACAATTCCTTATCTTCAACAAAGTAAATCTTCTTCAATGTGTCGCTGAGAGGCTCACCAACTGCTGCACCTGCGGGGGAAACATGCTTAAAGCTTGTAGCAGCGGGAAGACCTGTAGCTTTCTTAAGCTCGCGAACAAGCTGCCAACCGTTAAAAGCATCGAGAAGGTTGATGTAACCGGGGTTGCCGTTTAAAACCTCGATGGGCAAATCGCCGTTTTCAATATAAATACGGGAAGGCTTCTGGTTGGGGTTGGAACCGTATTTTAACTGCATAGAATTCATCTTTATCGCTCCTTACTGATTCTTGTTTACAATTCTGGTTTCGTATGTACCATCTTCAATGTTTATGTATCTTACAAACAAGGAAACCTTGTTGTCTTCATTGAGAGAGGTCCAGATTGTATTTGTAAATGTATCAATATCTTCGTCAATAACAACTTCCTTGGGTTCGCCCTTAAAGGAAGGAAGCGGATTACCGTCGCCCATATAGGTATGGATAAAATGACCTTCGCCTGCGATGGGGTTCTTGTAGGAATAAGTAAATCTGAGGCAGGAGTCGGGATTATGGTTATTAGACTTAAGAATGCTCATAGCATAGCTGTATTCTCCGCCTTCAACCTTCATAATACCGGAAATACGAGGTGTATAGTTGGGCGCATCGTCCTCAAATTCACGAGTGCGAAGAGCCTGTTCAAAGGTAAGCTGCTGATTCATAAGATTATAAATTGTATCAGTCTGGTCACCGTTTGTAACGATTGTCTTGTTACCAAGCACTCTTACGGGTGCATAGATAATAAGATGGGGGTCTGTAAGCTTGGAGGGGTCAAAAGCTTCTGTGCGGATGCCCTCGCCTTCTTCAACGAAAACTCTGTTACGGCTGTTTTCGCTTCTGCCCATGATAAAGTATGCAGTAACAGCAAACCTGCCGCACTTGCTCTTTCCTATTACAATACCACGTCCCGGGTAGGAATTATTCTTAAGTTCTTCTGAAAGTATCATGTCCATTACCTCTTTTATTAAAGTGTTTTGCAGATTTCTTCAATAGCTTCAGGAAGTATCTTCCACTCGGCTTCTTCCATAATGCGCTTCTGGAGTGTTTCGGGAGTGTCGTCGTCATTTATGTAAACA
The DNA here is from genome assembly GCA_017414645.1 of Clostridia bacterium. Lineage (GTDB taxonomy): Bacteria > Bacillota > Clostridia > UMGS1883 > UMGS1883 > RGIG1927. The sequence continues at coordinate 8,572 of JAFQLL010000094.1, read as the reverse complement.
GCTTTTTGTTTAATGATTTTACCGCCATCAACAACACCGTTAACAAAGTGCACTGTAGCACCCGACACCTTAACACCATAGTTAAGGGCAGCCTCATGTACTTTTAAGCCGTAATAGCCTGCACCGCAGAAGGAAGGAATAAGTGAAGGATGAATGTTAATTATCCTGTTTTCAAATTCCTTTATGAGCTTATCGCCCACGATGCACAAAAAGCCTGCCATAACTATAAGGTCAACATTTCTGCTTTTCATATGCTCACAAAGAGCTTCATCGAAAGCTTCCTGAGAAGAAAAAGCCTTCTTTTCTATAACAATGCCTTCAACGTTGGCGTTTTCTGCCCTTTTAAGGGCGTATACATCCTTTTTGTTTGAAACAACGGTAACAACCTTGCCGGAATTTATAACGCCGTTGTCGCAGGCGTCAAGTATTGCCTGAAGGTTTGTACCACCGCCGGAAACGAGTACGCCTATTCTTTTCATATAAGCTCTACTCCGTTCTCGCCATCTTCAACTGTACCGATTATGTAAGCCTTCTCGCCCATTTCCTCAAGTACCTTAACAGCCTTCTCGGCTTCAGAAGCAGGAACTGCAGCAATCATACCGATACCCATGTTGAATGTGTTGAACATGTCTCTTTCGGGAATGTTGCCTGTTTCCTGTAAAAGCTTGAAAATGGGAAGAATTTCGAAGGAATCCTTCTTAATAACAGCCTTGAGGTTCTCAGGAAGCATTCTGGGAATATTTTCATAAAAACCGCCGCCTGTGATGTGGCTTATAGCTCTTACATCGCACTCTTCAATAAGCTTAAGAGCGCTCTTAACATAAATCTTTGTGGGTGTGAGGAGAGTATTTACAAGGCTATCGCCCAAAAATTCGTTATATTCTGTAAGCTTTTCGTTGTCCTCACGAACATCGAATACCTTTCTTACGAGCGAGAAACCATTGGAGTGAACACCGCTTGAGGCAATACCAATAAGTACATCACCGGCAGAAAGCTTGCTTCCGTCAATAATGTCCTTTTTGTCAACTATACCTACTGTGAAGCCCGCAATATCATATTCATCAACAGGATAGAAGCCGGGCATTTCAGCAGTTTCGCCACCGATAAGAGCGCAGCCTGCCTGCACACAACCATCAGCAACACCACGAACAATTGTAGCAACCTTTTCGGGAACATTCTTGCCTACAGCAACATAGTCAAGGAAGAAAAGGGGCTTTGCACCGGAGCAAACAACGTCGTTAACGCACATGGCAACAGCATCAATACCAACAGTGTCGTGCTTGTCGGCAATAAATGCCATCTTTAACTTTGTGCCAACGCCATCGGTGCCTGATACCAATACGGGCTCCTCATATTTGTTTTTATCAATAGAAAAAAGACCGCCAAAACCACCAATGTCGCTCATAACGCCATCGATAAATGTTTTCTTAACGTCAGCTTTCATTAATCTGACAGCTTCGTAACCGGCTTCAACGTCAACGCCGGCATTCTTATAACTTTCGCTCATAACTGTATCCTCTCTTTACTTATATTTCATCGGCCAATGCCTGAATTTTTGCATCTTTTTCGAGAACCTTTTCTCTCATTTCGCGCTTAAGCTGCTTCATCTTATCACCAAGCTCACTGTAACGAAGGGAAAGAATCTGGCAAGCCAAAATCGCTGCATTGTCACTGCCGTTAATTGCAACAGTAGCAACAGGAATGCCCGGAGGCATCTGAACAATAGAGAAAAGCGAATCCATGCCGTCCATAGTTGAGGACTTAATCGGAATGCCTATTACGGGAAGTGTTGTAAATGCAGCAAGTACACCGGGAAGATGTGCCGCCTTACCTGCCGCCGCAATAATGCAATCATAGCCGTTTGCTTCTGCGTTTGTGGCAAACTCTTTTGATTCGTCCGGTGTTCTGTGTGCAGACAGAACTCTCACAGTTGTCTCAATGCCAAAGCTTTTAAGCCTCTTTATACAAGGCTTTACGGCTTCGAAATCTGAATCGCTGCCCATAATGAGCGCAACCTTAGGTGTTTTCATAATTAAACCCTCTTTTCTTTAAACAAAATCACGATTATATTTTACCAAAAAAGCACATATATTGTCAATACAAATCACAAAGTTTAGTTGTCTTCATTGCCTTTTTCGGCATATTTAGTATAATGCTCTTCACTGGATGCAAATTTTATAGCTTTTTGACCAAATCTTGCACGCAAAGCATCAATTGCTTCGTCAAGTTTTTCGTTTTTATTTGCATTTTCTGTCCCAAAAAGTGAAACCTGCTCTTCTCCATCGTGAACAAAGTTGCTACCGGATATTCCCAAGAGCCTTACCCCCTGCGTTATACCACATTTTTTCACAAGCTCCATTCCGTATTTGAGTAAATCTCCGCCATGATTTGTAGGTTGTGGTATGGTCATTTGCCTGGTAACAGTTCTGAAATTTGTGTCTCTTATGGTTGCAGTAACAACACTGCAGCGCACATCTGCTTTCCGCATTCTTGAGGACACCACGTCACAAAGCCACACAAGAGCATGCCGAATTTCCTCCTCAGTGTACAAATCATGGGCAAAGGTATAAGAATTTCCAATAGACTTCACCTCTTCTTCCTCGTATATACTGCGCACCTTATCGTTATCGTTTCCTGTTGCGTAGTTATAAAGAAGCATGCCCATTTTGCCAAAATGTTTTTCAACAAAGCCTTTGTCGGCATTTGCCAGGTCACCGATAGTTATTATACCGTACTTTTTAAATTCTTCGCAGCTCTTTGCGCCTGCGTAAAGCAAGTTTCCAAGCTTTTGCGGATACACGATTTTCTCAACATCTTCAGGCATTATAACCGTTGTGGCATCAGGTTTCTTATAGTCACTTCCCAATTTTGCAAAGGACTTTGTGAAAGAAACACCCACTGAAATTGTAATTCCAATCTCTTCGGCAATTCTTCGCCTGAGCTCGTTGGCAATTGTTACCCCGTCACCAAACAGCTCCTTCACATCGGTTACATCAAGCCAGGATTCGTCAATGCCGAAAGGTTCAACAAATTCGGTGTACTCCTTATAAATTTCGTTAACACGTGCCGAAATTTCCATGTAGCGCTCATGCCTTGGAGGCACAATAACAAGGTGCGGGCATTTTTTCCTTGCTGACCAGATGGTTTCAGCAGTAACTATGCCATACTTTTTAGCCGATTCATTCTTTGCAAGTATTATTCCTTTACGGCTTTCGGCATCGCCGCCTACTGCCATGGGAATGTTTTTTAATTCGGGATTGTCCAGAGCTTCCACAGAAGCAAAAAAACCATTGCAGTCACAATGAAGTATCACTCGCACGTCCTCACCTCCACTTAATTATTCTATCACCATTCGCAGCTTATGTCTACAAGAAGGTGCCCTGTAAAGCAAAAAGAAGCCCTTGGCTTCTTTTACGCTCTCGGATGAGATTTCTTGTAAATATCTCTTATATTATTATTAAGCACCTCAAGATATTTTTTTACAGATGAGGAGTCGCTGTAACCAAGCATTTCCGAAACAGAGTTTGTATCTGCTCCGTTTTTAATCATGTGCACAGCAAATGAATGCCTCAAGCTTTGCACAGTAATGCCCGGGTTAAGCTTACATTCTTCGATATAACCTTTTACAATCTTCCAGAAGCCCTGCCTGGAAATGGGTTGTCCGTACAAGTTAAGGAAAAACATGTTTCCCGATGTTTCTGTTGCGATTTCGCTCCTGGCCTTCTGTAAATATTCGTACAATGCTTCTATCGCAATTTTGCCAATGGGAACATAACGTGATTTTTTGCCTGTTGTAAGTACAACGAATTCATTTTTCAGGCTTACATCACTTATTTTCAAATTGATAAGCTCACTTACACGAGCACCTGTTGCGTACATTAATTCAAACATTGCCCGGTCTCTTATTCCTTTTACGGTAGTATTATCCGGAGCCTCCAAAAGAGTTATTATTTCTTCATCGTTCATAGTAAGAGGCAGCTTACGCTGAGCCTTAGGGAGCTGAATATCTTCAGTCGGGTCATTTTTAATTATGCCTTCGTCAAAAGAATATCTGAAAAAATTTTTCAATGCCGCTATTGAGCGCAAAATTGTCGAATGGGAGGCACCTGCGTTTTCAAGAGACACCATATACTCTTCCAATGAATCACGTTTAATTTTAATCAAGTCTTTTTTCTTTTTGATGCTTTGTGCATCAAAAAATTTTTCAATATCAAACATATATGACTGCATTGTATTTTCAGAGTAATTCTCTTCAAGAAAGCTTTTATATGAAATAAGTGTTTTTTTCACTCCTGCCCCTCCCTTCTATTTTGATTTTACACCAATTTTACAGCATTCTCAAGCCTGAATTTTAAAATATTTCCAAATTAGAAATACCAAACCACTCTCTGACGCTGCCACAAGAAATGCCAGAAATATGAATCCTATTCCATACAGCAGGTAGTCAACGCTACCGCCTCTGTCCAGGTGTTGCTTTTCACGCCCATAAAGTATGCAAATCAGCGCGACAAGACTCATTGTCGGCAAAGCTGTAACACATTGAGGCAAAACATATGTATATAACAGACCTTTACCGAAATCATCATTTAAAATAAAAGCCCATGTAAACCCCAGTACAAAGCCTCGAAGGGCTACAACTGCACCTGTAAACGGAGCAGTAAAGCTATTGCTGCCAAAAATCCATAACGCCAGAATCCACAAAATTTCAAAGCACAGATTTTCCTTCAGCAAAGCCAAAAAGCTTCTATTATCAGATAATTCTAATGTTTGCTTCGCCTCTTTGAGTATTTCATCGGGCACATAATACAGAGCCAATGTTCCTAAAACGAGCCCCACTGCAAATACAAGAGCAAGAGAAATAAGAATAGCTTTATGTTGACCATTTTTTCTTTTAAACAAAAAACCCCTCCGTTCTGTCTTTATATAATATTACAGAAACGGAGAGATTATGAGTTCTTGTCCTATTTTGTTTTACTTCTTTTCACCCATGCTGTTAGCCTTCTTAACGCATCTGTCAATTGCATTGATTAACGATGCACGGAAGCCATCAAGCTCAAGCTGATATACGGCTTCGATAGCTGTACCGCCGGGAGAACATACCATGTCCTTAAGCTTACCGGGATGTGTGCCGGTCTCTAAAGCGAGCTTTGCAGCACCAAGAATTGTCTGAGATACAAGAAGATATGCAGTATCACGAGGAATGCCGTGAAGCACAGCAGCATCTGCCATAGCCTCAATCATCATGAACACGTATGCAGGACCACTACCGTTGGTGGCAGTTGCTGTATTAATAAGTGTTTCGGGCAGAAGAGCTGTTTTGCCGATGGAGTTGAAAATGTTAAGAACTACAGCCATTTCTTCGTCGGACACATCGTCAGCTTTGCACACAGCAGTCATGCCTTCACCTACAAGGGCGGGCATGTTGGGCATGGTGCGTACAACCTTTGTATTTTTACCAAGTACAGCCTTCATGCTGTCAACACTGATACCTGCTGCAATGGAAATAACCACCTTGTCGCCTATAAAGTTCTTAACGCCATCCATAACTTTTAAAATTACGTTGGGCTTTACACCAAACATGATATAGTCGCTGTTTTCAACAACCTCTCTTGCATCACGTGTTGTGTGAACGCCAAGCTCAGCAGCTTTTGCGAGCTTATCGTCGAGAATTTCGCTTACATAAATATCTTCAACCTTAAAGGCACCAGCCTTTATTACGCCCTGCAAAATTGCAGAGGACATGTTACCTGCACCAATAACACCAAGTTTCATAATTCTGTCACCTCGTAAATTAGTTAAGCTTTGAAATAAATGATTCCAATCTGTCAAGACCTTTATCGATGTTTTCCATGCTTGTAGCATAGCTCCATCTTACATGAATATCTGTACCGAAGCTCTTACCGGGAACAACAGCAACCTTTTCAATTTCAAGGAACTTTTCAGCAAAGGTATCGCTGCCTGATATAACTGTTCCGTCAATTTCCTTGCCGATAAGCTTTGAAATGTTCATCATGATATAGAATGCACCATCAGGCATAATGCAGCTTACGCCTTCGATTTTATTCATTCTTTCTACCATGTGATTTCTTCTTTCTTCAAAAGCTTCCTTCATTTCTGCCACAGGCTCCTGAGGACCTGTAAGCGCCGCAATTGCTGCGTGCTGTGCAATAGAGTTGGGGTTGCTAGTTGCGTGAGACTGAACGTTGCCCATAACCTTCGCCAGCTGTGCATTAGATGCTGTGTAGCCTATTCTCCAACCTGTCATTGCATAGGTCTTGGAAACACCGTTAACAACAATTGTAAGATCTTTAACTTCCTCGCTGATTGTTGCAATGGAAAAATTCTTTCTGCCGGCATAAACAAGGCTTTCGTAAATTTCATCAGCAATGATATAAATATTCTTTTCTACACAGAGTGCCGCAATCTGTCGAAGAGCCTCTTCGGGATAGCACATGCCTGTGGGGTTGGAAGGATTGTTAATAATAATCGCTCTTGTCTTGTCTGTAACTGCAGCCTTAATCTTTTCAATTGTGGGCAAAAAGCCTTCTTCTTCAGTAGAATTCACAATTACGGGAACACCGTCTGCAAGAAGAACCATTTCGGGATAGCTTACCCAGCAGGGCGCAGGAATAATAACTTCGTCACCGGGATTTAAAATTGCCCCCAGAGCGTTGTTTAAGGAGTGCTTTGCACCATTGGAAACAACGATGTTTTCAGGTTTATATTCCAAGCCGTTTTCCTTTAAAAACTTTTCGCATACTGCCTTTTTAATGTCAACAGTACCCGAAGCAGGTGTATACTTTGTTATATTATTTTCAATCGCGAAAATTGCGGCATCCTTAATATGACGAGGTGTGGGGAAATCAGGTTCACCTGCACCAAAGCCAACAACATCCATACCTTCAGCTTTCATTGCCTTAAACTTAGAGTCAATAGCCAATGTTGCGGAAGGACTGATTGAAGAAAACTTTTTTGATAAATACATTAAAATCATTCCTTTCAGTGATAAAACCTATCTTAAATATTGTAATATAAACGTAAAAAAAAAGCAACAAAAAATTTTTGTGTATTGACACAAAAAAAGCGACCAAAGGTCGCTTTTTTATGATTAATTTGTATAATTATCAAAATAGCCCTGTACAAGAACAACGGGTGTACCCTTATCACCGGAACCTGAGGTAAGGTCGCAAAGTGAACCGATAAGGTCAGTAAGCTGACGGGGTGTTGTACCCTGAGATGCCATGCTACCAACCAGATTGCCGTCCTTTTCCTTAATGCTCTTGGAAATTGCTTCCTTCAAAGCTTCGCCGGAAAGATCTGCAAAGTCGTTATCGGCAAGATACTTAAGCTTAAGCTCGTTAGGCGTACCTACGAGACCGTCTGTAAATGCAGGAGAAACAACAGGGTCAGCAAGCTCCCAAATTTTGCCCTGAGGATCCTTGAAGGCACCGTCACCGTAAACCATAACTTCAACATGCTTGCCTGTAGCATCCATAATGGCTTTCTGAACATCAAGAACAAGCTCCTTGCATTCTCTGGGGAAAAGCTTTATCTTATCTTCTGTAGACTTATTTGAACCAAGAAGACCATACTTTTCGTTACAACCTGAACCGTTAACGGGGGCGTTAAGGATATCGTCAAGAGAACAAACAACCTTAGCACCTGCAGCAAGAAGGATACGCTTCGTACGAGCGCGTGTGTGAATGTCGCAGTTGATAATGCAGTCTGTATAATTAAGAATTGTTTTTGCCTGGTTAGCAAAAATAATTTCAACCTCAGCACCGCATTCTCTGATTACGTCGCCGTAATACTGAACGTAGTCTACACCTGTAAACTCGTGCTTGTTTTCGCCGAAAAGCTCACGATACTTTTCAAGAGAAAGCACATCGCTGTAAGGATTAATGCCTGCCTCATCAATTTTGTCTATGCTTATAAGCTCGTTGCCAACCTCATCAGAAGGATAGCTGAGCATAAGAACCACCTTTTTTACCGCCTTTGCAATGCCCTTCAAGCAAATAGCAAAACGGTTACGGGAAAGAATGGGGAAAATAACACCTATTGTATCATTTCCAAGCTTAGCTTTAACGTCCTCGGCAATATCATCAACAGATGCGTAGTTGCCCTGTGCTCTTGCCACGATAGATTCAGTTATAGAAATAACATCTCTATCGTTTATTTCAAAGCCTTCACATTTTGCAGCTTCAAGAACACTTGTCGCTACAATTGAAGCAAGGTCGTCGCCTTCACGAATAATAGGACAACGAATACCTCTTGATACTGTGCCGACTCTTCTTTCCTTGTTTGCCATTGTAATCCCCTCTATCATGTAAAATTCTCGGCAGAATTATCATCTGCCAAAATACCATCAATTATTATAGCATCAGAATATTCATATTACAACAGTTTTTTTTGCTATTTTAAGAATTTTTTTCAGAACAAAGTGTCTCCGACACTCTCTGACGATAGTTGCAATTAAAGTAAACAGAGGAGAAAACACTTTGTAATGCCTTTGTAGCTTTTCCGAGTCTTGCGAGGAAATTCTCGCACGGCAATAATATAAAATTTATTTTTT
>JAFQLL010000093.1 GCA_017414645.1 Clostridia bacterium | reverse complement strand
GTTAAAAAATAAGCGTTTGCAAAATTGCAAACGCTTATTTTTTGAGCAAGCCTGTAAGCCGAGTTCTGTCATTTAAAACGGTCATCTATCTACGCCGTACATTTCTGCACGGCTCCAGCCATCTTTCGGATATAGGTCGGACAAACCCTCCTTGCGGAATCCTTTCGATGTTGCACCGGGTGGGGTTTACAGAGCCTCGGAAGTCTCCTTCCGAGCGGTGGTCTCTTACACCGCCTTTCCACCCTTACCAACCTTAGTTGGCGGTTTATTTCTGTTGCACTTTCCTTAAAGTCGCCTTCACCGGGAGTTACCCGGCACCCTGTCCTGTGGAGCTCGGACTTTCCTCATTGACGCATAGCGCCCCCGCGACCGTTCAGCTTGCTCAAAGTGCATTATACTTTATCCTTAAACAAAAGTCAAAACATTTTTTCTTTTCTCAATCACACAAAAATTAAAGGATTTTTATTTTCTTGCGACATGAAAACCTCTATCTCGGGAAAGAAGGCATCAAGCTTATTTTTCAAAAGCTCCATGGCAATTTTTTCACTGTCGTAGTGGCTTATCTCAATGTAAGCACAGTCGTTTTCCAATACAGTCAGTATGTCATGGTGCCCCATATCGCCTGTAATATAGCAATCTGCTTTATCTAAGGCTTCATTCACAAGGCTTTTGCCGCTTCCGGTGCAAAGTGCACCAACAGCGCTTTCGTGTTCAATATCGCCTGCAACCCTCAAGTGGGGCACATCAAAGGCTTTTTTAATTTTTTCGCACAGCTCTTTTATGGTAATGCCGCCCGTTTCAAAAACCCTGCCCTCGTTTTCCAAAATTGTATCGAAGGCCTTGTAGCCTATTTTTTCAAGGAAATAATCGTTAAGACCACCCCGGGCAAAATCAAGGTTTGTATGGCAGGCAAAAATCGCAACATTATTTTCTATTGCACAAAGGAGCATTTCGCCCTCTTTTGTTTCGTCGGTAATTCTTTTAACCCCCGAAAACATTACAGGGTGGTGGCACACTATAGCCTCACAGCCCTTTTCCTTTGCTTCGCGCACAACATCAAGGGTGCAGTCAAGGGCAACAAGCACCCGTGTTACGTCCTTTTCACCTCTGCCAACTAAAAGCCCAACGTTGTCGTATTCCATTGCCTCTTCCTTTGGTGCAACGGTTTCCATAAAATCAATTATCTTTTCTAACTTCATTTTTCCACATCCTTAACTAAACACCACCAACAAGCCTCCCTTGTGTAAAGGGAGGTGTCAGCCAAAGGCTGACGGAGGGATTGTCAAATTACAAACTGAAAATCTCCAGCAACTTTTCAAGCTCTTCTCGCCTTTCGCCCGTAGCCTTCGCCTTTTCCATCTGGTTAAGGGCTTTTTCAACCTCTTTTTTTCGATACTGCACATATTCATTATAAAGCGCCTTGTCTTCAACAAGCTCACTTTTCCCGAGCAATGCCTCTTTTGTGCTTATCTCATAAGCATTTCCCGTATACTCTGCATAAAAAGCACAGTACATTTTGTCGGTTTCCTTTGCCACGGCTTCCTTTTTTATTTCAAAGCCATTTTGGGCAAGGTAGCGCCTCAAATCATCATAGCTTCGCTGAGGCTGGAGCACAAAACGTGTCATATTTTCTTTTCTGTGCTCTAAAATACTCGCAATCAGCTCTCCGCCCATACCTGCAATGGTAACACAATCGGCATTTTCAATTTTCTTAAGCCCATCAGATAAAATGGTTTCAATTCTGTCCTTAACCCTGGTTTCGGCAATGTTTTTCTTTGCTGACGATAATGGACCTTCATTGACATCGGCTGCAATCGCCCTCTCGCAAATGCCGCGATTTACAAGGTAAATAGGCAAATAACCATGGTCTGTACCGATATCTGCAACCAATGTACAGCAGGGCACCAAATCAGCCACCATTTTAAGCCTGGGTGTAATTTTTGTATCAATGTTCATAAGCTGTTCCTTTTTCAAAGGAATGATATACCTAACGGTACGATATGCGACTAAGTCGCATGATATAAAACCTGATGGTTTCATGATATGCACTATGTGCATATCATGTCGCAAAGCGACATATCATGGCCGTCCATATCATGCAAGTTTTCTTGCATATCATCCGTTTATTTTACCATAAAATCAACAAGTGCCTGCACTTCGTCAGCCTGGCTGTCCTTAAGGGTAGACTTTATGGAAAGTGTTTTGTCGTAAAGGTCAATTTCCTTGAAGGATTCAAAATATTCGCGCATCAGTTTGCCTGCCATGGGTGCCCAGCTTCCGTTTTCAACAAGTGCAACCTTTCTCTTCTGGTAGCTCTTTTTCTTAAGTGTGGAGAGGAACTTTTCCATGGGAGGGAACATAAAGCCGTCATAGGTTGCCGCCGCACAGATAAGGCGGTCATAACGGAACGCATCCTCAACAGCCTCTGCCCAGTCGTCACGGGCAAGGTCAAACACGCTTACCTTTGTACCTGTCTTTTCAATCTCCAAGGCAATGTGTTTTGCCGCTTCGGCAGTGTTGCCGTGAATGGAAGCAAATGCCACAACAACGCCTTCGTTTTCGGGGCGGTAAGAGGACCATATATCGTATTTTTCAATGTAGTGACCAAGGTTTTCTGTAAGAACGGGGCCATGAAGAGGGCAGATAATTTCAATATCAAGTGTGCTTGCCTTCTTTAAAAGGTTCTGCACCTGCATGCCGTACTTACCTACAATGTTAATGTAGTATCTTCTTGCTTCGCAGTCCCAGGACTCGTCGCAGCTGATTGCACCAAACTTGCCAAAGCCGTCGGCGGAGAAGAGCACCTTTTCGCTCTTTTCGTAGGTTACCATAACCTCGGGCCAGTGCACCATGGGTGCCATATAAAAGCTGAGTGTGTGGCTGCCTAAACTAAGCTCGTCCCCTTCCTTTACAACAATGCTTCTGTGCTCAAACTGGCAATTAAAAAACTGAGGAAGCATCTTGAGCATTTTATCGTTCACAACCAAGGTTGTATCGGGATACTTTTCGCAGAATGCGCCAATACTGCCTGCATGGTCAGGCTCAAGATGGCTTATAACAAGATAATCGGGTGTTTTGCCTTCAAGTGTATTTTCTAAGTTTTCAAACCACTCATTCATCTTTCTCTTGTCGCAGGTGTCCATAACTGCAATTTTTTCGTCGAGGATAACATAGGAATTGTAGCTTATGCCGTTAGGCACAATGTACTGACTTTCAAAAAGGTCAATATCGGTGTCATCCACGCCGATGTACTTAATTGTTTCTGTAATTTTCATAGTTTTTTATCTCCTTTATATAATTTCAAAATGCTTTAATGCAAATTCTATTCCGTCATCCGTTATGTCCTTTGTAACAAAGGCTGCATAAGAGTGTATTGCCTTGCCGTTACCCATCGCTATTGAATTGGGCGTGGCATAAAACATGTCAAGGTCATTAACGCTGTCACCTATAGCGTAGCTTTGTTCAACAGGCAAATTATAATACTCGCAAACTTTTTTAATTGCAAGCCCCTTACCACACCCCTTGGGCACAAGCTCAATGAAGGTCTCGTCGCGTATGATAACAGAAAAATGCTCCTCCATTACCTTCAAAAATTCTGCCGCGTCATTTTCAGGGGCATGAAAAGCGCAGAATTTGTCGAAGGTAAAGCTTTCGTCCTTTTCTTTGAGGACTATGCTGCCCTGCTTTTCAATATCTGCGGCAAACTCCTCAAGCCATGCTACCTTATAGCCGTTTTCAATGTAATAGGTTTTGTCCCTGCCCTCAAAAAAGGCTGTTATATTGAACCTTTTGCAAAGGTCGTAGCAAAGATTGGCAACAGACGGTTCTACCGATACGTGATAAATGTCCCTATCTCCAACGTGTATGTTTGTTCCGCAACCGGACACAACGCCGTCAAAGCCTATATCAAGTATATATTTTTCCACATTTGCGTAGGGTCTGCCGGAATTTATAAAGCATAGATTGCCTTTTTCCCGGGCTTTCCTTATGGCACTTTTACAGCTTTCGGGAATAAACTTTCCCTCGCCCACTGCAGCATCTGTAACAATAGTGCCGTCCACGTCAAAAAATACAATTTTTTGCATACAGCCGATTTCGCCTCTTTTCTGTGTACTAACCATGTACAATACGGTCATTATACCATGAAATTCGCACAACTTCAACATTTTTAACAATTCGTTCATTGACTTTTATTTTCCTTGGGAATATAATGCTTTTTGTGACAATTCATCCGAAGAAAGGCTATGTGAATAAATTTGGACAGTATTAAACAATATTTCAAAAATCATCCCATAATTTTCATGTTTATTTATACAGCAGTATATTTCCTTCTTTTTTCCTTGCTGGAGGCTACAATAGTTCCCCGCTATATAATCCACTCACCCATTGATGATATCATTCCCTTTTGTGAATATTTCATCGTGCCCTATCTTATGTGGTTTATTTATGTTCCTGCGGTGCTGTTTTATCTTGTGGCGAAGGATCGCGACAGCTTCTGGAAAATGGTTAAAATGATGTTTGTGGGCAACATGCTGTGTCTTTTGCTCTATGCCCTTTTCCCAAACGGGGTAATGCCTAAGCAGCCTGTGGCGGCAGATAACATTTTTGCCAGAATGGTAAACACCCTTTACCATACCGACACCCCCACAAATGTTTGCCCCTCAATCCATGTTTTAGACACCTTAAGCGCCCACATAGCGCTTACCCGTTCCCGTTACCTGAGAGCTTCCTCTCCTGTAAAAATAACATCCTTCGTGTTTTTTATTATGGTTTGCATCTCAACGGTTACATTAAAGCAGCACAGCATAATCGACATTTTTGCATCTTTGGTTTTAATGGTTTTCCTGGAAAAGTTTGCATACAGTAAAAAGCTTATACGAATTTAAGAACAAAGTGTCTCCGGCACTCTCTGACGATAGTTGCAATTAAAGTAAACAGAGGAGAAAACACTTTGTAATGCCATGTGCGTTTTCCGAGTCTTGCGAGGAAATTCTCGCACGGCAATAATATAAAATTTATTTTTTGCCTTATAGGAAATGCGCAATTTCCTATAAGG
>JAFQLL010000092.1 GCA_017414645.1 Clostridia bacterium | reverse complement strand
CGAGCATGAGCGCATCCGGTGGATGATTGAGCGAATGCGCAGAGCTGTGCCGCGGTCTGTCATCAACGAGCGGATTAGCGAAGTTGATACAGGGCACCGCAAACGGAAGAGGGGGTTGAAGTGTTAAAACACTTTTTTATTCTTCAATATTTACATATTCGCTGTCGTTGGGTGCGGTAAGATGGGGCGAGCTTTCAGCAAGGCTTGTGTAAATTTCAATAACAATGCTCTCCCCTCCATCGCCCTCGTATTCAATGTACAAATCACGCTCGGTAACAATTTTTGCATCGTTTACCGTTGCCGAAGCAAAAATATCTACAGGCTTGAAGTTAACGCCCTTAAAGGTTTGCGCCGCACTCTGAAGCAAGGTCTTTACATGCTCCGACACGTCTTCATAGCCTATGGTAAAGTGGAATGTAACGCATTTATTTTTATCGTCATATTCCTTGGTTAAATCTGCCATCTGAGAATAGTCAAAGCTTATAATGTTGGCAAGGTTTGTTAAGTTTGCCATTGCTTCGGCTTTTGTTATGGGGCTTTTGTACTTAACACCCGGGTAGTCGTAGTAGTAATTATTTAGATGGTACATGTAGCTGTTTTCCTGCATGGAAACTGCGCCATTTGTAACATCGGTGGTGGTTACCTCGGTAGACACCTTATAAATGCTGTCATCGAGCTCTATTTTTTGTGTCATGGCATTCTGCTTTTTGCCGTCTTTACCATCAAGGGTAAGAATGGTGTCGATAGTCATTGCATAAGATTTAAAGCCCTTTGTTATTTCGTTGGCTTTGTCGTAGTCCATATTTTTTAGCTTATTATGCATGCGTATGCCCTGCCCGAAAATTAAATATGCAACACAAAAAATTATAGTTATAATTGAAATCACATGGGAAATTTTAAATTTTTTCATATTTTCACCCTTTTACAACTAAAGCGTGCCCTTCGGCACGCTTTGTTTTTTTATGTACCCTGACCTGTTACTGCCACCTTCAAGGTCTGGAAAATGAGCTTAATGTCACCAAAGAAGGTGCGCTCTCTTATGTACTTAATGTCCATATCCATCCATTCGTCGAAGGTAATGTCATCGCGGTTATTCTGCACCTGCCAGTAGCAGGTAAGCCCCGGTGTGATAAGGAGACGCAAGTAGGCATATTCGTCGTACTGCTCAACCTCTTTAGGAAGTGCAGGTCTTGGGCCCACAACGCTCATGTCACCCTTTAAAATGTTTAAAAGCTGAGGCAGCTCATCAATACTTGTTTTGCGGATGAACTTACCGATACGTGTAATTCTGGGGTCGTCCTTAATTTTAAAAACAGGACCTGTTTTTTCGTTCTGCTCCTGCAAATCGTCGAGAAGGTCCTCGGCGTTCACAACCATTGAACGAAACTTGTAAAACTTGAAAACCTTTCCGTCACGGCCAACTCGATCCTGAGTGAAAATAGGGCTGCCGTGGGGGTCGTCAATAAAAATTAAAAGTGCTACAATACAAAGCGGAACAAACAGCACAATGATGGCTGCAAGGCTCGCACATATATCAAATGCTCTTTTAAAGTTCCAATATACACGCTTCTTTTTTAAATAATTAGTTTTAAGATCGTTGCGTAATGTTGCAACCTCTTCTCTTGTCAACGTACTCATAACAAGCCTCCAATACATGTTATCCGTTCGCATACAATTTCATTATACAATAAATCGGACAGATAATCAAGAGCTTTTGCAAAAGTTTAATTTCCACATTTTTTCAGTTCTAAGAATCTTTTCTGAAATACTCGAAAATATTTTGTGCAATGCGTTCGCTTATGCCTTTAACCTTGCAAAGCTCTTCAACAGAGGCGTTTTTTATTTTATCAATGCTTCTGAAATAAAGCATTAACGCCTTTCTTTTACCTTCGCCTACACCTTCAATTTTTTCCAGCTCACTTCCCAGCATCTTTTTTTCGCGCCTTTTGCGGTGGAATTCAATTGCTGTTTTGTGCACCTCGTCCTGAATGTAAGTAACAAGGCGGATGGCTCCCCCTGTGGGCTTAAGGTAAACCTCGCCTGTTTCATTTACAACGCCGCGTGTGCGATGCCTGTCGTCCTTTACCATGCCAAAAACGGGAATGTCGAGCCCTAAGGAATCAAGAACAGAATTTGCACAATTAAGCTGGGCAATGCCGCCGTCCATTAAGATAAGGTCGGGAAGCTCGTTGAACTTGCCGTCGCTATTGCGCTCTTCATGGGTAAAGCGCCTTGTAAGGGTTTCTCTTAAGCAGGCAATATCGTCGGCACCCTCTACAGAAGTTATTTTAAAAATGCGGTAGTCGCGCTTACTGGGGCGGCCGTTTTTAAAAACAACCATTGCCGCCACGTTTTCCTCCCCTGCTGTGTGGGAAATGTCGTAGCTTTCAATTCTGTCGGGAACGACCTCCAGCTTAAGAGCCCCGGCAAGCTCTACCAATGAATTCATTTTCATTTTTTCTTTTATTTCGGCGGTTTTTATTTTTTCAATGTTGTGCCTTGCGTTTTTAAGTGCCATTTCCACAACCTTTCGCCTGTCACCTATTTTGGGCACATTTACACTTACCTTGTTGCCTCGTTTTTTTGTTAAAAGCTCAGAAAGAGTGTCTTCAAAGCCTATTGAATGGGAAAGATAAATGCTCTTGGGCACATACACGTCACCTGTGTAGTACTGGGTAACAAAATCAGAGAGCACCTCACATTCGTCCAGAGTGCCTTCGCTCTTAATGTCAAAGGAATGAGAGCCTATGAGCTTTCCGCCACGCACCGTGAAAAGCTCAACTGAAGCTAAAATGTCTTCAACGTAAACTGCAAGGGTGTCCATATCCTCGTCCTTTGCGTTTAAAACCTTCTGCTTTTCGGAAAGGTTTCTTAAGGCTTCTATTTTGTCACGGCAAAGTGCCGCCTTTTCAAACTCAAAATTGGCTGCCGCTTCCTTCATTTCCCTTTCAAGCTTTTCAATAAGCTCCTTGTCGCTGCCTGAGAGGAATTTATCGATTTCGCTGAAAATCGCTTTGTATTCCTCGCTTGTTATTTTACCGCTGCAGGGCGCAACACAACGCCCCATAGAATGATACAAGCATGGCCTTTCCTTGCCTATGTCACGGGGAAACTGCTTTTTACAGTGGGCTGTTTTAAAGGCCTCCTTTACAATGTCGAAGGTTTCGCTTATGCCAAAGCCCGTGGGGTAAGGGCCGAAATATTTTGCACCGTCGGGCTCAATACGCCTTACAAAAAGCATTCTGGGGTATTCCTCGTTCAAGGTGAGCTTAATGTAGGGGTAGTGCTTTCCGTCCTTTAAAAGAATGTTATATTTAGGGGTGTGCTCTTTAATGAGGTTACACTCTAAAACAAGAGCTTCCATTTCGCTGTCGCAAAGAATGTAGTCAAAATCGGCAATGTTGCTGACCATTGCCTTTACCTTGGGTGTGTGATTGCTTGATGCTTGAAAATACTGCTTAACACGGTTTTTCAGAACCTTCGCCTTACCTACATATATAATTTTGCCGTCCTTGTTTTTCATTATATAAACACCCGGGCTGTCGGGCAGTTTTTTTATTTTATCTTCAAACATAATCACTATCACCACCTTTCTTGTAATTTTACCACATTAAAGTTGTTTTATCAATGAAAATATGATAGAATCAATTTAAAGTGAGGGGATTTACCCCTCGCCTTATGGAGGTGTTTGTATGGACTTTTTAAAGGAAATAAGCTTAAATAGCATTGAAGGAGTTAAAATCGGCCATGCGCAAAGTGTGGAGCATGGCACAGGCTGCAGCGTTATAATTTGCGACAACAAGGCAATCTGTGGGGTAGACATACGCGGTGGCGGCCCTGCCAGCCGTGAAACGGAGCTTCTTAACACAAACATGAGTAACGACGGTATAAACGCCCTGCTCCTTGGCGGTGGCAGTGCCTATGGCTTAGATGCTGCAGGCGGTATTATGAAATATTTAGAAGAAAAAGGCAAAGGCGTTCAGGTGGGAAATGCTGTTGTGCCCATTGTTGTGGGCTCCTGCATATTTGACCTTGCTGTGGCTTCGCCCTCGGTGCGCCCCGATGCCGCTATGGGCTACGAAGCCTGCCTTAACAGCGAGAAAAACGAAAATGTGCAAGGTAACGTAGGCGGTGGCTGTGGTGCAACAGTCGGCAAGTTTATGGGGGTTGAGCGCAGCATGAAAGCAGGCCTCGGCACCTATGCAGTTGAAATAAATGGTGTTAAAATAGGCGCAATTGTTATTGTAAACGCCATTGGCGATGTGTATGAGGTTGACAGTAAAAATGAGCTTGCAGGGCTTCTTTCCTTCGATAAAACCCAGATGGTTTCAAGCGAAGAGGAAATTTTTAAAATGCTTCAATTGGCAGCCGCATCAGCTCAGAATACAACAATAGGCGCTGTTATAACAAACGCAAAAATGGACAAGGCACAGGCAAATAAGCTTGCCAGAATGGCATCTAACGGCATTGTGCGTACCATCCGCCCTGTTAACACATCTATGGACGGTGACAGCGTGTATGCCATGAGCGTTGGCGAAATTGACTTTAATCAGGACATTTTAGGCTCTCTTGCCTCCTATGTTATGGCAAAGGCAATAAACAACGCTGTTTTAAATGCCGACCCCGCCTATGGCTTAAAGAGCGCAAAAAGCTTTATGTAAACAAAAAAGTGAGTGCAGCTGCACTCACTTTTTATTTATTATTCTGCCACTATTGTGATTGTGTCACTTACAAGGCCGTTAGCCTTTGCTGTAAGCTTAACCTCGCCAGTGTTGCCGTCTGACTGCAGAATTACCATACATGCACCGTTAAATGCTCTGCGCTTGTTCTGCTTGTCGGGGTTATAAGCATCCAGCGTAATGGGTCTGCCTCTGAAGTCTCTGAGGGCTGTTGCCTTGTCGGGCTCTAAGCTTGAGGGGTCGCCGTTACCTACACCGATAATGTTAGCTGCGCCTTCAACCTTAAAGCGCACCTCGTTATCTGCAAAGGAAACCACATCGCCCTTTTCGTCGTAAATTTTTGCGTAAACAACAATTGCATCGCAGCCGTCAGCTGTCATAACCTTTCTGTCGGGCTCAAGCACTACCTTGTATGCGTTGCCGCTTGTTCTTCTTACACATTCGCAAACTGCTACGCCGCCATTTTTACCAATGGCCTTAATTTCGCCCGCTTCGTACTTAACATCGAAGTCAACATGGGCATACTTAACCATTTCCTTTTCACCCAAGGATTTGCCGTTTAAGATAAGCTCAACTGTTTCACAGTTTGTAACGCATCTTACTAAAACGTCTTCCCCTTCTTCCTTAAGGTCCCAATGGGGCATGAAGTGAACAGAAGGTTCATCCTTCCACATTGCCTTATAGTAGAAGTAGCCGTCCTTAGGAAGACCGCAGGTATCCATAATACCGAAATGAGAATTGATACAGGGCCATGCGTAAGGAGTGGGCTCGCCGCGATAGTCGAAGCCTGTCCATACGAAAATGCCTGTAAGACGGGGGTTGTTCTTATAGTCAATCCAGCTACGTTCATGTGTACAGCACCAGGAAGCAAGGTTTGTTTCGTAAGAAGTGCAGTAGCCCTTTTCAACGTCAGCCTCGTAAATGCCGCGTGTTGTTGTGCTGGAGGTGGATTCTGTGCAGATTGTCATTCTGTCGGGGTAAGCTTCAAGGTCCTTAACGTACTGACCGCCGTTTCTCTGGCCGTAGTTATAGCCCATAATATCCATACATTCCCAATAGCTGTTTTCGTTCCAGCCGTGGTTCATTGCAACTGTTGTAGGACGTGTGGGGTCAAGCTTATGTGTTATTTCGCGAAGACGCTGTTCAATGCGCTTACCTATAATTGTACCTAAGATAACCTCTTCGTTGTCTAAGCACCACATGAAAACGCTGGGGTGGTTTCTGTCGCGGTAAAGAAGGCTCTTTAAGTCTTCAACGCCACGGTCTGTACAGTCGAGCTTTCTGTTTTCGTCCATAACAAGCATACCTAAGCGGTCGCATGCATCCAAAAGCTCGGGCGTGGGCGGATGGTGAGAACAGCGGTATGCGTTGGAGCCCATTTCCTTAAGCTTTTTAATCTTGAATTCGTTGATAGAATCGGGAAGAGCAACACCGATGCCTGCAAAGTCCTGATGGTTACAGGTGCCCTTTACTTCAACGTGCTTGCCGTTAAGGAAGAAGCCTTCCTTGGTAAATGCAAGTGTTCTTATACCAAAGGTTGACTGATATGTATCGATGATATTGCCGTCCTGAAGAACGATTGTTTCTGCTGTGTAAAGGTTGGGGCTTTCAAGGTCCCAGAGCTTGGGGCTCTTAACTGTAAGAGTTTGCTTTAAAACTGCTTCATCCAGCATGCCAACTTCAAATTCAACTGAAGCCTGTGCACATTCTGCGCCATTAGCATCGTAAATTGTTGTTTCTAACACAGCCTTTTCGCCGTTTGCAAACTTATTTACAATTGTTGTTTCAACCTCTACTGTTGCCTCTTCTTCACTTACAGCAGGTGTTGTAATATATGTACCCCACTTTTTAACATGGAGCTTGTCTGTTACTGTAAGATATGTATGACGGTAAATGCCTGCGCCTTCGTACCACCAGCCCTCGTACTTATCGGCTTCGACCTTTACAAAAATGCAGTTTGTGCCTTCTTCGCCATACTTAAGGTATTCACTTATGTCGTAGGAGAAGGAAGAGTAGCCTGAGAAATGGCTGCCGATGAGGTGACCGTTAACCCATACTGTTGCGTTTCTGGAAACACCGTCAAATTCGATAGATACAACCTTGCCCTTATATTCCTCGGGAAGGTCAAATTCCTTTCTGTAGCAGCCTATGCCCTGCTTAAGATAGCCCTGAGCATCCCATTCATTTTTTGAAAAATTGCCTTCAACAACCCAATCGTGAGGCAAATTAACCTTTTTAAGAAGTGACTTATCGAGCTTTACTTCTACTTCTTTATCGTTATACGCAATGGCAAGCCATTCGCCGTCAGCACGCTTGTCACACACTGTTACGCCGCCTGTACAGCCTGCCTTGATTGCATACTGCACATCAATATCGCCTGCGTAGAAGTCCCAATCACGGTCAAAACATTGTCTGATTCTGTTCATAATTTCCTCCTTATATTTAATAAGGCAGTTTTACAATTGCAAAACCGCCTTTATAATTCATTATTCTTCAAAGTTAGAATCGATAAGTGCTTCAAGAGCATCAACCGCTGCCTGTTCATCCTCGCCCTCTGCACTGATGGTAATTTCCATACCTCGTGCAACGCCTAAGGAAAGAACGCCTAATAAGCTCTTTGCATTTACCTTTTTATTTTCCTTTTCAACCCAGATGCTTGCCTTGAATTCGTTTGCCTTCTGAATGAAAAATGTAACAGGACGGGCATGAAGACCCACCTGATTCTGTACAACTATCTGTTTAACTACCATAGTGTCTACTCCTAACAGTCTGATTTATTATTAATATTTTAATACTTTTATATCCCTCTGTCAAGAGAATATTTGCGTTTTATAGCCTTTATAAAACAAAATTTATTCACTCAATGTCAAGTACTGTGTCCTGAACTGAGCCCTCCATGCCTTCAACGTTTGTATAGCTGTCAGGAACAGAGCCTACAATGATGGTTTGGGCAATGGGAACCTGGTTTTCTACCCTTACGGAGGAATGCATTGCAGGGATGTAAATTCCAACATCTGTAACAACTTTAAGCGAGAGGGTGTACAGGCTCTGGTTTATGCCTTTTGAAAGAAAGCTTTCCTCTGCAGTGACGGCAGTGCTTGCCAGAACAAGGAATTTTACGGGCACCTTTGGCCCCAGCCCCGCAAGAAAAGGGTACGGCAGAAAGTTGCCCAGGGGAATGCGTGCTTCGATTTCGTCCATATCTGCTATACGGTTTTTAAGTCCTATGGAAATTCTGGTCATGAAAAGGTTTGTGTCGGCACTGTTCATGGTTACGGCAACAACCCTGTCCCCCGAGTCCCTTATAACGTTCACAAAATTATATTCGTTTTCTCTCATAGCCTCGTCAATGATCCGGTTAAGGGTATTCGAGGCAATGTTTTCGGCATAACCCTGTGTAACGGATATAACAAAGGGTCTGACCTTTATGTTTACCCATATAAAAATTACTACAAATACAATAAGAGCAAAAAGTATGTACCACAAAAAGCCGAAGGGGTTCTTCTTTTCGTTAACCGCCATAATGCTAAGTCTCATATAAGCACCTCTCTACATTATATGCAGCACAGAACAAAGTGTCTCCGACACTCTCTGACGATAGTTGCAATTAAGGTAAACAGAGGAGAAAACACTTTGTAATGCCATATGCGTTTTCCGAGCCTCGCGAGGAAATTCTCGCATGGCAATAAAATCAAATTTATTTTTT
>JAFQLL010000091.1 GCA_017414645.1 Clostridia bacterium | reverse complement strand
TGAAGACAATGCTCTCCGAAGTGTTCAAAAAGGACATAAAGGTAAGACTTCGTCCCGGCTTCTTCCCATTTGTGGAACCCGGCTTTGAGCTTGATATAAGCTGTCTTATCTGCGGTGGTGACGGCTGTCCCTCCTGTAAGCATTCAGGCTGGCTTGAGCTTTGCCCCTGCGGCATGATTCATCCTGAGGTGTTGAAGGCTGGCGGCATTGACCCCGAGGAATACACAGGCTTTGCGTTTGGTCTTGGTCTTACCCGTCTTGCTATGATGAAGTACGGTGTTAAGGATATCCGCGATCTGAATTCCGGCAGCCTTAAGGCTCTTAGTCAGTTTACTGACGACGAATAATCGTAGGGACCGGCGTCCCCGACGGTCCGTGTAAAATTCCCCACATCTTACAAAAAGGATTGATAACTATGTTTTTATCTATGAATTGGATTTCCGACTTTGTGGATTTCACAGGTCTGGACAAATTAAAATTAATAAGCCAGTTTTCTCTTTCAACTGCCGAAGTTGAAAACGAGATTTTCTTTAAAGGCAGCGATATCGACGGTATTGTTGTTGCAGAAATTAAGGAAGTAAACGACCATCCCGATTCCAAGAAGCTTCACCTTCTTAAGGTTGATGCAGGTAACGGCGAATTAACCGACGTTGTTTGCGGTGCGCCCAATGTTCGTGTTGGTATGAAAACAGCCTTTGCGCCCGTTGGTGCACGCATTGGCGAAATAACAATTGCGCCCCGTCCCTTGGCAGGCTACACCTCTTACGGTATGTGCTGCTCTGAAAAGGAAATAGGTATTTCTGACAACAACGACGGAATTATGGACATTACCGACGACCTTCCTAACGGCACACTTATTAAGGATGCTTACGAGGTTGACGACATTATCTTCGAGGTTGATAATAAGTCTCTTACAAACCGTCCTGACCTTTGGGGCCACTACGGTATTGCCCGCGAATTTGCGGCAATTGCAGGCAGAGAATTAAAACCTCTCGATTCTGTTGACCTTTCCAAGTACGACAATCTTCCCAAAATTGATATGAAGATTGAAGACCCTCTTTGTCAGCGTTACTCCTGCTTACAGGTTGAAAACATTACAAAGAATGTAAGCCCCGTTAACATGCGTATCCGTCTTTTCTACTGCGGCATGCGTTCCATAAACCTTCTTGCTGACTTAACAAACTACCTTATGCTTGAAATGGGTCAGCCCATGCATGCATTTGACTCAAGAAAGGTTGAAAAGCTCCGCATAAAGAGATTCCCCGCACCTCATGTTTTCCGCACACTTGACGGTGTTGACCGCAACTGCGACGAAAACACACTTATGATTTGTAACGACAACACACCCGTTGCCATTGCAGGTATTATGGGCGGCCTGGACAGCGAAATTGTTGAAGACACAACACGTCTCACACTTGAATCGGCAACCTTTGATGCAGTTAGTATCCGTAAGAGCACAGTTCGCCTTGCTCACCGTACAGATGCTTCTCAGCGTTACGAAAAGTGCCTTGACCCTGCACTCACTGTGCCTGCTATTGCACGCTTTGTAAAGCTTTTGACAGATATCGACAGCGGCGTAGAGGTTGTTTCTTCTCTTACAGATGAAATTGCTTACTCCTACCCCACACGTAACCTCACATTTGACAAGAAGTTTGTTGACCGCTACACAGGTATTGAAATTTCTGACGAAACAATTGTTAAAACCCTTCGTGCTCTTGGCTTCACAGTTGAAACAGAGGGCGATAAGTTCAATGTAACAGTTCCTTCCTGGAGAGCCACAAAGGACGTTACCATGAAGGCCGACATTATTGAAGAAATCACACGTATTTACGGCTACGATAACTTCGATATAAACACAGCATCTGTTCCGCTGTACCCTGTTCGCGCCGCAGAAGAAAAAACAATGGAAGAAAAGATTAAGGACATTTTGGTTAAGAGATTTTCTCTCCATGAGCTCCACTCTTACGTATGGGCATACTACGATGAATATAAGGATTTGGGCATCGAAATTGAAGACAACATTAAGCTTGTTAACGCAACAAACCCCAACATTGAAACAATCCGTAAGTCTATCGTTCCCACACAGCTTTGCCAGGTAAAGGCTAACACTTCCTACTCTCCCTCCTTTGGTGTGTTTGAAGTGGGCAGAGTTGTAAACGGTTTAAAGGAAGATGGTCTTTGCAACGAAGAAAAGAAGCTTTGCATCACCCTCTTTGACAAAACAAAGAGCGTAGAAGAATTATACATTTATCTTCGTGACATTTTAGCTGTTGTTACAGACGATTTGCGTCATGCTTCCCTCACATTTGAAAAGATTGAAGCTGCACACAGCTATGAACACCCCAGAAACCTTAACGCTATCTGCCTTAACGGCACCAAGCTTGGTACAATAGGTGTTGTTCACCCCGTTATTTCCAAGAAGATCGACAAGAAGGCAGCTATCGTATTTGCAGAGATTGACGTTAAGGCATTCTCAAATGAAGAAAATAACTCCATCAAGTACGCTGAGCCCTCCAAGTACCCCGAAATGGAAATTGACGTTACATTTGTTTCTGACAAGTATGCACCTATCGGTAATGCTATTAGCGAAGCAAACTGCCCTCTTATCAAGTCTGTCAAGCTTCTTGACACATACGTTGACGAATCGGGCAAGTCCATTACTGTAAGAATTCTGTTCTCTCATAGCGAAAGAACACTTACAAAGGACGAAGTAATGGAGGTTGTTGACTCTATTATTGCTACCCTTGAAGCTCAGGGCATTCCCATGAAAAAGTAATTTCCACACACAAAAACCGCTGATTTAAAATCAGCGGTTTTCTTTTTTATTCACTTACCATAAAGGCTTCAACCACAGGCTGTAAGCCCTGGGTCCATACATAAATTGTCTGGCTGTTGCCGTTTTCAAATTCTATTATGTCAACGCTCTTAGCCTCTACCTTACATATTTTATAGCCCTCACCCTCGCTTATTGCCCAGATGGGAGAGTCATTATCGTTATAAAGCTTTACAACAGCCTTTCCATCTTCATAATAAGACTCTTTAACAAAGCTTCCGCAAACCTTTAATTCGCCCTTTTTTACAAAGGCTTGCTCTTCAAAATCATATGTACTGTAATAGATCATGTTCTTGTCGGAATACAAGCCAAAAATTCCGTATTCTTCCAACACGGTTGCCGTTTCCCGTGTTTTGGGATTATACGAATAAATACCTGTGTCGGTGTTAAAGTACAGCACTCCGTTTATTTCACACAAGCTTGCAAATATTTCATCTTTAACACCGGTTGTTTGCGTGGTAGCCCAAAAACCATCGCCGCCGTCCAGCTTTTCGTATATTGTGTTGCCGGTTTCGTCGATAAGATTGTTACCTTCAACACGATACATAACACCTTCAGCTGTTACCATAGCGCTCATGTCATCGTGCCATTCGGCATTGTTATAAACTGTAGATATTGCGTTATATGGTGCATCAATACCATAATGGCCCAAATCTTCAATGGCATTCTGACTCAAGAACATATGCTGATGGCTTATCCTTCCCATCTGGTCGGGGTCATCCCAGGTAACATCAGCATGATACCATCTTCCATCTATTTTTACCATGTTCCACATGTGCCCCATAGAGTCAGACTTTACAATGGTACTTTCAATTCCTATAACATTCATAACGTGCTGGAAAGCTTCTGCATAGGCTGCGCAGACACCCACCTTGTCGAGCAGAATAAGATATGTCTGATCTGCATCGGATATGTCATAAATGTAGTTATTTACCATGTAGTCATGCACAGTCATAACCTTTTCAAAGTCTGTCATATCGCAACTTATATTGAAAAGAATTTCTTTAACTGCTCCATCAATCTTCTCTCGGGTTTTGTTAACACTCTCCATATCGTCCACAGAATACACTAAATTATACAGCTTTCCGATATAGCCGGCACTATTCGTCGTTGCAGAAAACTTTCGCACAACGTAGTAATACTGTGGGTTTTCAAAGAAAATTGTTGAAAAGTATGACACAATATCGTTTCGGTGAATTTTCACATCAGGATAAAGCTGAACTTCTGCAGCAAGGCTGTCCCATGCCGAGGTAAGCTTTTCTTCCAGGGCTTCCTTAACATCAACATCAATTTCCATTAAAACTGCTTCTTCCGATGCAATAACCTCGAAGGAATCATAAGCATCGAATGAGAAATCCTCTTCATTATTAAACTCCTCTGCTGCAACAGACATAGATGCAAACACTATAGCAAAAACAAGCATTACGCTTAAAAGCTTTTTCATATAAAGCACCCCCTTATTTAATTTTATCAATTAAATAAGGGGGTGTCAACCTGTATAATGTTAATATTGGATTAATTCGTCCTGGAATTACCAAGCAAAAGCGCTACACATTCAGCAAAATAGTAGTCAGCATATATAAGGTGCTTATGTATGCTCTTTGTATTATATGCTTCGCTGCCGTACATAACAACACCATCGCGCTCAATTTCCCAGTCGCAGTACTTTTCTGCAGTTGCCTTTATTATATTTATGGCAGCCTCACGATACTTTTCGTTGCCTGTTGCCTTGGCAATTTCCACCATGCCACAGGCTGCAATAGCACCTGCTGAGGTATCGATAATCCAGTATTCGTCGCTCTGGTCAAAGTCGCTATTTGCAATCCAGTTGGTTTTTTCAACCTTGTCAATAAAATAATCTGCGCACTTTACTGCTGTATCGAGGTACTTTTTTTCCTTTGTATGCATGTAGCTTTGTATAAAGCCGTAAACTGCCCAGGAGTTTCCTCTTGACCAGCAGGAGCCTTCCTTCAAGCCTTGTCCGCCCAGTGTTCCCGACAGGCTTCTGTCTATGTTATCGTGAATGCAAATGTGGTTTGTGCTGCCATCCTCACGCACATGGTCGCGCATTGCCATGTCAGCATGCGCTTTCGCAATAAGTGCATAGCGCTCATCGTCAATTTCTTTACTTGCCCAATAGAGAAGCGGAATATTCATCATGCAATCAATAATGGTCCAGGTGTCGCGTTTTAAGCCGCCTTCCTCGTTCCAGGCGCGGATAAAGCCGCCTTTAAGGTTAAACCTTGCCGCAAGCATATCAGCAGCGTAGAGCGCCGTGTCGCGGGCAGATTTCGAGCCTGTTAAAATGTAGTCGCTGCCCTCGGAAAGATACCACATGAAGCCAACATCGTGATGAAGACCGTCACGATGTTTAAAGGCCTCCCTTAAAAGGTTCTGGGCACAGCGCGCCGCTTCCTTGTAGCATTCCTTTTTTGTGGCGTTATACATAACCCACATAAGTCCGGGGTAAAAGCCGTTGGTCCACCAGCACACATCTGTTTCGTATTTATTGTCATACACGCCATCAACTGTTGTATAGGGGATCTTATCGTGGTTTCTTTTTGCAACAGCCTCCAGCTTTTCATCAAGCTTGTCAAAAATTGCTTTAATATCCTTCATAATAATCACCTCACGGGTAATTCTATACCTTTTTTAACAACAAATCAATCCCTGTGTGCATGACAAACGTCCCGTTTTGCACTGTCAGACAGAGTATTTTTCTTTCATGCTGTCAACTGCCGAAATTATCTTATTTCTTAATTGGGCAGGAGCTGTCACCTCAACCCAGAGCCCATACTGAAGAGCCCAATGAAAAAACGCCTCGCTGTTTGCCTGCACTTCGGCCATAATGCAGTTATCACCTGTTTCAAATCTTATCTTGTCACCAAACCAATCAACAGCCTGGTCCACAACACGCTCGTCAATTTTCATTCTTATTCTTTCACTTTTCCCCGCAAACATGTAGGGCCTTTCTGCCATGTATTCGGAAAGGTTAAGTTTTTCATTGCTTTTAGCCTTCTCGTTGAGCATTGTTATTCCCGTAATGCGGTCAATGCGATAATTGACAACAGTGTCATACCCTTCCGCCATGCAGACAAGATAATACCTTCCGTTTAAAGCTGTCATTGCCAAGGGGCTCACAACGTAGGGCTTTTCGCGCCTTGGATGCATGTTTTTGTCTGTTCCGTAAGCATTGTAAACAAAGCTGACCTTTTTCTTTTTTTCAATAGCCTCACTAAGCACGTCCACAGTGAAAAAAAGCTCCTTGTTTTCCCTTGAGCCTGTTATGGTGCTGTAAATGTGCCCCAGCTTTTTTTCAAAGTAAATATTCGAAAGGTCCTTAAGCTTGTCAATAAGCTTTCTGCAATGACTTGAGGGCACCCTTGAAAAAAGCAAGCTGTCAATTAAAAAACGTAGCTCAGAGTCGTCAAACTCGCGCTGAATGTACCAGTTTGTGCAGATAGAGGTTTCCTTGCCCTTTGCATCAGTGCGTGCAATTTCCTCGTAATCAATGCCGTAATCCAGTTCCGTTAAATTCATAAGATTTCTTTTTACGGTTTTTCGGTCAACCTCCATGTAGTAATCCTTTTTTAAATACTCCATAATTTCCTGCCCTGTCAGGCGGTGGTCCATATCCGAATACTTTCTGAGAATGTTCAATATATTAATTGCTATCATTTTTTTAGGTGGTATTGTGTACATATTAGTTTTCCTCCAATTCATCAAGCATTGTTAAAACATCCGATATATCGCCATCTTTAATATTGTAAAAGTATACCGGCGTTTCAGTTTTTTCGGTGAATATGCCTATCTCATCTGAGAACATATACTTTTCGTTACACACAATTCTTTCAACAAACCTTCTTGCAATTATTCTGCAGGCTTCTACCTTTTTCGGGCAATCATAATTCCACGCTGCAAAAAGATGCATGTTATTTATTATCCCGATGCAATCAACAGGCAGGTAACCCTTTTTAAATTTACTTTTTAAAAGCTCCTTTGTATTCCACAAGGTATTTACAAAGCTTTTCACAATATAACTGACTCGCATATCTTCTGTAACCTTGTCGGTTTTTTTCACCGAAAGCCTGTACGCTTCGCAAAAAAGCCTCTTCCATTCGCCTGCCATATACTCAGGCTTGTTAAATCTTTCGTTCATAACATCGCCTCCTTTTTATTAATAATATCACCTTGGATGTCCCAAAAACATCCCACCTGCAATGGTGTACATTTTTTTGCACACCCCTATTGATAAACTGTATACAGAATGATAAAATAATTTTGAGGTGAATAAAATGTCACAGAGTTTTAGTATATCCCGTGAGGCTTTATACAAGGACTTATGGAAAACCGCTTTATCTACATATGCAAAGCTTAAGAATGTTCCGTTGGAAAAATTAAAACAGGCATGTAAGGACAACAATATCCCCACACCCTCGCCACAGCATTGGAAAAACATAAAAAGAGGCATTCCCTCCCCTGTTGCACCTCTCCCTTCCGGGGAAAATGTCATTATTACCATTCCTACTGTAAAGCACAGAAACGGACACTCGCATCTTTCCTGCAAGGCATATGACCTTTGCATTTTAAAAATACTGGAAACCTTTTCTGACGAAAACAAGGCGGTTACAACAAATCAGATTATAAAACTCATGGAAAAGCAGGATCTTCACATTGACCGCAGGACGGTGTATGCCTCAATTAAAACCCTCAAGGATGTTGGTTATGATATCAGCGACTACAATGACAACGGTGTTGGCTACAAAATAGATTCCCGTGCCTTTTCCATGGCAGAGGTAAAGCTACTTTTAGATTCATTATCCCTTAACCCCTATAAGGACACAAACACCTGTATGCCTGTAATAAAAAAACTCAGAAATATGATTTCTGCAACAAGCTGGGATGTACGCAGAAACCTTGCCCTTGCAGTTGAAAAAAAGTTTATTCCGGAGGACTTTCACCTTTCTCTCGATACGATAGATATCGCACTCATGAATAATCTCAAAATAGAATTTGACTACACAAAGTTTGACATAAACGGTAACCTTGTTCCCTACAGGGAGGAAAGCTTTGTTGTTGCACCCTATTGGATTTTTGCCATGAATCACACCTATTACCTTGTTACAAGCAGCAATATTCCCGATACGACCATGCGCTTCCGCATTGACCGCATCCGTAATGTGCGCCTCACCGATAAACACTTTGACCCTAAACACAGCGACCGTCACCGCATAGTAATAGGCGAATATGCACCTAACCATATTGATGGCATAGTGGCAACATTGCGTTGCAGTAATGACCTGCTTGAAAAGGTTATGGACAATTTTTCAGACTTTTTAAGCTCCGTTAAGCTTACCGACAATAACGACGGCACCTTTACGGCAAAAATTGACGGAGGGCTCATCACCTTAAGTGAATGGGCAGCCTCCGTTGCAGACAAATGTGAAGTGTTAAGCCCGCCTGAGCTTCGCGAAGCTGTGATAAACAAGCTGAAAAACAATGTATACGGAGTATAAATAAAAAAGAAAGGCAGGCATAACCTATGGCTGAATTTAAAGACAAAATAATTGAAGATCTCATTTCGCTGTGCAGAATTGAAAATTTCAGCAAGACCACCTTGCACGAATGCCTCAGACTGGTATTTTCCTGGGCGTTAACTGCAAGAGATGACAACGGCAATTCTGCAAAATATTTCGGTTGTCCATATTGGAGCGAGGCCGCCTTGGCGCAGTATGATAAAAACAAGAATGCCAAAGACCTTCGCCACGAGCACGTTATCCCAAGAACAATTTTCAACAACTCAATAGAAAAATACCGCGATGATTACATTTTATCTGCAGATTTTAATTACGAAGAATGCTTCAGCTTCTTAAAAGGGCACATATCCGATAAGCTTTTTGCCTGTATCATAACAAAGGACGAGGATAAAATGTTTTCTCAGAATAAGGTTTCAAGATGTATGCCCGATGGCGAAGATGACTTTTTTAATATCACAAAAAAATGGGCTCGTTACAAGGCAGCCGGAGTTACACACATTCGTAAAGTAAAATGGTCAAAACCGGGCAAAAATTCTGATTGGGAATACATCGTAACAGAAGAATTTGAGCTCGAATAATTCTGTACGTTTTTTTGCACAGTACTTCTGATACAATTTTTTCAGGAGGTGAGATTATGAACACATACGAAATGAAGTGGAAGCCTGCAGGCATTTCATGGAACTACGGCATGAAGACAGATATCATCAAGGCAAATTCTCTTGAAGAAGCCACACGCATGATTGAAGCTCAGGCAAAAATGCTTGGTGCTAAAAGCATCGACTGGTTTGGCAAACGCCAGATAGGCTGACAAACAAAAACAGTTGCAATTAAAATTGCAACTGTTTTTTGTTTATTTCATCTGTCTGCAGTTTTCAATGAAATCAACCAGATTCATTTCGCCCTTTAAGTAAGCGCTTATATCCTTAAGCTTTTTGTTTTTCCCTTTCAATTCCCCTGTATAGTATTCGGCAGTAAGCCAGTTCGATATGCTGTATACCCCTACAATAGCAGCCTCGTCTTCAGAATCGTTTTGCATATAGCCACTAACGTAGCCTTTATCCCAATCGGGTTCATAAACAAAAGCACCATTTCCTATTGTCTGCAGAATATCCCCTCGTTTAAAGGGCAAAGGAATACATACAGGCTCCTGCCACAAATCAATTATGCTCCAGTATTTTTCGCACAGTTCATCGCTCAGAATGCCACGTGCCGAAACATTTATAACCTCGCCCTTTTTATTTAAGAGCACGCCTGCTTCTTTAGAGCTATCCTCATCATCAACAATCCATTTCTTTTCAATTCGCACATATTTTGCATCTTCCCGCCATTTGAAGGCATCCTCCACGCACTTAGTGTAGCTTTTAAAAACCTCTTCACCTGTTTCATAGGGTGGTTCATCAATGTAGCGATAAACATAAACCGCATCATCCTTCTGGAAGAAAATATCCAGAAGAATTTTTTCAAGCTCTACCCGTTTTTTCAATATTGTCCTTACATTTTCATCGAGGCTGTTTTGTATAAGCTCATTATATGCTTCGTGCTTTTCTTTAAGTGGCAAAAAGCTTTCGTATATAACTAAAGCTGTCTCTCTTTCGCTCAATTCATAGTCTGTTTCTTCAAGATGGGTACGGATAGTCTTCGAGTCGATAAATTTTAAATAATCAAACCTTTTCAGCTTTAACCATTTAACCCTTTCTGCCCACTCTTTTGAAATTTCTTTTTGTTTATCACCGAACAGGTCAAATAATGCATCAACTGTCAATCCGTTCAGTATATTTGCTGCTTTTATAAATTTCTGAAGGATATACATATCCGAAGAAGCTATACTGCTTAAGAACAGTAATATATCATCCTTGTTAAGGGAAGCCACTTCAACCTTTTCAAGCCTGTATTGTGCGATTGGCCTAAGAGAATTCATCATTACAGTACCTCTAAAATAAGCATATCGTACCCATGAGTCATCCTTTTCAACAATAACCCCATAGAAAGGTTCTCTGAAGGGGCTCATATCTATTTTTACAATATCTCCTGCCTCAAAGGGAATGTCGATCTTAGCTTCATCTTCTTCAAAAGTGCATATAGACTTACGCAAAAACGAATTCACATCAGCTTCATACCACAAATCACCATTACAATTTAAAATGTAATGCTTCTCTTTACCTTCTGCTTTTTCTACGCAAACCTCAAAATACATATCGTTTCTGTCATTGAAATTTTCCATAATGTATCTTTTTGCTCCGATTGCCGTTTCAAACCCTTCTACGGTTACAGCTTTAACATTTTTACCTCCTGACATTTTATATCCGGAAATAGTTACCACCTCATCAAGTCCACTGTAAAAATCTCTCAGGCTTTTTTCTGTACGTTCTGCGTACTCAGCGTAAATGTCACTTTTAGCTTTAAGTAAGCCGAAAAGCTCGTTTTTCTTTTCCATACTGCATGTTGCATTCATAACAAGGTCTATAATATCGTATTCCGATATTGATTCCAGCTTACCTATAAGGTGTTGTCTCATTTGCTCGCTCTCTACAACAGCGCATATAACATTTTCAATATCCCGCATAATTTTTATTCCTTTCCTTTTTTTCTTTGATTATACCTCCCTTTCTGTACTAAAAAACGTACACAAAAAGGCGGTTGGAAAACCAACCGCCTTTTATAGACTTAATTACTTAAAAAGATTGCCTAAGCCACCCAATACATCGCCAATTTTGTCTGCAGTGATTTTAGCCTTTACAGCCTCAACTACAGGCTCGAGCTGGTCGTTGGGAAGGTCAATGCCCACAAGCTCTTCAACCACGCTTACAGGGTCCTTCTGGAACTTTGCAAGAATGTCCTTGTCTGCCATAATCTTCTTTACAATTTCTTCTACTTTTGCCTTAATATCCATTTTTCATTCCTCCTTTTTTCTTGATTATAACATTATTTTTTTACAAATTCAATAGGGAGAATAAATGCACTCCGATTAAACAAATTGTTTTTTCCCTTTATACAGTCTTAGCCGAAGGCTTCCATGGCGGCAATTAAACGAAGCTTTTCTTCGTCTATTTTATCCCTGCCGTAAGCATCCATAAAATAATCGTCGTACTTATTGGTTTTAAAGTTAAAATACACGGTCCATATACCCCAGAAAAGGTCAATGTGCCTGTCGCCAATTCCACCGTTACCTAAATCGATAAAGGCAGAAAACTCCCAGTTATTAAGCATTATATTAGGCAGGCAATAGTCGCCATGTAAAAGCACATCGCTTTTAAGAAGGTGCCTGTTTTTGTCGGCAAATGCTTTTGTTTCGTCCCTGTTTCCTATCTGCCACTTTTGTGTAAATAGGCTGTTGTCAAAAACCTCTTTTCTATAGTTAGTTTCCACAGTTTCAAAATAGGTTTTCATTCTGTCAACGGGACAGTCGGAAAAATCCTCCTCGTGCAGTTTACGAAGAAGTGTTGCCGTAGTTTCGCAAAGCCTTTTCGGGTTTTCAAGATATGTATGATGCACACAATCCTCGCCCTGCACCTTTCTTGTTAAAAAATAGTCAAAATCAGCCGACTCGTAGGCTAAAACCTCGGTTGCCAGACCTTTTTTATGAAAATAAGCTGTCAGCTCCGCCTCGGTTTTCAAGCTGCCCTTTACTGCCTTTTTAAGATAATAACCATCACCTTCATCAATAAAAATAACCCTTGCCTCTTTTGAACAGCTACTGTCGTAGATGGTAGCATCCTTTAAAAACTCGTGAAAGCTTTCGGGGTATTCATTTATATCAATCTGAACCTTTTTTCTTTCCATAGCTTTGCTCCCTGTTTTTTATTGCTTTCATTATATCATTATCATTTTAAAAAAACAAGGACCGCTATCAAGCGGTCCTTATATTACTTATTCTTCTGTAAATGCATCCTTATCAAGTCCGCATACAGGACATACCCAATCTTCTGGTACATCTTCCCATGCTGTACCGGGCGCGATGCCGTTATCGGGATCACCAACAGCGGGATCATATTCATAGCCACAGGGGCATACATATTTAGCCATAACCAATTCCTCCATTTAATCAAATTCCACAGGAATTTATTCCTTAACTCTGCATTCTGCGTTCTGCACTCTGCATTACTTAAAGTATCTCTTAAGTAAGCCTTCAAGACCTCTGCCGTGGCGAGCTTCGTCTCTTGCCATTTCATGCACAGTGTCATGAATAGCATCCAAGCCGTACTTCTTAGCCATAACTGCAAGGTCAAACTTGCCCTTTGTTGCGCCGTATTCGCAGTCAACTCTCCACTTGAGGTTATCCTTTGTTGTAGCCTTCATGTTGGGTTCAAGATCTTCACCGAGGAGCTCTGCAAACTTTGCAGCATGTTCAGCTTCTTCGTAAGCTGCCTTTTCCCAGTAGAGACCTACTTCGGGATAGCCTTCACGGTGAGCAATGCGAGCCATGCAAAGATACATGCCTACTTCGCTGCATTCGCCCTGGAAGTTTGCCATAAGCTGTTCAAAAATATACTTCTTATCTTCTTCGGGAATATCGGGGTTGTTCTTTACTGTCTTTGCATAAACACCATATTCGTGCTCAGCTGCAAGAGCTGCGCCTTCTTCCATTACTGTGAAACGGCTGCCGGGAACACCACAGAGAGGGCACTTTTCCGGGGGCTCGTTACCTTCGTGAACATAACCGCATACGGGACATACATACTTTTTCATAAATTTAATCTCCTTTATATTTAAAATTTTTTAAATCCACTTCAAAATGATAACGATTATCATTTTCATATTTATTATACATAACTACATGCGACTTGTCAACATTTTTTTGACGAAATCTAATTATTTTTTTTCGCGACGCAGGTATTCGTTTGTTTTAAGAATACCGATAAGGGTTTTTCCGTCCTTAATTTCGCCACTCATTGCCTTTTCCACCAGGGTTTCGAGAGGCACCTGTTCAATTATAAGAACCTCATCGGGATCACGATTGAGCGTTCCCTGGTACAAATCGGTTGCAAGGAATAAATGCAGCCCTTCTGTGCAAAAGCCGGGAGACGCATAGCTAACGCCAAGGTAGACCCAGTTTTTAGCACAAAGGCCTATTTCCTCTTCCAGCTCACGTTTCGCACACACAATGGGTTCTTCCCCGCTGTCGCGCTTGCCTGCAGGAATTTCGTAAACCAGGTCGTCAAATGGGCGACGGTATTGCCATTCCATGTACACGTTATTATTTTCGTCAAGAGCAACAATGCCAACTCCCCCGGGGTGCTCAACAATCTCGCGGGATGCAATGTTCCCCTCGGGAGTTTTTACTGTGTCAAGGCGCATATTAATAATTCTGCCCTTGAATTTATACTCATGGCTTATTTCAATTTCTTTCATGCTTTCCTTATCGGGATACATACACATCAACATTTCCTTCCCTTAAGAGGACAAAAGCATCATCCGTCTTAACAATTTCAAACTCCATATTTTCAGGGCGAACAAGCTTTTTGCTGCCGTCAGTTGTGGCGTTGTGTTCTTTGTTCCAGTCAGATGTGGAAAGCGGATTACTGCTTACTTTTCCGCAGAAGGTAACGGTAGTTCCTTCAACCTGAAGTGTTACATCACTGTCGGAATAAACTACACCTTCACTATCGCTGTTGCAAATAACCTTTATGCCGCCAGTGTACATTTCTTCACCCACATCACCGTCAATGTACACACCTGTGGGGAAGCCCTGAGGGTAACGCGAGTTTACGATCCAGTAGTAATAATCACCACTCATCCACACAAGGGGACCTTCTTTTATTTTATAGGGACGAATGTTATTCAATTCGCTGTACTTTGTGATAACCTTTCTCGATACACGATCCTCATTATCAACAGTGTACTTTACAATTTCAAAGGCTGTACCCAAGGGAATAGATACATAGCAAACGCCTTCGTTGTCCTTATCAAGGCTCATACCGCCACCATAGCAGAATTCTGTATTGGAGCGGTGGAACTTGTGTGCATTGCCCACAAAAATTTTCTTCCATCTGCCATCTTTATAATATGTATAGTAATAATGCTGAGTGATTTTATCCTGTGCAATGTTAACAATTGCAGCGCTCACGCCTCTTTCGCCAATCATAACGTCCCACACCCAGCCACGCTTTGATGTAATATGAGAGTCCACAACAAAGCCGGGGTCTGTTTCAAAGCCCGAAACAACAAAGGGAGCTTCGTTGACTTTATCCTTTAAAACATTACCTTCAATGTCGTAAAGGGTGAAGTCTGTTGTGTCAAGGCATGAATAATATATGCACACAGGGCACACATTATCAGGGTGAGTTGAGGAATAAACCATGTGGATTTTGCTCTTGCCGTCAGACACATACTTCGCGTAAGGACGACAGCCTGCCCCCTGAACGTTGCTCTTAACAATCTGGAAGGGTTCAACGTCGAATGAAATATTATCGTTTTCATCGGGCATTGTAAGGCGTGAACAGGTGGGATGCCAGTTAACACCACGGTAGCAAAGATAAATATGCTCAGGGTCGTTTTCCATAATAAAGAGCGAAGGATAGGTTGTATTATGGTCAGTTTTTAAAACCTTTTCTTCGCCAAGGTCAGTAATATCGCAGGGCTTTTTTGAAATGCGATAATAGAAGCACGCCTCGTCTGTGTGACGGGAATAAATAATCATAATACGCTCATCGGGGAGCACTAAAAATGTGGGATTGTCGTGGTCGTCAGGCTGGAAATTTGAACGCACAAGCACCTCTGTTTTTTTGCCCTCATAAAGCATGATTGCCTTTATGTTACCATGCACGTCTATACAGCCGATAAAGGTTCTTCCTTTATGCGAAATTGCTCTTGGGTCAGCAAACCAACACCAAGCGCCCTCTTTTTCAAGAATGTTCATACAAAATCCCGTCCTTTCATGTATTTAACTAACTGTAATTATTATATCATCAGTAAATTTTTCCGTCAACAACAAAAAACCCCGACATACAATGTCAGGGTTAACAATTTACTTTATAAAGCCCATGCTCGTATAGTACAGGGACATTTTTCCCAAAGCCACACCATACACTCGTTTTTTCACAAACAAGAAAAAAAAAGACAGACAATAAACGATCTTGTCTGTCACTAAAAGGAGGGAAAATGAAAAAAGTTTCGTACCTTTTCGGTACAATTAGAGTATAGCAAACAATTTTAAGTTTTTCAATACACGAAAAGTTAGAAATATGCAAAATATTTTAAATTTTTTTATGCACTTTTCACAAAAGCCGTGTAATTTCACAAAATTGAATGTAATTTTGCGTTTTTTATGCATTTTCTGTATGAATAATATTTATCAGTTCACATTTATGGGTATAAAACGCACACTACTCAAAAGTAGCGTGCGTTTTATTGTGCATTTTTACATTTTTAAAGTTCTTAATGTGTTAAGCACGGCAATTACCATTACTCCCACATCGGCAAAAACCGCCTGCCACATGTCGGCATAGCCAAGTGCTGTTAAAATGAGCACTAAGACCTTTACAGCAATTGAAAAAACTATGTTCTGCTTAACAATTGCCACTGTCTTTTTTGCTATTTTTATGCTTTCGGGCAAAAGGGCAATATCGTCGTTCATGAAAACAATGTCGCTTGCTTCAATTGCCGCATCGCTGCCCATAGCGCCCATGGCAATGCCGCAATCAGCACGTTTTAAAACAGGGGCATCGTTAATGCCGTCACCAAGGTAAACTGTTTTGCCGGAGCTTTTTTGCATAATAGTCTCAAGCTTCTCCACCTTTTGGGCAGGCAAAAGTGAATGATACATTTCGTCAAGACCTGCTTCCAAAAAGATTGCTTCAGCGCCCTCTTTGCTGTCACCCGTTAACATTATAACCTTCTCTATCCCGCATTTATGCAGGCTTTCCACTGCACTGCGTGCATTTTCCTTCACATGGTCAGAAACGGTTATTCCGCCTGCGTATTTTCCGTCAATGGCAACAAACACTGTGCCTTTGCCCGTTACTTTTACGCCGTTTTCCTCAAGAAAGGCTTTATTACCTACCAGAACATCCTTTCCGTCACAAACGCCGCACATGCCCTTGCCGGGAATTTCGCGCACATTCTGCATGTCAAAAACCGCGTTGGTTGCATTGGCAACAGCCTTTGCAACAGGATGGCTTGAAAACCTTTCAATGCTGCCCGCAATTTTCACAGCCTCTTTATTGTCAAAATCCGTAACCATAAGCTTTCCTGTTGTAAGTGTGCCGGTTTTATCGGTTACAACGGTTTTACACTGACAAAGCATTTCCAGATAACTGCTGCCCTTTACCAGAACGCCTCGCCTTGATGCAGCACCTATACCACCAAAAAACGAGAGCGGAACACTTATAACCAAAGCACAGGGGCACGACACAACCAAGAACGACAATGCTCTTAAAGCCCATGTGGTCAAGTTGCCAACAAATATGGGAGGGATAAATGCCACTAAAAGAGCCAGCACAACAACCACGGGTGTGTAAACACGTGCAAAGCGTGTTATAAAGCTTTCGTATTTACCCTTATTTAAAGCAGAATGCTCCACAAGCTCCAGAACCTTCATAACAGTTGATTCTGAATATTCCTTTGTGGCTTCTACTTCTATGGGTGCGCTCATATTAACGCAACCGCTTATAACATTGTCACCCACTCCTGCAACGCGAGGTATGCTTTCGCCCGTCATTGCGGAGGTGTCAATATCGCTGTAACCCTTTGTAATAATGCCGTCAACCGGGATTCTTTCGCCGGGTTTTACTAAAATTATGTCGCCAACAGCAATTTCTTCGGGAAAAACTTCGCAGAACTTGCCATCCTTGAGAACATTTGCCACCTCGGGTGCAATGTCCATAAGGCTTGATATAGACTTACGACTTTTACCCACAGCAATGCTCTGAAAAAGCTCACCTATCTGGAAAAACAGCATTACAAAAACTGCTTCGGGGTATTCGCCAATGCAAAAAGCACCGACCGTTGCTAAAGCCATAAGAAAGTTTTCGTCGAAAATGTGCCCATGAAGAATGTTTCGCACAGCTCCCCACAAAACGTCGTAGCCAACTATAAAGTAGGGCACTAAAAACAGCAAAGTTTTTACAATGCCGTCAATGGGCAAAAGCACAATGCCCACAAAAAGCACTGTTGCGATAATTATGCGCCATAAATTTTCTTTCTGTCGCCTGCTCATAGCTACCTCACAATTCTACAGCGGGGGTCAACCTTTTTTATGACCTTCTGCGCCTCGTCCAGAATTCTGTCCATTTCACCTTCGTCACACTCTATAAGAAGCTTTTGTGTAACGTAGCTTACAACAGCGCTCTCTACACCATCTATCTTTTTAATGCCGTTTTCCATATTCTGCGCACAAACTGCACAGTCTACCTCGTCAAGCTTAAATACCTTTTTCATAACTTTACCGCCTTTCTTATCATATCAGTTCTCTTTGATCAGGTAATTGCAACATTCAATGCACATATCGCATTGCCGTAGGCAACATGCTTATTCGCTTATGTGTTCAAGACCCATTTCGATAATGCTCTTTACATGGTCGTCAGAAAGAGCGTAAAACACAGCCTTGCCCTCTTTGCGGTACTTAACAAGCCTTGCCTGCTTAAGTATTCTCAGTTGGTGGCTTATTGCGCTCATTGTCATGCCAAGTTCCTCGGCAATAAGGTTAACGCACATTTCCTTCTCAAATAAAGCATACAATATTCTTATGCGGGTACTGTCGCCGAATATTTTATACAATTCCGCCAGGTCGTACAACAATTCTTCCTCCAACATTTTTCCGCCTCCTCATTTTAACATTTGAATAATTGTTCAATCGTTATTTAAAATATAACACCTATTGCTCTGTTTGTCAATAGGTGTTTTGAAAATTACTTATCCGTTATTTCAATACAGATTGTATAGCCTGTCAAATCGTAACACGCTTCAACTTGTATTTTTACGGTTCCGATAAGCTTACATGCCGACAGCTTGTTAATGTCTTCATCATTTTTTACAGCTTCATTAAAGCTGAAGCCTTCGCATTCTTCCAGGTATTTAAAATAGCTTTCTACATCTTCTTTTGCACTCTTGCTTATGTACGTGTATCTCTTTTCTGCTGTATTATTTTTACCTACAGAAGCGCCAAAGGACACCACTTTTCTTTTACCAACAACCTTTGTTATGGCAGCAATGCTAAAGCCATTTACCTCATAGTTTTCAAGTGTTGCCAGTTTTTTAAGACTTCTCAGGATTAAAGAAACAAAGACTATTGCAATAACCGCAATAAGTAGCATCGCGGCAATGAATACAAATACTTGCTTATCTGTCAAGTTTCTTCACCTCTTTACTTTCTTACATACACAAATCAATAATTTCTGCCTTAACGTATTCTGCTAATTTTTCACCATTCAGTATCATCTGACAGCCTCGCACACCTGCAGAAACGGCAATAGCATCAAAAAGAATAACAGTTTCGTCGATATAGGTGGGGTACTGCTTTTTCATTCCAACGGGGCTGCAACCGCCGCGGATATAGCCTGTTAAGCCTAAAAGGTCTTTTACGGCAACCATTTCAATTTTTTTGTTGCCTGTTGCCTTTGCCGCCTTTTTCAAGTCAAGCTCCCCTGTTACGGGTATGCAGAAAACCGCAATGCCGTTTTTGTCGCCCTTTGTAACAAGGGTTTTAAAAACGCTGTCCGGGTCCATGCCTACCTTAGCGGCAACAGTTTCGCCACTGAGATCGCTTTCATCAACCTCGTATTCCTTTGTTGTAAATTCTATCTTCGCCTGCTCCAGGAGCCTCATAGCATTAGTTTTTACCATAACATCAATAAGATTTTTCGTCAGAAAATCTTCTCCTTAATTCTTCACTTTTCGTTATTCACTATTCATTACAATGATAACAAATTAATTTGTTATCATTGTACCGATACCTGTGTCGGTAAATATTTCAAGAAGTAAGCAGTGATGCACTCTGCCGTCGATAATATGCACCTTTTGTACACCTGCTTCAATTGCATCAACACAGCCTGTAACCTTAGGAATCATGCCGCCGGAAATTACGCCGCTTTTAATGTTTTCCTGCACCTGGTCACAGTTCATTTCAAAAATAACATTGCCGTTACTATCCTTAACACCTTCAATGTCCGTTAAGAAAATGAGCTTTTCAGCACCTACTGCAGCTGCAACAGCACTTGCCACATCATCGGCATTAATATTATAACTGTTACCCTCGTCGTCTATACCGATAGGTGCAATAACGGGTATGTACTTGTCCTTACAGATAAGGTTTACAACCTTGCCGTCAACCTTTACAATGTTGCCTACAAAGCCAAGCTCAACCTCTTTGCCGTCAACTATGGTTGTTTTCTTTTCGCATTTTATACACTTGCCGTCAATACCACTTATACCGATAGCATTACCGCCGTGCTTTTCAATGAGCGAAACAATTTCCTTATTTGTTTTACCAACCAAAACCATCTGTGCGATACGCATTGTATCGGCATCTGTGTAGCGAAGACCGTTAATAAACTTTGTTTCGATGTTTGCATTTTTAAGAGCGCTTGTAATGTCGGGACCGCCACCGTGTACAACAATGGGGTTAGCACCGATAAGCTTCAAAAGCGCAATATCTTCAACGATGGTTTCCTTCAATTCTTCGTTTATCATGGCATTACCGCCGTACTTAACAACAATTGTTTTGCCGCTGAGCTTCTGCATATAAGGCAGAGCCTCTACCAGTACGTTTGCCTTTTCGATATGTGAATTCATAATTAAATCTCCTTCTG
The DNA here is from genome assembly GCA_017414645.1 of Clostridia bacterium. Taxonomy (GTDB): domain Bacteria; phylum Bacillota; class Clostridia; order UMGS1883; family UMGS1883; genus RGIG1927. The sequence goes on along the minus strand of JAFQLL010000091.1, from coordinate 20,187 downwards.
TCTTACCAGTATACTTTTATCTGGGATCACTGCAACATTTTTATAAGGAACAGCGACACTCCCATTCATTCATTTTTATTTTTGCTTGTGAAAATTCGGGATAATGGGTTGGCTGTGGGTAGGGAGTGTCCCGTGTGGTGCTCCCAATTACATATAAAAGCCGGCATGTCCTATACCTGTTTCTTCGTCAAAGCCAAACATAAGGTTCATGTTCTGCACAGCCTGACCTGCCGCACCCTTGAAAAGGTTGTCGATGGCACTTATTACAATAACTCTCTTTAATCTGGGGTCAACAACAACACCAATGTCAACAAAATTGCTGCCCGATACGTGGTTACTTTCGGGAAGCTTGCCTGCATCGTAAACGCGCACAAACTTTTCGTCCTTATAAAATTCTTTATAAAGCTCAACAACTTCCTCGGTTGTTTTCTGAACCTTTAAGTTTGCATAGCAGGTTGCAAAAATACCACGCTTCATGGGAACAAGATGAGGTGTGAAGGAAAGTGCAATTTCCTCCCCTGCAAGAAGCGATAATTCCTGTTCAATTTCGCTTGTGTGACGATGTGTGCCAACCTTGTATGCCATTAAGTTTTCTGTACATTCGCAGAAATGGTAATTAATATGTAAGCCTCTGCCTGCACCTGTTACGCCGCTCTTAGCATCTATTATAATGCTGGAATTGTCGATATAACCGTTTTTTACCAAGGGTGCCATGCCCAAGATGGAACAGGTTGTGTAGCAGCCGGGGTTACCGATAAGGCTTGCTTTCTTTATCTCTTCACGATGAAGCTCACAAAGCCCGTAAACTGATTCGTCCAAAAGCTCAGGGTTGGAATGTGTTTCACCGTACCACTTTTCGTAAACCTTTACATCGTTATAACGGAAGTCGCCCGAAAGGTCGATAACTTTTAACCCCTTAGCGTAAAGCGCGGGAATAACCTCCTTGGACGCACCGTGAGGAAGTGCTGTAAAAACAACGTCGCAACGCTCTGCTGCCGCATCAACGTCCAAGTCTTCACAGACGATGTCACAAACACCTCTTAAATGAGGGTAAATATCGCTCATTTTCTGTCCCACATAAGAATGGGAAACAAGCATTTCTATTTTTACTTCCTTGTGAGCAGACAAAATTCTTACAAGCTCTTCGCCTGCATAGCCTGTAGCACCAAGAACACCAACTTTTATCATGAGTAAGACTTCCTTTCAAAAATATTTATAATTATACACCCCATCGCATATTATTGCAACCCCTTTTTACAATATTTATACAATTTATTTTGACAAATATTAAAGGGTATTATATAATGTATTTATACAATTATACCAAGGAGAGTATATATGAAAAAGTTTCTTTTATTAACATTAATTTTTATGCTCCTTTTATCGGTAGTGCCAGCCCTTGCGGCCAACGACTACATAACAGTTGTAATTGACGGCGTTGAGCTTGTTCCAAAGGATGTAAACGGCAACATTGTGCGCCCCATGCTCACAAAGGGCACAACCTATCTGCCTGTACGTGCAGTAGCCTCGGCTCTTAACCTTGACATTGAATGGGACGACAGCACAAAGAGTGTTTTTATTAACGGCACACCCGAGAAGGCTGAAAAAACCGATGTTGTCAACGTATACATAAACGGAGAGCGAATTCTTCCCATGGATGTAAACGGCAATGTGGTAAACCCCATTTTAAAGGATGGTACAACCTACCTTCCTATCCGCGCAATAAGCGAAGCCTTCAACAAGGAGGTTTCCTGGGAGCAGGAAACACACACCGTAATGCTTACAACACCCCCTGTTAAAGGCTTTGAAGAGGGTAAAATATATGCCTTTGTAAACAAGGCAAGCGGCAAAGCAATAAGCCTCACCGACAACGGGCTTGAGCTGGAGAGGTTCTATCATTACAGCTTTCAGGGCTTTAAAATTACCCCCTCTGACACAGACGGTTATTATTACATAACCGCAGCCAACGATAAAAACTTTGATGTTAACGGCAACAGCAAAAACCCCGGCGCAAAAATTATTACTTATAACAAAGGCACAGCCGACAATCAGAAGTTCTGCTTAGAAAAAACAGAGGACGGCTACCTCATTTACGCACTTTCCTCACTTTTACCCATCGAGGACTCTGCAGGTGTTGTAAAGCAAAACGAAAAGCGACAAAGCCTTGTTCAGAAGTGGGATATTGTTGAAATGATTTTCTCACGTGAAAAGAAAACCAGCTCCTACATGCTGGCAATCAGTGGTGGCGGTGCACTTTATGACCGTGCAGATGGCTTGTTCTACGGCTATGTAAACGATGGCGACCCCGAAGCCCCCTGCTGGCTTCTTACTCCTAATGCAGATGGCGAATATATCATTACAAATGTCAACACCAATAAAAGCCTGGACGTTGCAAACAACTCCAAAACAAGTGGCGACCCTGTAATCACATATAAAACAAGTGGCGATGCCAACCAGAGATGGATATTTGAAAAGCAAGATGACGGCACTTATCTGATAAAGAGCGTTCATTCAAATCTTTACCTTTCAATTGTTGACAACACTCTTGTTCATGCCGAATTAAACAATGCCTACAAACAGAGCTGGACAGTTTCTGTTTATTAAAAATTTTTAACATCTCAGGAGGAAAACACAATGAAAAAACTACTGGCAATCTTACTCACACTCATTATGGCACTTTCTGCTATTCCTGTTATGGCAGAAGACACTGTAACAGTTGTACTTGACGGAGAAGTTATCGACTGTAAAAATGCGCAGGGCGTTGAAGTTCCCCCTATCTTGGTTGATGGCACAACATACCTTCCTGTTCGTGCAATTGCAAATGCACTCAATCTTAACGTTCAGTGGGACGATGCTACAAAAAGCGTGTTCATTAACGGCGTAAGCGTTCTTGCAAAGAAAACAGATGTTATCAACATTTTTATCAATGGTGGTAAGTTTATTGCAAAGGATGCCAACGGTAACGTGGTTAACCCCATTTTAAAGGATGGCACAACATATCTTCCCGTTCGTGCTATCGGCGAAGCCTTTGATAAGGAAGTAGCATGGGACGGTGCTACAAAGACCGTTACACTCACAACTAAGGAAGCGCCTGTTATTATTGCAACAGTTATCAATAAGGACAAGGTTTATTCCATAATCAACAAAGAAACAGGCAAGGCACTTTCGGCAACAGATCACAACACTCTTGTAAGCGAAAGCTACAATGCAGCTTCCGCAAACCAGATTTTCCGCTTCGTTCCCGCACCCACAGATGGCTACTTCTTCATTCAGTCTGTTTCCAATGGTCAGAATTTTGATGTTTCCGGTCACAGTGTTGAGGCAGGCGGCGAAATTATCACATGGGATTCTACAGGCGCAGAAAACCAGATGTTTACAGTTAAGGACGTTGAGGGTGGTGCGCTTATCTATGCCGCATCATCAGGTCTTCCCCTTCAGCCCGCTGACACAAACACAATCCAGTCTTCTATTACAAAGAAGCCCATTCAGCTTTGGGAAATCAAGGAAGCAAAAATGCCCGAGGGCGTTAACCTTCCTCAGACAGGCGCTTACCGAGTATTTTCTATCGGCGACTTGAAGCTCACAGATAATAACGGTCTTATTGTTACAACAAGCGACATTCCCAATAGCCAGAAGTGGACAGTTGCAGATGCCGGCAATAACGAAAGCTTCATTACAAACCTTGCAACAGGTATGAATCTTGACGTTAATGGTCAGTCTCTTACACCCGGTGACCCCATCATCACATGGTACGCAGGTACAGACCCCAACCAGAGATGGATTCTTGAAAAGCAGGGCGACAACACCTACCTCATCAAGAGCGTACATTCGGGCTTGTATCTCACAATAAATGCTAACAACATGCTTGTTCAGGATTACAGGAATGCTTCCTACAAGCAGGTATGGACAATGACACAGACCAACTAAACTTATTACAAAGAGGGCATTTGCCCTCTTTGTTTTTGGAGGCATTATGGAATATTTTGACGTTTACAACGAAAACGGTACACCTACGGGCGAAATTGTTGAACGCTCTCTCGCCCACGAAAAAGGCGTTTTACATGCCGCTGTTCATATTTATATTTACCGCAAGATTAATGACAAATATGAAATCCTGTTACAAAAGCGAGCTGACGACAAGGACAGCTTCCCCTCCTGCTGGGACACCTCCTGTGCCGGGCACATATCGGCAGGCGACAGCTTTGAAAGCACCGCGTTAAAGGAGCTTCGTGAGGAGCTGGGTATAGAGATAAGTTTTCACAGCCTTGTGCACGCCTTTGACCAGCTGGTCGAAAAGATTAATATCTTTTATAAAAAAACCTTTACTGACCGCGAATACAACAAGGTTTACCTTTTAAACTATGACGCTCCCTTGGAGGCATTCAAATTTCAGCGTGAAGAAATTTCCGCCTTAAAGTGGATGGATGCAGAAAACCTGCTCTTTGAGCTTGAAAACAAAAATCGGGAATATTGCATTATGCCTGACACGTACAGAAAAGTGTTGAGCAAACTTAAAAGCGAGTAGCAATAGCTACTCGCTTTTCTCAAATTTGTCCTTTCCCACGTTGCACAAAGGACATTTGAAGCTGTCGGGCAGGTTTTTCCATTTAATTTCCTGCTCGTCCTCGTCATAGACCCAGCCACATACACTGCAAATGTATTTCATTTTACCGCCTCCTTCTTCTATTTTTCCCACATAACAAAAAAATACACTTCGATTGAAGTGTATTTTTTATGTACTTTAATCCATACGTCTTATAAGCTCTTCAACATATTGCTTTGCAACACGGCAGCTTCTTCCGCCTTTGCTTATTGCATAGGCCTCGGCCTCTTTAATTTCGGCTTCGCCTATGGTTATCGCATAGTCTGCAGCAATGTCCGTAAGCACCTTTATATAGGAAATTCTGTCGGGTTTTTCGTAAACAACGCTCAGACCAAAGCGCTGGGTTAATGCACCTATTTCCTCCATGGTATCGCGGCGGTGCAAATCTCCGCCTTCACGGTCTGCCATAGTTTCCTTCACAAGATGCCTGCGGTTACTTGTAACGCATATACAGGTGTTTTTTGCTCTTGCAGCAACGCTGCCCTCTAAAACCGCTTTCATACTGCCGAAGGAATCGTCACCGGGGTCGAAGGTTAAGTCGTCAAGGAAAAGTATGAATTTCAAAGGATTATTGCTTACCTTACCCATAATATAGGGAATTTCAGAAATCTGGCTCTTTTTTATTTCAATGAGCCTTACGCCCATAGGTGCATAAAAATTTGCCAGTGCTTTTATTGTTGCGCTTTTGCCTGTGCCACTGTCTCCGTAAAGAAGCATGTTTGCAGCAACTTTACCTTTAATTAAGGCTTTTATATTGTTTTCTATCTGTAAGCGTTGCCTTTCGTAGCCCTTTAGCGAATCAACTGTGGTATCATCTTTAAAAATTGCAGGCACAATGTCTTTACCTTCAAGGGTAAACATGGTGTTTTCTGCAAAAATACCATAGCCTGTACTTTTGATATTGTCTAGTCTTTCCGTAAACAGCTTTTCAAAGTCCAGTTCTTCAACCTTCCACAAACCAAACACAGAAAAGGCCGTGCTTTCAATTTCTGCCGCTTTTTTGATAATGTCAAGCTCCATGCTTGCTCTGTCAAGAATAATGCGGTTAACGCTCTCGTCGCAAGCCTTTTTCACGCTGAGAAGGTTTTCCGACAAAAGCACAACCTCGAGAAAGGCTCTGGAAAGGTTGTCTCCTTTTTTATAAAGCTTTTCTGTAAAAGCTCCAAGCTTGTTTTCGTCGGGAGCTTCACAAAGCTCTACAAAAGCTTTTACCATGTCGTTATTCAATATACATCTGAAAACCGCAAGGGATTTTAAATTTTTTGCTGTTTCATAACAAGTCATAAAAGTTCACCTCTTTTAAGTATGTTACCATAACCGAATAAATTTTTCAAGTAAAAAGGCGTTGCCAAAGCAACGCCTTTTATGAACTTAATTATTCCTGAATGATGTAAATCATTCTGAGTGTACCACCTGCTGTGTAGATAACAACTCTTGTTGCATCATCGCCATAGTTAGTGTAATCGAGAATTTCACTAAGATCAGCTTCTGTTACAACGTCGCTGCCTCTGCCGCCACGGTCATAGAGGAATACCTTTACGGAAGAACCGATTTCTTCGGAAATGAAACCTTGATCGTCGTCACCCATTTCAATTTCCATACCATCTTCCACAATGTAGGGAGAAACTGCAATCTGCTGTTCATCAACAGAATCGTCGTCTTCGCCATCCTTGAGGACAATGTCAGTTACAGTACCGTACTGGAGACGGAATGTAGCATTGGGGTAATCCTTTCTGGGTGTTGTGCTTGTAGAGTGAATTTCAAGAATACGCTTAGCAATATCTTCTTCGTCTGTAGCGTACGCTTCATCAATATCATTGATTGTGTTAAGCTGTTCGGGTTCACTTGCGTCGAACCATACCTGGTAATCAACAAGCTCATTGCTACCATTGAGAATGTATCTGATGATATCACCCTTACCAATAGATGATACAGAAGGACCATCTTCTTCAGAAACCTTTACGCTTCTGAGAGAATAGCTTGTACCTGCATAACCCTTAATAACAGTACCATCCTTTGTTTCGCTCTTGGATGCAACAATCATCCAGGGAGAAGAGGATGTGTAAATTCTGGAGTCGTTCTGGTTGTAAATGAATACCAGCGACGCTGTTTTACTTGAAGTAAGACCAAACGCTTCTACATGATAGTTTCTACCATTGGAGAATGCCTTTGAGTAAGAAGAGAATGTAAGGTAGTTGTCTGTATCATTTCTGTTATCGGGAATGAATACAATCTTTGTAGAAGAAGATACCTTAAAGTCTGTGAAGCTCTTGGAAGAAGACTTGTACTGTCTTTCTTCATATTCTGCAAAGTAGCTGTCGCCGTCTTCGTCTTCCATAGTCATTGAAATATCTTCATTTTCGGGGCTCGCTACTGTATGCATTACAGAAATAAGACCCTCGGAGTTTGTCTGATAAATGATGGGCTGATGATATGTCCAGTTTTCAGCACCGTCATATGTGGCGTTTGCCATATCAGCAGACTCGGAAAGTTCATCAAGAATATCCTCGTCAAGTGCCTTGTACTTCTTACCATCAATTTCAATCTTTGCCGCAGAACCGATCTGAATCATCTTGCCGTCTACGCCGTAAAGCTTGAACTCGAGGTCATATTCGCTGTCGTCGCTGTCCTGACGGAGCGCTACAAGATAAGCATACTTTTCAGAAGAGTTTCTTGTTGTTGCTTCAGCAGCAGCAACAATTTTGCCTGCTGCATCAAGATATACCTGTGCGTTTTCACCGATCTTAAGAGAGGGAGCATCTTCGCCGCCTAACTCAATGTAATCAAGAAGAGACTTCGCAATGTAATATTCCTTGCCGTTGATTACAATTGCACTTTCATCATCTGCATCACGTTCTTCAATGCTGCCTGTAACAGTTTCGCGAGTTACTATAACTTCGTAATATCTCTTACCGTCAGCATCTTCGGGAGAAGCCTTAATGTTAAGAACGTCCCACTTGGAAATGTCGCTGAACTTAATTTCTTTACCGTTTCTCTTGAGAGAGAAAATAAGTGATGTGGATTCAGCGGGGAACACGATTGTGTCATCGCCTTCGTATTCTGCATCGTACATAAGAGTAATCTTCTGGCTGGAAGAATTCTTGGATGCAACAACAAACACGTCGTAAGAATTGATTCTGATAACATCGAACTTTCTGTCGCCATCGTTATCAACGAGAACTACATTACCGTCTTCGAGGTTTTCAAGGTCTTCAAGGTCGTATTCATAAGCCTTGTTGTTGAAAATTGTGATGTATTCGTCGTTAATCTTAGCTTCTTTAAAGTTGCCGTCTCTCTTTGTCTGATATTCAAGCACGCCTTCGTCATAAATACCGATGAGACCTGCTTCAATTTCAATAACGTTTGTCTTCTTGGAATATTCCATGCTTACAACTACAGGATAGTCGTTGTAATCTTCTGCATCCTTAACAACTGCTTCAACTTCAGCACCGAGGAAGTCGTTGGGGTCGGCAGAAAAACCAATCTCGTAAGTTTTTTTGCCGATCTGAATGCAGTTCTTGGGAACAGAACTGTCTGCATCTTCAAGTTCTGTAATATAGGTGCCTGTTACAATACCCTTAACTTCTTCATAGCCAAGAGTCTGGTCAGGATCCTTGGGTTCCCAGCCTTCAATGCCTGTGTCGGAATTTCTTTCTGCATCAAGTGCATTAGATGCCAAAACAGCAACCTCGCCTCTTGTTGCAGCTCTGCCCTTATTTGCAATAGATGTGCTCTTTGTAAGACCAAGATCCATAGCAACCTTTACATAGCCACTGGACCAGTCGCCTGCGATAGTGGGCTTAATGCCTTCCTCCTCGTAACCGAGAGCACATACGAGCACCTTAACTGCCTGTTCGTATGTTACAGGGTCTGCTGCACGGAATGTTTTGTCTTCAAAGCCGTTGATAAGACCTAATTCTACAGCCTTTGCAACATAAGGACGTGCCCATGCATAGTTGCTGTCCAGATCAAGATCCTCAAAGCCTGTGTATGCATCCGGATTAATATAATCCTGCTGACTCTGGAACTTTACCATAACAACACAGAATTCTGCTCTTGAAATAGAGTTGTCAGGGCGGTAGGTTCCGTCGTCATAACCATTGATAATGCCTCTGGAAACAAGTCTTGTTACGGCCTTGTTTACAGTTTCACCAACTACTGCTGCGCTGATGTCTGTAAGCACGAGCTCTTCCGCAGCAATAGCGGGCATAGCCACTACTGACAAAAGCATCATCATTGTCAATATAAAAGACAATACTCTTTTTGTCTTCATATTTTCATCCTCCTATATTTTATTTGCCCCGGGGTGAAAATACCCCAGAAAACCATACTGAAATTTTAGCACAACAATCTTTTTACGTCAAGTTTTGTTATCTTATCACAACATAAATTTCATCAAATTGTAACATTACTGCTCTGTTTCTTGAAATTTTTCCTTTTTTTCGCAATTTTTGATGTAAAAAAGCGTAGCTACACCACCAACGATACTTATAAGAGCAACTACCTGACTCACCCTTACAACATCCTGCACAAGCCATAAGCTGTCTGTTCTGAGCCCTTCAATGAAAAAGCGCCCTGTTCCGTACCAGATAAGGTAGTAAGCAAAGCTGAATCCGTTTGTTTTAAGTAATCTGTGAATAACAAAATATGAAATAATAAATCCAACCAGGTTCCACATGGATTCATATAAAAAAGTCGGATGACACGGACCAAAGGGCGAATAAGGCTTCACATCGGGGCCATCAACTACCATGCCCCAGGGAAGATCAGTTAAGCCTCCGAAGGCTTCGGCGTTCACAAAATTGCCCCATCTGCCTAAAGACTGTGCAATAAAAAGCCCTATAGTTGCAATGTCGGCAAACCATAAAAAGGGTATTTTTTTTATTTTTGTGAACACAATTGCCACAATACAGCCGGCTATAACACCGCCGTAAATTGCAAGCCCGCCTTTCCATATGGCAAATATGTCGCCCGGGTGCTTGGCGTAATAGCTCCAGTCAAAAATTACATAATAAAGCCTTGCGCCCAATATTCCAAGCGGAATTGCAAAAAGCACAAAATCCGCAAGATCGTCAGAATTAAGGCCGCGCTTTTTAAATTCAAAAAATGCAATCGCAATGGCTATAAGCATACCTGTTGCAATAATTATTGCATACCAGTAAATGTTGAAGCCAAAAACATTTATGGTTTCATTAATATGAAACTCCACTCCCAGTTTGGGAAACGAAATATGATTCATACCCGTCCTCCTTTTTTAGTTTTCCTCATATGTACACGCACTCCTCAGAGTGCGCACAGAACAGTGTTTTCTATTGTTATCTCATTGCATTACCTATATCGTGCATCACATTGTTGGCACCCCTGCCCACGTCTTCAACAGCATTGCCAACACCGTCAACTGCGTTGCCTATGCCGTTTGCCGCATTGCCAAGCATACTCCTTGCATTACTTGAGGGCTCATTGTCGCCGACAATGTTGTCATCTGTCATATCGCCGTCGGCAGCGTTGTCATTATTGTCAGGGGTTTTATCCACAGCATTATCGTTAACAGCATTATCGTTGCCTATAATACCATCGTTATTCACGTCATCGCGGTTACTGCATCCGCAACCCGACAATAGCATAACACAAAGAGCCGTAATGACAGCAATTCTTTTCAAATTGCTTCGCCTCCTTTTAACATAGTGAGATATAAACAATCTCATATCTATTATTATCAACTCTTTCTTTGAAATTCAAAAAAATTTTTCCTTTAAAAGTAACCGAAAATTAATTTTTAAATATATATGTATTGCAGGGAGATTTTCTCCGTAAGAAAACCTCTGCCAACTCAAAGAATTGAAAGGAGAACATTTATGTTCGGATATAATAACAACTGTGGATGCGATTGGATCATTATCCTTATTATACTTTACTTCCTCTTCTGCGGCTGCGGCAACAACGGTAACCTCACAAACAACTGCGGTAACCCCTGCTGCAACTGATTAAATAATCCAAGCGCGGTACATCCGCGCTTTTTTTAATTTCTGTAAAAATTTATTCTTTAATAACATCTGCAAGATGACGCAAGGCTTTACCTCTGTGACTTATGCTGTTTTTCTCGTCGCTTGACATTTCGGCTGTGGTCTTTCCAAATTCAGGCACAAAGAAAACCGGGTCGTAGCCAAAACCGTTTTCTCCGCGGGGCTCACGGATAATGGTACCTTCGCAAATACCTTCAGCCTCGTATGTTTTTTCTGCCGTTACAAAGGCAATGGAGCAAACAAACTGTGCTCCGCGAAGCTCGTCTTCAACATTTTCCATGTTCTTAAGTAAAAGTTTAAGCCTGCCAAAATCGTCAAGGCCTTCTCCGCCGTAACGTGCGCTGTACACTCCGGGCTGTCCACCCAAAGCAAAAACCTCAAGACCACTGTCGTCTGCAAGAGCAGGTATGCCTGTTTTCTCAAAAATTGCCTGAGCCTTTAAAAGTGCATTTTCTCTGAAGGTTGTGCCTGTTTCTTCAACATCAAGGTCTATTCCTGCTTCTTCCTGTGTAATAATATCAAAATCGGGAAGAATTTCTTTAAACTCTCTTACCTTATTTTTATTTTTTGTTGCTGCAATTATCTTTTGCATTTATGCCACCTCGTAACATTTAATTTCGTCTCATTATATCACATATGTTCTCTGTTTAAAACATTTTTTCAAAAAATACTTGACATTTATAAAAAAGCGTGATAAATTAAAGTCAAAGATAGTCAAAGTCAAATGAGGTGTTATAAATGACAATATCAGATTTAATAGAACAGCTTCTCAATGAAATGATTTCTTCGTCGGACGGCAGTGTTGAAATAAGGCGAAACATCCTTGCAAATCAGCTCAACTGTGTTCCCTCGCAGATAAATTATGTTATCAAAACCCGTTTCACTCCCGAGCGCGGCTACCACATTGAAAGCCGTCGCGGCGGCGGTGGCTCTGTTACAATCCGCCGTGTTGAAACAGGGCTTGATAACTTTATCTCATATCTTATAAATTCGGTAGGCACATCGCTTGACTACCCCACCGCCAATGCATACCTTGCACGCCTTATTGAATCTTCCCTCATAACAAAGCGCGAGGCAAGCATTATGGCAGCTGCCCTTTCCGACAAAAGCATATTATCAGGGCAGAAAAACGAAGCAAGAGCAGTTTTATTTAAAAACATGCTCATCACAATTTTAAACAATTAAGAAAGGACTGATTTTTATGATGTGTGAAAAATGCGGTATCAACCCTGCAGCAGTAACATTAACCCAGGTTATTAACGGCAAAAAAACAGTGAAAAAGCTCTGTGTATCCTGCGCCAATGAAAACAACATTTATAAGGACTTAAACATGGACTTAGGTTTTTCCAGTCTTTTCTCGTCCTTCTTTAACGAAGGCGAAAGGGCAGATGCCGACGAAAAATGCCCCCTTTGCAGCATGACAAAGGGCGAATTTCTCAAAACCGGAAAGCCCGGATGTGCAAGCTGTTACACCACCTTTTCGTCTTCTATGATGCCTCTTTTAAAGAAAATTCATTCCACTAACACCCATACAGGCAAGGTGCCCGGCAAGAGCGGCAACGCTTCCGAAAGCCGTATTGACCTTTTAAAGGCACAGCTTAAAGAGGCAATTGAAAAGGAAGAATACGAAAAGGCAGCGAAGCTTCGTGACGAAATCAAGGAAATGGAGGGCACATTATAATGACAAACTATCAATCAGGCAGAGTGAGACTTGCCCGCAATTTGAAAAGCATTCCCTTTCCCTCACGCATGAATGCTGATATGGCACATGAGGTAATAGATAAAGTATGGGAAGCGCTTTCATCCTCCGCTCTTAAGGATACACTTAGCATTATTCATTCCGAGGAATGTGACAAGGTTGCGCTCATGGCTCTTTCAGAAAAGCACCTTATAAGCCCGGACTTTTTAAAGGGCACGCTTCCCCGCGCGGTTATCATTTCAAAGGATGAAAAAATTTCCATCATGATAAATGAAGAAGACCACATCCGTATTCAGGTGTTTGCCGACGGCAATTCTCTGGATGAAGCATATGACACCGCTGATAAAATTGATAATCTGTTAGCTGAAAAGCTGGACATTGCCTTCCACGAAAAGTTTGGCTTTCTTACCGCCTGCCCCACAAATTCGGGCACAGGCATGAGAGCAAGCTTTATGCTTCACCTTCCCGCCCTTACAATGAGCAATTCCATATCCTCCGTGCTCACATGGGCAAACAAACTTGGTCTTGCCGTTCGCGGAATATACGGCGAAGGCAGCAAAGCAAAGGGGGCATTCTATCAGCTTTCAAACCAGATTACGTTAGGGGCAACTGAAAAGGATATTATCCAGAGAGTTAACCTTGCGGCAGATGAGCTTCTGAAAAAAGAAGAAATGGTGAGAAACACATTGTTCGAAAACAACCGCGTGCGAATGACAGACAGATGCATGCGCTCTTACGGCATACTCACAAATGCCTATGCCCTTTCCTCTGAGGAAGCATTTTCGTTTTCAAGTGATGTTCTTTTAGGCATTTCTTTGGGTATAATAAATAACATAACAGCCCAAAAGCTTTCGGACACACTTTTTTCAACACTCCCTGCATCCATTACGAAGGCAGGAGAGTTTTCAGACTCTGACCCCACCGCACGCGACGTGCTCAGAGCACAGAAATTCCGCGAAAACCTGAAATAACTTAACAGAAAAGGATGATTTTTAATGAATGAACATAACTTTACACAAAAAGCACGAGAAGCCATCCGACTTTCACAAATCTCAGCCCAGGAAACAAACTGCAACTTTGTAGGCACAGAGCATCTTTTGCTCGGGCTTTTAAAGGAAGGAACCAGCTTTGCGGCAAAGTTTCTTTTCTCACTTAATATAACCGAAGAAAAAGTAAAAGAAAAGGTTATGGAGGTGTCTGCACCATCAACTCAAGGCGGTTTTGCAGGCTTCACTCCCCGTACAACACGCATTCTTCAGCAAAGTGCCTACGAGGCAAAGAAAACATATTCCTCATATATAGGTACAGAACATATTCTTCTGGCTCTTTTCCGCGAAAGCGACAGTGTTGCATTTAAAATTCTCGTTTCCATGGGTGTGCCCAGAACGGTATACAACGACTTAATGGAAGCCGTTACGAATGCCTCTGCCTCTGTTAAGCCGGAAGACAAATCCGCAGAAAAAAACAAAAGCACTCCCACTCTTAACCAGTTTGGCAGAGATTTAACCCTTTTGGCATCGGAAGGAAAGTTCGACCCCGTTATAGGCAGAAGCGAGGAAATTGCCCGTGTTATACAGATTTTGTCGCGCAGAACAAAAAACAACCCCGTTCTTTTAGGTGAGCCCGGTGTTGGTAAAACAGCCATTGCCGAGGGCTTGGCACAGGAAATTGTGTCCGGTAATGTTCCCGAGCTTTTGAAGAACAAGCGAGTTTTTTCCGTTGACCTTTCGGGCATGGTTGCAGGTGCAAAATACCGTGGCGAATTTGAAGAAAGACTTAAAAAGGCAATGGATGAGGTTACGCAGGATGGCAACGTAATTCTCTTTATTGACGAAATCCACACCATTATCGGCGCAGGTGCCGCAGAGGGCGCCATCGATGCGGCAAACATTTTAAAGCCTGCCCTTGCCAGAGGCGAAATCCAGCTTATTGGTGCAACAACCCTTAACGAGTATCGCAAGTATATTGAAAAGGATGCAGCTTTAGAGCGCCGCTTCCAGAGCGTTATGGTAGGCGAGCCCTCTGTCAGCGACACAGTTGAAATATTAAAGGGGCTCAGGCCTAAATACGAAGCACACCACGGTGTAAAAATTGAAGATAACGCATTAGAGGCTGCTGCAAAGCTTTCAGCACGTTATATAACAGACCGCTTCCTTCCCGATAAAGCAATTGACCTTGTGGACGAAGCCGCAAGCCGTACAAAGCTTAAAAAGTTTACCGCTCCCCCCTCTTTAAAGGAGCTGGAAGACAAAATCAAGGACGTGCAGAATGCTAAAACCGAGGCAATAAATTCTCAGGACTTTGAAAAGGCTGCAACCCTCCGTGACGAAGAAAAGGAGCTTAATGCTGAATACGAAAAGCTCCGCACCAAGTGGCAGGACGAAACAACTCAGCTTTCGGGTACCATCACCGAGTCCGACATTGCCTCCATAATTTCCAGCTGGACCAACATTCCCGTTGACCGCCTCAAGGAGGAGGAAAGCGACCGTCTGAGAAACCTTGAAAACGTGCTTCACAAAAGAGTTGTTGGCCAGAATGATGCAGTTGTTGCTATTTCGAAGGCTATCCGCCGCGGCAGAGTTGGTTTAAAGGACCCCAAGAGACCTATTGGCTCTTTTATATTCCTCGGTCCCACGGGCGTTGGTAAAACAGAACTGTCCAAGGCGTTGGCAGAAGCACTTTTCGGCGATGAAGACGCAATGATAAGAGTTGACATGAGTGAATTTATGGAAAAGCATTCTGTTTCCAAGCTTGTCGGCTCGCCTCCCGGCTATGTTGGCTACGACGATGCAGGCCAACTTACAGAAAAGGTACGTCGCAAGCCCTATAGTGTTATTCTCTTTGACGAAATTGAAAAGGCCCACCCCGATGTGTTCAACATTCTCCTTCAGGTTTTAGAGGATGGTATTTTAACCGATTCTCAGGGCAGAAAGGTAGACTTCCGAAACACTGTTATCATCATGACAAGTAACGTGGGTGCAAATAAGCTTACCCAGACAAAGCGTGTAGGCTTTGGCGAGGCTGATACAAATACAGTCATCAAGAAAAATGTTATGGACGAATTGAAGAAAACCTTCCGTCCCGAATTTTTAAACCGTCTTGACGAAATTATCGTATTCAATCAGCTGACGGAAGAAGAAATAAAAGAAATTGCAAAAATTATGCTTTCCTCTGTTTCTTCCCGCCTTAGCGAAAACGGAATTGAAGTTTCCTTTAACGAAAGCGCAATTGCACTACTTGCAAAGGAAGGCTTTGACCCCGTCTATGGTGCCCGTCCTCTCCGCCGTGCAATTACAAGCAAAATTGAAGACCTCTTTGCCGAGGAAATCCTTTCAGGCAATGTATTAAAGGGCGACAAGGTTTCCGTCAGTGCAAAGGCAGACAAATTTGTTATAAATAAACTCAAAAAATAAACACACAAAAACCGCCACGGCTAATCCGTGGCGGTTTAGTTTTTAAAAGGTACCGGGAAGAAGCATCATGCCTTTGGTTACTCAAGGCATAACACCCCCTCCGGTAAAAGGCTGATATTATTTTGCTCTGTACTGTACCCATTCCTGAATATTACTTATATCATTTCCTGAAGGATATGCATAAGCCTCAAGGTTTTCACTTCTTGTATAGTGATAATTGTAAATGGGGTCTTGATAATACCATCGTGTTGCTTTGTTATCAGATACCCATTCTTCTGTAGTATAAGGCAAACCTATATAATCACAAGAATACACCGTGTGATATCCTCCTGAAATTCCACAACTACACCACAACTTGTAGGAATATGTTGTACCAGACTTTTTCTCCAACGGAGCATCCAAATCCCACTGGTAATAGTTTGCATAGTCAGGCTTTGTTGAGCCCCAATATGCACAGATAGAATCTGCATATCTGTAATAATGCCACACGGTCTTGTAGTTTGAAGAAGTTACGTACTCTTCCGACCAAACATTTCTTGAACCATCACTCGGGTCATAATATACTGGTCCCTGTGTTGCCCCATAGTGAGAGAATGTAGTATTATAATGTGTCCAGCCATCCAAACCATAACTATTTGTTGAGGTGTAATAAGACTGAGTATAAGTCCACTTTCTATTAACTACGTCAGCGCCCTCAGGCATTGTGGATGCAAGCACCCAACCAGAGGTTTCATTCAATAACCAATGTGCATAAAGAGCTATATTCTCAGTTGTCGTATATACAGTGTCAGCCGTGTATTTCTCACCACCGTCTGCGCGTGTATACCAACCATCAAATGTATAATAATCTCTTGTAGGTACAGGAAGTGTTCCCAAGGCGCTTCCGTATATCACACTCGTTGTAGCTGTAGAACATACACCGCCGTTTGCATCAAAGGTTATCTTAAATTCATTAAGTTCCCATTTTGCATACAGAGTGATGTCACTTGTGATAGCCGTATTGAAGCTAAATTCGGATGTACAAGCTTTATCTGTGTACCATCCACGGAAAGAATGGTGTTCTTTTTCAGGTGTTGCAGGAGCTGATATCTTGGTATCATAGCCAATTGTCATAGGTGCGATAGCTGTTCCTCCGTCTGTATTAAACGATACTTTAACCGAGCCGGTATATTTTACGAATTCATCACTGGTGATAACTTTTACATTCTCGGGATATTTAAGCATACTTGTATTTTTGATTCCTCCGCACACAAGATACTTACCGCTAAAATCAAGCGTTCCCGTTATACCGGAGTTTGCCTTAGACAATGTTACATTCTTACTCAAAATCGAATTTTCACTCTTTGAAGTAAGCGATACGGTTCGATAAAGCTTGAGATTTGTATTTTCTGCCAAAAGGCTCAACGCAAGACCCGGTGCATTGTCAACTGTTACTCTTAAAAGGCTGACAGTTTCAGAAGAAAGCTCTAACGGAATGTCTTTATTATTAGACAAGGTCAGATTACTGATGAATGTTTCTTTTGCATCAGATTTAATCTTAAGACCGCTGAAGGTTTTTCCGCCACCTATAATGCCAAAGTATTCGGTGTCCTTAGTTACTTCCTTCGTTCCTGTATAAGTGTCCGCAAGTTTTGTTAAATCAATGGTAATCTTTTTTGCACCTGAAGCTATTGCAGCGTCTGCAACGGCTGCATTATATGCCATCACCTTAAGTTCATTAACGCCACTGAACGCACCTTCACCGAGCCCTGTAACCAAATTATCTACCATGAATGCACTAAATTCAGTTTCACCGGCACTGTTGACAAATTTACCAAGATTTTCACAATCCTTAAACGCATACGCACCGATTTTGGTTACACCATATGCAATAACCATTTCAAGGTTTGTACAACCTTCAAAAGCATAATCGGGAATTTCGGTTACATACATAGGCAAGATAACGGTTTTGATTTCCTTTTTACCTCTAAACGCACTTGCATCAAAGCCTGTTACTATAACAGCAGAATTTGTATCGTCAAGGTTGTCTGTGCCTGTATACTGAGGAACAACCACATCACCTGTAAAGTTCTCAGGTGCTTCAAAATGTCTAACATAACCGAAGCCATCATCGTCGACGTCTATTTCAAGGCCTTCAGTCTGACCTGTTACACCTGCTATATACTCATTAACTTCGTAAGGTATTTCAAATGTAATAAGTCCGTTTTCACAGTCTTTAAAGGACGGGTCCTTAAGCGAATAATCCCAATAAGAATAGGTTTCATCTTCAGGAACGTTAAAGGTATATGTATAATAGGATGCTGTTGCAATATCATAGCCTACAACACCATAAACATGAACAATACCAGCTTCAACCAGTCTGTGGTAGCCAACATTATCATCTTTGTGCGATTCGGCGTAAACATTTTCTTCTGTAAAATATTCGGAAACTTTTACAGAGTTTGAATAGCCTGTTTCGTCACTTGTTGTTCCTGAAACACTTTCAGTGTTTTCCTTATCGCCATTTAACGCTTTGCTTATATTGTAGGTTGTAGTACTTTCAATTTCTTTTGCAATAGCCTCAGAAATTGTAGTTTCCTCGCTCATTTTAGAGCTCTTTTCATAGCCTTCATTTGAGTTCCAATTAGTTGAATTGCTTGTTACGGCATTATAATGAGAGGAACTATTTTTTTGGACGTCTGTACCAACGAAGCTCGACGCGCTTGTATCTACATGGAAAGCTGTGTTATCCTTTCTACCCGAAGAAAGCTTTGCATCGGCAGTAACCGTTGTAGTATTCTTAACGCCTGCTTCCACCTTCGCAATTTTTACGGGCAGTGATACACCTGCGCTCAATTCAGTTTCGTTTTTAAATCCCGCTTTAAGCTCAGCATCACAGTATTTCTCGGTCGATTCGTCATACGAAGTATTAATTCCGAAGGAATCTTCTGTTGTTATTTTCGCTGAGCTGGAGCTTGTGCTACCCGATTCAACGCTTGCATATGACGAGCCGCCCTCACTATTACTTACGAAATATTTGTCCCCAACAGTGTTTCCCTTAGAGTCTGTTCTCTCCTCAGATTTTACAAGCTTTTCTGCATCTTCCTGACTTTCACTGAAAACTTCACTCCAGCCTTCAGACAAAGTCCAGCCTGAGCTTCGTGTTGTTGCATTAGCTACAGTCTTGGCAATGTTTCGCGCATCTTCTCTGCCAAACTCTGCTTTCAGTGTTGTTGTTGATGTAAAATTAACTGTTGTATTGCTGTATCTGATTTCCTCACCTTTTGCGTTCTTGTATGTATACAAAGGAACATTATCTATTTTACCAATATCATAAACAAAGAAGAATTGCCTATTGTCATAATCTTCTATTATGATTGGTTCACCGTAGTTTGCATAACTTGTTGTTCTATTACGGTCAGATGTCCAATTGGCACGAAGTGTCATATTGCCTGTTGCGCCGGGCTTAATTTCATTAACAATAAAACCATCATCGTTTGACCAACCCACAAATGTATATTTATAAGCTGTGGGGTTTGTTAAAGTAAGCCCTGTGTCAATAGTGTATTTAGCCTGATTTTTAAGCTTTACATTAGTACCTAAATTCGGGTCATACCACGTATATGACACATCCACATCCGGTGTATCAAAGGTTACAGTGTACACATTCTGCGTCCACTTTGCATAGAGCACAAGATCCTTTGTTGTTCCCTTGGGAATAACGTCCCATCTTGTACCTGTTTGGTCAACCCAACCATTGAAGGTATAGCCGGGTGTTGAAAGCTTTTTAAGCTCTACCAGCTCGTTTTCGTTATACACCTGAGGATTGGGGTTACTAATTACCTGATCCTGCAAATATGCATCGCCCTGGTCTATATAATCACCGGCGTTGATTATGTAGGTAATGGAATGTTCTTTCGGAAGAAGCTTATCAATCACATTTTGCTTTACAATCCACGCATTACATGCGCTACACTTAACACCATCTGTTAATCCTGTTTGCTCATATGTAGCCGCATATCCGGGGACAGCAACTTCCTTGTGCCCTGTTTTTGTTGTAATAGTATCCGCTAACTCTACTGTTGTTTTTGCATCTGCATCCTTAAAGTATTTATCACACTTTGAACAGTGCCAATAAGCAATGTTGCCATTTTCCGTACAGGTAGCAGCTTTTGCAGCAGTTTTAGTTAATACATGTTTACCTGTTGCCTTTATAACAGTATCGGCAAGCTCTACTGTTGTTTTTGCATCTGCATCCTTAAAGTATTTATCGCACTTTGAACAGTGCCAATAAGCAATGTTGCCATCTTCCGTACAGGTAGCAGCTTTTGCAGCAGTTTCCGTTAAGTCATGTTTACCTGTTGCCTTTATAACAGTATCAGCTAACTCTACTGCTATTTTAGCATCTGCATCCTTAAAGTATTTATCACACTTTGAACAGTGCCAATAAGCAATGTTGCCATTTTCCGT
>JAFQLL010000090.1 GCA_017414645.1 Clostridia bacterium | reverse complement strand
GCGGAATAGAATCTTATGCTGTCATTTTCTGTTACAACAAAGCTTTCGTTGTTTTTAAGAGCTGTGCCGTTCTTTGTTACATTAAGTGCACCGCTTGTTTCAACTACCTTAGCATCCACAACCTCAAGGTATGCTGCCTTGCCCATATATTCGCCGTTTGCTATTGCTTTTTCACGGTCAGCAATGTAGCCGCCTGCCTTGGGGGCGTAAAGGGTAAAGGTAATTGTATCGCCTGTTGCATTCTTGACGTATTCAGTTACATCGATTGTAACCCACTGGTCAATAACACCCTTCTGACCGGATGTGTCCCATGTAACTGTGCCTGTATGGCTTATAGCATTGTCTGCCCATACAATGTCATTTATGTTTACATAGTTGTCAACGTCGTAATTTACACTTTCGTCAACCACTACATTTGCCACTCCTGCCGCAATACGCATGCTTACTGCATTACTGCTGCTGAAGAAGGTGTCGTTAGCCTTTGCAACATAAACCTTTAACTTAACTGCCTGACTCTCGCCTGCCTCGGGCACATTAAACGTAAGAAGGGGTATTCTGGGGTTACCCATATTACGGCACAAAGCACTTACTGTGCTTACGCCGTCGGCATCTTTGTCGGCAATATCGCTTACGCCTTGTGAGCCTATGAAAAGAAGGTTTTCTGTATTATTTACTGCTTCATTTCCGTCAACAGTTGCAAAGGTATCCTTAAGAACTGCATTTTCGTGAACGAGAGTAAAGGTTACGTTGTGTGTTGCAATATTGTCATCTTCTGCAGTGTATTTCTGCTCAGCTTCGCTCTTTAAGATGTATGCTTTGCCCTCATGCTCGTAGTAGAATTCGCCTGCGGGGAAATCATAAAGAACGTCACCTGTCTGGTAGTCCTCATAAGAAACTGTCCAGGTTTTGTAAACACCATCGTTCTTATTGATTGTGTAAACAACACTCTTTGCAGTTTTCTCTGCCTTGGTTACCTCAAGGTATGCTGCCTTACCCATGTAAGAGCCGCCATCAGATGCACTTTCGCGGTCAACCACATATGCCGCCGCTCTGGGTGCATAAAGAGAGAATGTTATAGTATCGCCTGTTGCGTTCGCTACGAAATCAGTTACATCGATTGTAACCCATGTGTTCATGTCCACACCGGGGTTTGAGCCCGAGGGTAAGCGGAACATGTTTTCCGACCAGGAAAGGCCATCGAGGCTTGCAACAGCCTCTGCGCTGTAGCCTGCTTCTTCGTTAACTGTCATGTTAACAGTATTTGCAGCAAGCTTCATTGAATTACCTGCACCAAGATGGGTATGCGTTTTTGCCACATATACCTTCAGCTTAACTGTATCGCCCTGTTCATAGTTTTCGGGCACATTGAAGGTAAGAACGGGTATTCTGGGTGCACCCATGTTATAGCCCGAGCCTGTTACGGTTGCATTGCCCGAAGCATCTGTATCGGGTGCATCGGAAACACCCTGCGAGCCTATAAAGAGCATGTCGCCGGATGCATTGTTACCATTTGCATCGTTGTCGGCAAAGGTATCGGTAAGAACTGCATTTTCGTGAACAAGTGTAAGGGTTACGCTGTGCTCATCATTACCATCAGAAGCCACAGTATAGCTCTGTGCTGTTTCACTGCTTAAAATATATGCCTTGCCGTTTAATTCGTAATAAAATTCACCCTGGGGGAAATTGTAAAGCTCTTCACCTATAGCACACTGCTTAGGTCCTACTGTCCAGGTTTTATAAACACCATTTGCACCGTTTATTGTATAGGTTACTGTTTTTGTAACAGCATTTTCAAACACAACGTTTTCTGCCACAAGAACGCCTGCTTCAACGTTCCAGTCTCCTATAACAAGAAGCTTGCTTAAATCATCGGCTGCGGTGGCACTGCTGCGGTATGCATAAGCTGACGCAAGAAGATATTCATTGCCGTCTTCGTCTGTTATCCATGCACTGTAGGCAGATGTTGCTACATCTGTTTCAATATGCAGATGATACTTCTTTCCGGCAGTATAGCTTATGTCCGTCTCAGACATAAGACCTGTACTGCCATTATACGCCTGTATTTTACCACTTGCTGTAAAATTAATCTGGAGATTGCTCTGACCATACCATGTGGGGTTGGAGGTTGAGGAGGAAATTGCTATTAACGAACCCTGCGCGGAAACGGGTGTAAGGTCCATGTCAATAACACCATTTGTGATAGGTCCGTGACTTGTTGTTACAAAGCCTTCATCAAGGCCTGCAGTGGAATAAATTGCATCCGCACTGCGATATGTAAGATAGTAATTTCCTGCAACGGGATTAACAGAAGCTGTTACATTGTCTGTTAAAGTATAAGAATCTGTACCATTTGTAACTGCATATGCGCCCGAATCGGAGGGAGCATAGAATTTAACAGTGGTGCTTACCGGAACAACAAAGTTTGCCTTATTCTGAACTAAGCTGCCGTTTTTTGTCACCTTTTCCATACCGCTTGTTGTAATGGTTTCACCATCTGCAACACTGAGGTAAGCTGCCTTACCCATGAAAGCTCCACCCGGTGATGCACTTTCACGGTCAACTATATAAGCACCTGCCAAAGGAGCATAGAGCGCGAAGGTAACAGTATCGCCATTTGCACTCTGTACGTATTCTGTTACATCAATTGTGAGCCACCTATTGATTTCAATTTTTCCGTTGGTAGCTGCACCGCCAACCTGTTCAATGTTTTCGTTGGACCATACATAATCTGAAGGAGCAGCGGAAACATAGCTTGCTACTTTATAGCCACTATTCTCGTTAACAGTAAGGTCAATACTGTTTGCAGCAAGAAGCATATTTGTTCTGTATTTACCGTTTGCCAGGTTCTGGTTAGCCTGTGCAACATAAATATTGAGAATAACAGCCTTGCCCTTTTCATAATCCTCGGGAATATCAAATGTAAGGAAGGGAATTCTGGGGTTAAGCACAGAATGGTCGGTTTTGTTGTAAACCACACTTGCTCCGTCAGCATTTGTTTCAGGAAGGTTGCTCACACCTGAGGAGCCGATAAAGAGCATATCTGCCGATTCGTCGTTGTTGTTACCATCCACATCCGCGAAGGTATCCGCCTTAACTGCGTTTTCGTGAAGGATTTGAATTGTAACAGTGTGTTCATCGTTATTATCATCTGCTACTACATATACCTGATCTGAATTGCTTTTTACGATATACGCCTTTTTGTTGATAATACCGTAAACCTCACCCTGAGGGAAATTATAAGCATAGGAGCCGGTTTCAAAGGCTCTGGGTCCGTCGACCCATCTGTCTACTTCGTTGCCGTTTGCATCTGTGAAAATGTAAGTGACAGTCTTTTTGATGGAGTTATAGAACTGAACATTTGACGCTGCAAACTTGCTTCCGCCTACACCTGAGCCACCTACAAGGGTGAGCTTTCCTAAATCTGCTGCAGAGGGTGCCGATGCGCGGTATGCGTAATTTTGTGCTAAGGTATATGTGTTTCCGTCTTCGTCAGTTACCCATGCGCTATAGGTTTTATTGCTTACCTTTGTTTCAATATAAAGGTGATATTTCTTGCCTGCTTCGTAGGGCACGCTTTCATAGCTTGAGTAGCCCGAGCCGTTATATGCATCCATAATTCCGTCGGGGGTAAAGCGTACAATGATATTGAAATCGCCATAAGCTGCAGGAGCGGATGTTGAAGATGTAATACCCACAACGTTATCCCCAACAATGAAGGGAATAAGATCCATTTCAATAACGCCGTTTGTCATGGGGCCGTGCTCTGTTGCTTCAAAGCCCGCTGTGGAATAGATATAGCTATCGTCAGCACCTTCAGCTTCAAGGGTAATGTTATCTAAAAGAATACAGCCCCAGCCATCGTGCGCTTCAGCGTTGATAGTATTATAAGGAACACCTGCTGTTACATTGACTACAGAAGAATAGCTGCCACCATCACCAAAGGCTATGTCAATGTCAAAGGTTCCGTTTTTAATGTCAATATCACAATCAAGCTCTGACCACTTTTGCGCCTCGTCAAGGCTTGCGAAGGTGTGAATTACATTACCGTTAAGGCTCAATGTAAGAGCTGTGGGGTCGTAGTAGAATACAACCTCGTTGCCAAGTCTTATGTAAGCAGTATTTGTGCCTCTGTCCTTTGTTCCGTCGGAGGAATAGTTTTTAAGAAATGCAAAGTCTAAGTGGAGCTTACCCTTGTCATACACAGCACCCTTTGAGGAAAGATTGAAGTTTGCATTATAAGGTGAAGAAGAACCACTCCATACAGTGTTCGATGCCACAACAAGGAACTTTCCGTCCTTAGGCTCTAAGCCCCAGCTTCGCATAACGCCGCTCTGGCGCACGTTACCCGAGGCAACATAGCCGTTACCGCCGTTTCGGCCCGAAACAGTATACTTTGTATTAAGAAGCTCACCGCTTCCGCCTAACCAACCGAGCACATAGTGCGCAGGGTAATAGTCGCCGTCCATATCAATGAGGTATTTGCTGTTTGGTTTTTTAACCTCTTCAAGCACACCGGGTGCTATGTAGGTTGCTGCATCAAAGCTGCCGCCTGCATATTTTACAACAGTAATGTTAGGCTTAACGTCTCTTTCGTCGTAGGAGTCGTTATTGCCCGACAGATAGAAGCCAATGTGGGGAGGCTGGTTATAGTATTCGTGTTCACTTACAACCTGCTGACGATACTGGCTGTCGTGCATAAGTGTGTAGAGCTTGTTGTCGGTATAAATGTCGGACACAAAAACTCTGATTGCTTTTTTGTCTTGTCTTATGGCAACAATTTCTTCTCTCCAGTCACCAAGGATATCTGCTGTCATGGCAACAGTCGCCTTTGTGTTGTTAATTGTTTCGCTGTCCCATGCTGTGAAAAGAGTTTGCATAGAGCCTGTGGAAGCGTTGTAGTCTGAAACAATTGGTGTATAGTTAGTGGAGGAGTTTGCCGCATCCAAAAGCTCGTCGTAGGTATCTCCGTCCCAGAAAATTCTAAAGTTATAGCTCTGCCCCGAAAGCGGTGTTGAAGTAAAGTTTGTACCACCGTTGCTCTGGTATGTGCCTGCGCCCCATACCTGGTAGTAGCCGCCAGAGCCCACGTTTGCCATAATGCCTCGGCCTGTGTCGCCTGTACCATCCTTATGAAGAAGGTCAGCACCTGTTTTTGCATTAATTACACTCATGCCGTAGGGCGATTCTTCATGAACGCACATGTATTCCAAGCCGGGGGTTGTGGGGTCATAGTTACCAAGGTGCAATGCGTCACCGTGGCCACGACCCGTACACCACAAAACAGATAAATCGTGGTCAAGGCAAAGACCACCTGAGATAATTTCGTCCTTACCGTCGTCGTCAACATCACCTACTGTAATGTTGTGGTTACCCTGACCCTTGTACTGTGTTCCGTCTACCTGTGTGTCAAAATCAGCCACGAACTGAAAACGGTTATTAACAATTTTATACGCCGCAACAGCTGTTCTGCCGGGGCCGTATGCAGACTGACCATGGTAAATACCGCGCCATGTTACAATATGAGGGTTAACACCGTCAAGGTACGCAACAACGTCCAGGAACTTATCACTTCTGTGACCATAGTTATCGCCCCAGATATAGAAGTCATCGCCCTCACCACGGGGGAAGGGATAGTAAATGGTGTCAAGTGCCTTACCGTTACGACCGTCAAAGAGTGTGTAGTATTCATCACCCTGCAGTATTGTTGCCCAGCTTGAAGAACGGTAGTCAACGGAGTTGTTTGCATTTCTTATTGCAGAGTTCTGCGATGCTTCTGTTACATAGCGACCTGTACCGTCCTTACTACCGGGAGCAGTTTTAACGATAATTTCACTTACGCCGTCACTGTTATAGTCATAAACTGTGAAAATGTTTTCTGTGTTACAGCGCACATTTACACCAAGATTAATTCTCCACAGAATGGTACCATCAAGCTTGTATGCATCAAGAATAAGCCCGCCTGTGTCGCCTTCCTGACCTGCATGTACACGGGGAGCGTCCCATCGCTGAATAATTTCATACACACCGTCGCCGTCCAAATCACCTGTGGTGGCATCCCAGGGGGTGTATTCAACACAGCTTCCGTCGGGAAGCTTTGCTGCAGGAGGCTGTGAAAGGGGTATATCGAAATAATTCGACTCGCTTGAAAAAGCCTTTACCGTAGATGATGTATTTCCGTTACCAACAACATAATATTTGTCATCCATTGTACCGGAGGTATCAATATAGTTTGTTGTTGTGGAAACAGTTGCAATTTTACTTCCGTTACGGTACACATCAAAGCTCGAGCTATAAGCCTCTGTACCCAAAAGTCTCCAGGACAGATAAATGCCCTCATCGGTTTTCATTGCAACAAGACCGCGGTCAAGGTATTCCATGTACCTTGCACTTGCAGCTCCTGCCGTAATTGAGCCAAAAGGCACTGCAAACGAAAACAGCATAGTTAACGTAAGCAATACAGATAAGAATTTTTTCATTTTACATCCCTCTCCATAAGTTTTACTTAAATTGCAAATTATTATTGATAGAATCATATCACAATTTTGCATACTTCAATATTTGCTTTTGTTTCCATTATATTTGTTTTTGTTGTAAATTTCCCCAATTTAAAAAGACCTCCTTGTTAAAAGGAGGTCTTTTTGAGTTTTACTGAGCCAGGAAGGCTTGATAATCAAATGTTATGGTTACACTGCCATCACTATTTTCTGTAAGGGATGTATAGCTCTTAATCTTTGAATTGTTATTATTGATTCTTATGTATTCCTGCCAGTAAGGTGCAATTATTGTTTTTTCGCCAACTGGCTTAATTGTAATTGTGTAAACATTTTCTGCAATTGTTTCGGCACCTATCACCTCAAAGAAGCAATCGCCTGAGTATGCACTTGTACCCGTGCCTGTGTATGCCGTAAGACCTTCGCTTGAAACAGAAAGACGTATGCCTGTCTGATTTACGTATGCATTCAGCACATTGTAAAGAATCTTCGAAGCCATTACATTCTCATCATACTCTGTATTATCTGTGCTATCCTTTACAAGTAAGCCTGCCGCTACCTGATAAATGCTTCGTGTAACACCTTCGCCATAGAAGGTCTGGCTGTCAACAGTAACATAGGGTGTGGCTGTAAATTTACGGTTGTAGTTACTTTCCGCAAGGTTTGTTATTGCAGATGTGAACACATCTTCACTTTGCCACTTTTCTGCAGGAATATCAACAGTAGCAGTGCTGCCTTCTGCCGCTATTCTTACACCCATTGTTGCACCATCTATTGCTGTAAGGGATTCTGTTTTATTGATTTCGGTAATAAATCTGAGACCGCTTTCCGTGCCTGTTATCTTGCCTTCTTCGTCAACGCCCTCGCCTATTCTTACCTGTGCACCGTTAAGGGTTTTTACACCAAGTGTTGCCGGAGTGTAGTAGCCTTCAGAGCAGTTTACAGCTGTTTCAACCTTGTAAACCTTTTCGCCGTCTGTAAATGCCACAACGTTTTCGTCAGCGGAATAGAATCTTATGCTGTCATTTTCTGTTACAACAAAGCTTTCGTTGTTTTTAAGAGCTGTGCCGTTCTTTGTTACATTAAGTGCACCGCTTGTTTCAACTACCTTAGCATCCACAACCTCAAGGTATGCTGCCTTG
>JAFQLL010000089.1 GCA_017414645.1 Clostridia bacterium | reverse complement strand
GCGAAAGGCTACGGAATTCTCCCCTACTGTTATAATTTCATGTAAAGAAAAAATAAAACCTCAACTGATTTTTTAAGTCAATTGAGGTTTTTTGTTGCTTATATCTCATTGCCGCAAGGCAATATATCGAGCCGACAGGCATATCGAATTCCTATAGAATATATCGAAAATCTCGCAAGAGATTTATATCGATTCGTTTGAATCCTTAGGGATTCAGACGGTTAGGACCGCGGAAGATAAACATAGCATCCTTAATGTGCAAACCGAGCATAAGCATTGTTAAACGGTCTACGCCGATACCGAAGCCACCATGAGGAGGACAACCGTACTTGAAGAATTCAAGATAGAATTCAACGTCGGCCTTTAAGCCCTTTTCAGCTGCCTGAGCGGCAAGAAGGTCATAGCGGTGCTCACGCTGTGCACCTGTTGTGATTTCAACGCCTCTCCAGATAAGGTCGTAGCCCTGAGGAATGCCGTTTTCGTCACGCATGTGATAGAAGGCTCTCTTTTCGGGACCAAAGTCTGTTACGAACAAGAATTCGTGACCGTACTTTTTCATTACCCAATCGTAGCTGAGTCTTTCTGCTTCTGTTGTTAAGTCGTTCTTTTCTTCCTGGGGTACTGTGTAGCCGAATTCCTTTTCCAGTTCGTCGTAAAGATCAGCAAGCTTTATAGTGGGGAAAGGTGTTTCGGGAACGATAACGTCCGTGCCGAAAAGTGCCTTAATTTCTTCGCCATAAGCTTCTTTTACTTCTTTGAGCATGTATGCAAGAAGTTCTTCTTCCATCTTCATAACGTCACGGAAGGATTCGATATAGCTAAATTCAAGGTCAAAGCCTGTGAATTCTGTTGTGTGCTTGCTTGTGAAGCTCTTTTCTGCACGGAAAACGGGGCCTACTTCGAAAATGCGTTCAAAGCCCGATGCCATAGCCATCTGCTTGTAGAACTGAGGGCTCTGAGCAAGGTATGCAAAGCGGTCAAAGTACTTAACCTCGAAAACGTCGGAGCCTGATTCACTTGCTGTGCCGATGAGCTTGGGAGAATGGATTTCGATAAAGTTCTTTTCGATTAAGAACTTTCTCATTGCGTTAACCATAACAGTCTGAACCTTGAACATGAGCTGGTTTTCTTCTGTACGAAGGTCAATCCAGCGGTAGTCAATTCTCTGGTCGATGCTGCTTCTTTCAACTGCAGCTTTTTTCTTTGTTGCAGGAATTTCCTTACGGTTGATGGGAAGTGCATCAGCGAGGGATTCTACAACTACGTCCTCGGGGATAACTTCAACACCGTTTAATTTAACGTATTCGCTTGCAACAGCGTTACCAACAACGGTAATAACGCTGTCAGCTGTTAAGCCTTCAACCTTTTTAAGAAGCTCGTCGTTGCCTTCCTTTTCGATTGTAACCTGAATAGTACCTGTAATGTCCTTAAGAATGATGAACACAACGTACTTTGTGTCTCTTATGATGTCAACAAAGCCCTGGATTTTAACTTTGCCGGGATTTAAGATTGCGTCTTTTATATATGTTCTTTCCACAATAATTCCTCCTTGGTAATTTTATCTTGAATATTATATCACCATAATAGCCTAAATTCAACTACAAATTGGATTTTATTCCAAAAATGATATTTAAAACATAATGATATGCCTTCGGCATGATATGGCTACGCCATGATATGAAATTTAAATTTCATGATATGCACTTTGTGCATTCAGGTAGATTTGCTATGCAAATCCTGATATTAAATCAAACGAAAAATCTTTGATTTTTCTTCCGGAATGAACCGGAGGTTCATATCATGTCGCAATGCGACATATCATTACAAAGTAATATCATGTGCTATGCACATATCATTATTTCACACGGAAAATATAATCTTTATCGTCTCGACGGAGTATTGCCGCATAGGCATATTCGTAGGCTGATAATAGCTTTGCCAGAAAGCCTTCTGTTAATTCAATATCGTTATTTATAAACACATTGTATTCAACACCGAACACGTTGTACATACAGCCTGTGTCAACGCAGCCCGAGCGCTTGTAGAAGGCTATGCGTCTGCGCCGTATAAAGTCCTCTTCGTCGTTTGCCGCGCTTTCAATGCTTTCTGTTTCAAGAAGGATGCAATCAAAGCCAAGGGTTTTAAGCTTTGTTAAAAATTCGGTTCCCACACCTGTGCCCCGATAGGGCTTAACTATTGCGAAATAGTCAAGAAAACCAATTTTTTCGCCCTCGTCTTCAGTGTTAGTGTGATTTGTACAATCAGCAACGCAGGCATAGCCCTTTACCCCATCCTCATCAGAGGCTAAATACATTTTGTACCAGCCCTTTTTTACAGAATTCAAAATGGCATTAAGAGGCTTTAATTCCGCAGGGGGAAAATCCTTTGTCATGTGCTCATAGTATATTTTTTCAATCTCTTCCAAAGATGCAATTTTATAGTCCAATTTTATACCTCCACTGTTGCAAAACTTGAGCCGTCAGGCAATTTTTTTACAATTATTTTTTTATCAATTCTTTCCTTAAGCTCGCTCACGTGGGAAATGATGCCCACAAGGCGGTCGTTGCCCGAAAGGGTTGACAAAATGCCTATGGCGTTTTCAAGGTGGGTACTGTCCAATGTGCCGAAGCCTTCGTCAATAAAGAGCATGTCGAGCCTTATTCCGCCGTTTTTCTCCTGTATCATGTCACTAAGACCAAGTGCCAATGCCAAAGATGCCATGAAGCCTTCGCCACCCGAAAGGGTGGATACGTCGCGTTTTTTGCCTGTGTTATTGTCAAAAACCTCAAGGTCTAATCCACCCTTGCCGCTGGTTGCTCCCTCTGCCTTTGTTTCCAGAAAATATCTTCCGCCTGTCATGGAATCAAGGCGCACATTTGCCTTTTTGACAATCTGGTTAAAGTAATACTGCTGGACGTATGCCTCAAAGGTCATGTGGTTGCCCTTAACCTTGCCGTTGGCTGTGTCGGAAAGCTCCTTAATAGTAATATATGCTTTTTCCAGAGTTTTGCACTTATCCTTTTCCTTTTCAAGGGTGCTGTATATTTTATTGTTGGTATCGAGGTTGAACTTAAGGTCATCGCGCTTAGTATTGTTTTCCTCGCATTTTTTATCAAGGGTGTTTTCTTCTTCAAGAAGAGAGGCTGTTTCAACCCAGGCTTTCCCTTCTGTCTGCATTTCGGTTTCCTTAAGAGCGGCACTTGTTTCGTTAATCATTTTTTCGAATGAATTAACTTCTTCCTTAAGGCGCTTTGCTTCGCCCTCGGACAGAATGCTTTCTTCAAAGGCTTCAAGCGTTTCAAACTGCTTTTCTTTAAGCACAGAATAAAACTCTTCCTTAAGAGATGCTATGTCGCGTTTTTCATTGTTAAAGGCAGCTTCCAGGGCTGTCTTTTCGCCCAGGGAATTAGCCACAGCCTTTTCTGTATCGCTACAGCTTTTTCGTGCCTTTTCAAGGTTTTTCTCGTAGCTTTCCACTGTATTTTTCATGCCCAGAAGACGCTCTGTGCATTCTTTATAGGCAGAATCAATGTCGCCTGTGGCAATGCTGCCTTCGCTTTTTATTCTTGCAAGAAGCGCATCGTGCTCACCACGGAGCTTTTCAAGACCTGTCGCAGCACGGCTCATTTCTTTAGCCTTATCGTTAGCTTTTATTTCTGCCTTGTCAAGCTCTTCACGGCTTACAGCTTCGCTCATACGGGCAACATGAGGGTGCTCGCAGCTGCCGCATACAGGGCAAGGCTCACCCACCTTAAGCTCTGTGGCAACAACACCTGCAAGGTTGTCGAAATAGCGGCTTCGCAGCTTAAGGTATTCTTCTGTACTTCTTTCGCTCTCCCCTTTAGCCTTTACGTATTCTTCTTCCTTATTTTTTATTGCTTCCTTTGAAGACTTAAGGCTCTTAAGGTCAGGAAGAAGCTTTTCTAAAATAGTAATATGCTGCTTTGTTGCCTCTATTTGGGGCATTGTCTTTTCTAATTCTTCAAGAAGCTTTTTTGCCTTTTCAAAGGCTTCTGCTGCTTCCTTTTGCTTAGCATTATTTTCTTCAATTGCCTTTTGGGTAAGATTGTGCTTTCTTTCCATAAGGCTTAACTTGTCGCTCACTATCTTTACAACGGAGGCACGCTCTGCCGCATCAAGCTTTGCCTTTTTAGTGTCGATTTCGCCCTGCGTTGCCTTAAGCTCGTTAAGCTTATTTTTAAGATTGTTAAGCCTTGTAAGGGCAGCATTTATTTCATTTGCGCTGTTAATTTTAAGGTGCAGCTCTTTAAGCCTTTTCTGAATGCTTTCAATTTCTTTTTCAACTTGTGCAATTTTTTTGCTGCTTTCCTCATTTAAAAGGGTAAGAACCGAAAGCATTCCTTCAACGTCAAAAACCTTTTCCCTTGCATTGGCTACCATTTCCCTAAGTTCGCTGTCCTCTAAGGCTTCAACGCTTGTAATAAGCTCAGCTATACGCTCGTTTGTGCTTTTTCGTTCGTTGTCGGTTTTTGTGAGCCTTTCTGAGAGCATTTTCTGAAAGTCCTCATAAAAGGAGGTGTCGAAAATTTTACGGAACAGCCCGGAGCGGCTTTCGCTGCCCTCTGTAAGTATTTTACGGAAGGCACCCTGTGCAATCATTGCAATTTGGGAAAAACGTGTCTGGTCGATGCCTATTTCCTCTATAATTTTTGCGTTTACCTTATCAACACCCGATATTGTGTCGCCGTTTGGCAGAGTGATTTCTGCTGTAGCGCTCTGGTTTTTTGTGCCCTCGCCACGCAGCTTCACAACCTGCTGCTCGGGCATTCTTTTAATTAAATACCTTTCACCGCGGTACAAAAATTCAAACTCAACAAAGGTAGTGTCTTCCACACGGGCAAAGTCGCTTCGCAGGGTTTTTGCGCTTTTGCCGTCCTTACCGCCTGAAACAATGCCGAAAAGAGCAAAGCTTATGGCATCGAAAATGGTGGTTTTACCTGCACCTGTGTCGCCTGTTATGAGAAACACACCTTCCTTAAGGCGGTTAAAATCAATCTCGGTACATTTGGCATAGGGGCCGAATGCCTGCATTTTTAAATAGATTGGTTTCATTCTGCTCCCTCCTCTGCCTGTGTCATAATTTCGGCAACAATTGCCTTTTGCTCCTCCGTGAGCTCCTTGCCGTTAATAAACTCGTAAAAGTCGGAAAACTGCTCCTCATGGCTTTTTTCAATGGAAACAGCACTTCTACCCTCTACACTTCTTTTTCTGCCTTCAAACAAAAGCTCTGTCATGTAAGGGTAGTTGCCCTTAAGCTTGCCATAGGCATCAACCACGGTGCCCTCATCGGTTAAGGTTATGCGCACAAAGTCCTGCTTGTTTTCGCCTTTTAAAACGTCTTCAAGGGTTCCTTTAATGTCTTTATAGTCACGAAGAGGTGTAAGGGGCACCTCTTTTATTTCAAGCTGTCCTTTTTCTTTCATTTCGCCAACAATAACACACTTTTTGTCCTTTGTTTCGCTGGCAGAATATTTAAGTGGCGTTCCAGAGTATCGCATGCTATCTCTGCCAAGGCTCTGACTGCGGTGTATGTGACCTAAGGCAACATAGTCAAACATGTTAAAAACGTAGCCCTCAACCATGTCGAGACCGCCGATGGTTTCCTCTTCGCTTTCGGTTCTGTCGGCACCTGCAACGTACTGGTGTGAAAGGATAACGTTGCGCTCACTTTCGTTAATATTCAGGCTGTCAATAACCGCCTTGACAGCATCGGTATAGGTTTCAATGTTCTCACCGAAATACCTTCTTACGTGCACAGGCTTAATAAAGGGCAGAAGGTACACGTTTACCATGCCGTATTCGTCCTTTAATGCTATCTTTGATATAGTGCCGTTAAAAACGGGTGAAATGTATATCCCCTGGCGTTTAAAGGCTTCGGTGCCGTATGCAATACGCTCGGCAGAATCGTGGTTACCGCTTATTATAAAAATTTTGGAGTTGGTTTTTGCAAGGTCTGACAGAAACTTGTCAAGCACGCTTACCGCCTCGGCAGAAGGTACGCTTTTGTCGTACACATCCCCTGCTATAAGAACGCAGTCTGGCTCTTCTTTATTAATAACAGCAATAATTTCCCCAAGTATGTGCTCCTGCTCGTTAATAAGGCTGTATTCGTTAAGCCTTTTACCTATATGTAAGTCCGAAATGTGTATAAATTTCATTTTCTCACCCTTTGAATCAACATATGTTAATTTTACACTTTTTAATGAATTACGTCAACACAAAAAGCACTCCCGAGGAGTGCTTTAAGCTTATACGTTTGATTTTTCATTTTCGTATCTATACACATAGAGCCAATATGTGCCTGTATCTTCTCTGATGATATATGCTTCAAATTCAACTGCATGTGCATATCTGTAGGTTTTATCTTCCTTTATCCAATGGTAATGCTCTTTTTGTGTACCGAAGGTTCCTGCATCCCACCAGTCGGTGTGGGCATTTCTTGTGTGCTTAGCAATCTGCAAAACGTCGCTGTCTTCAACCAATGTACCCTCTGCAAAATCCTGCTTTTCAAGGTTTTGTTTTATGTAGTCTAAATCCTTTTCATGAAAGCTTATTTTGCCCATGTAGCAGGTTTTATCGCCATCATTTTCCAGAAAGTATTCACCCTTAACACATTCTGCATTTTCGGGGAGTTCAAAGCCGAAGGTTTTTTCAAAATAGAATGCTCTTACTTCTTCGTAATCCATTCCCCAATACTCTGTAAGGATGGTTACACCAACTAATATTTCGAAAGCCAAGCCTCCCATACCTGTGCAGCCCTGCCACAACTCCATAAAATCAATATCAAGGGCGTTATAGCACATTAATGCAGCCTCTCCTCTTGGTATAAACGCATCCTTGTTTTCAGGTTCATTTTCAATAAGCCCTATTTCCTCTGCGGTAGTAATGTAGCCGCCATAGCTCCAGGCACCGTTTACCATTGCCAGGGGCTCATATCCAAGCGCGCAGACAAGCATTTTTATAAGCTGGTGATATGTAAGAAATTCATCGGGGGCAAAGGTGCCGTCCCCTCGCCCATTTATAATGCTGTTTTCTTCGGCATAGTTAACATAGCCCGATGCCCAGTGTGTTTTGGGCACATCGGTGTAATTGGTCATACCTTGCTTTATATCGTCCTCACAATTAAAGAGCCTTGTGATAATTGCCGCCGCTTCGGCACGGGTTAAGGGTTTATTAATTCCAAAGGTTTTGTCGCCATAGCCTTCCATTATGCCGAGAGACGAAAGCATTGCAGTGGCTTTATAATATTCGCTGTCAGTTCCCACATCAAAAAAAAGAAGCTCGGTTTTCAACAATTTCTGTTTGACAACTTTCAGACAGTCAGACAATTTCCAATAATCGTCCTCAAGCAGCTGATATTTCACCTCGTTAATTCGTACAGTGCTTAATTTTAAAGACACATATGCTTCGGTTTTATCGGCATACTTAACCTTTATAAGAAAGGTTGGCGCTTCGCTTGCAAGTACTCCATTCACTTTTTTCAACCTGCAATTATTAAGCACATCAAGAACGGCTTCAATTATTTCTTTATCACTTGTTGTAAAATCATATGTTTCAGAATCTATATCATACATGCTTAAGGCTTCAACACTCAATTCAACAATATTGTCCTGATTTGCAAGTGTTTCCTTTGCTATGTATAAATAATCTTCTTCGGCGGGATTTTCTTCAACTGTAATAAAATTTGTGTTTAAAAATGCATCAGTGCCTGTTTTAATACTTTCGCTCCAGCCCTTTACAGTTTTAAGGTTTGTGCAGTCTTTAAAGGCATAATCTTCAATTGAATTGATGTTAGCTGAAACTGTTATGCTTTCAAGGCTTGTGCACCCTTCAAAGGCACTTCTGCCTATGTATTGAACGTTTGACAAATCGACGGTTTCTAAAGCTGTGCAGTTTTTAAAAGCGTAATTGTCAATGGCTTTTAAGGTTTTTGGCAATTGCAGAGTTTTCAGGCTTTTAATGCTTTCGCAAAGCCCTGTGGGGATAACCTCTGTCCCCTCAAGAAATTTGATGGTTTCTATGTTCTCTGCACCCTTGAAAGCTTCTGCTGACAGTTGTACAGGCAATGAAGCATAGCGGTCAAATGTGCCATGTGGGTATTCAACCTTTACCGGGGTAATGCTGTCCATTTCAGCAGGCACCAAAAGAGTTCCGCCATCACCGGCACCTGCAAGCCCCATAATACGTATGGCATCGTCAGTTTGCTCTACCCAGAAGCCCTCATGCTCCTGCCATGTGTCGGGGATTGTTTTTTCTGCTTCTTCTGCAAAGGTTGGTACAGAGCTTATAAGCAAGCATAATGTGATAAATAAACAAAATACTTTTTTCATGTTCCTTCTCCTTTCAATGCCTCTGTAATATATAAACGAAAAGGTGGGCTTTTTTGTTAAAAATATTGCTCCTGTTTATATTTTATCACAGCTTAAGTGTGTCAGCAACAGCCGTTTGTGCCAAAAAGCTGCCGTTTGCTCTGCCGAATCACAATTTACCAATGGGGACAGGTTCATTTTGGCTAAAAATTTGCCAAAATGAACCTGTCCCCATTGGTAAATAATTGTTTCTGAAAAAAAAGCTCCCACCGAAGTCGGAGCTTTTGTCGTTTTGCGCTTTGTATTTTGCACTATGGCTTGTTATTTACTTAAATAGCGATATACCATCACAGCCGCTTCGGCATGTGTGAGGTAATCGTCTGGACGTGCACTATCGCCAACGAGTATCCCCATTGCCTTTAAAATTTCGGCGCTGCCGTTAGGTTCCATATCGCTATAGCTTGACTTATAAATGTCAAATTCGGCAATATCGCCATAGCCTAAAATTTCAACTAATGCTTTAAAGGCTTCGCGGCGTGTCATCAATTTATCGGGCTCGCTCGCTTCAACGTAGCCGTTTTCAAAGGCGTACTTTGTTATTTCTGCCTTTGCCCCGCCAATGGGAATTATGCCATTGTCGCGGCAGGCAGAAAAGAGGCGTATCATGTCTGCCTGGTTAATGGGCTCGTCGGGGGCAAATTTATCGCCTGTAAGGTAAATGTCGTGCTCCCAAAGAATGTTTATGTATTTTTCTGCCCAATGGGAGGTAATGTCGGTATACTCTGCCTTTACATCTTTATTTGTATAGGGAATTTCGCCTGTAATTGCGTTGATTGTAACAGAAGCGGGAATTGTTATTGCGGGAGTGTAGCCCTTTTCTGTTCCTACCCAATTATTGTACACAGGAGAAACATTAAACATAATCTTTGTTGCTTCATCCAAGCTGATTGCCTCAGAAGGCTTAGGAAACGCTGTTACGTCCTTATCCCAATAAATGTAGTAGCTTGTGACAAATTCCTTCTGAGCATCGTAAACCGTTCTTATTTTGTTTTCGGGATAGGGCACGTCGTTTACAATTCGCTCTGCATCGTATTCAAGGTTGTCGCCGTTGTAGGTAAAGGTAGTGGATGCTTCCTCCACCTTATCGCCTGCCAGAAGCTTTGTGAAGGCTTCAACGCTTTCCTCGTTGGAGCTATAATCTACAACCTTTTCTTCCTCGGCTTTTTCACCGGTGTAATATTTGCTTGTAGCATTATCAAGATATGTGTTAATACGTGTAACCTCCCCTGTTTCACCGTTGTAGGTTACATAGGTATTCTGATAAGTGCCGTCAAGGGTAAAGCTTACGCTGTAGCCGTCGTTATATTTATGTATGCTCGACTCTGTAAGCTTCATATCATCTGTAATATGTAAAAGCTCAATTTCTCTGAGCTTTGCTGCCACCTCTTCTGCGCTGATTAAGGCTTTAACCTCTTCAAGAGCAGCAATTTCCTCGGGGGTAAGTGAGGCTGTGTTTTTATTTAAGGTGCCACCTGTTGCCATGGAATCCATCATGGTTTCCTCCGTTACGCCATACTCAGCATAGCGGTCAAAGCGCTTTTCCTTAAGTTGAACACCGTCTATGCGTGACACAAAGCCTTTTTCCATGGAGTAAAAAAGTGTAACGGTTTCCTTTTCGGCAGAATAGTCGGTAGCGTAGTAAAGCTTTATGGGGAAATGAACGTTATAGTCCTTCTCACCAATATTTACGGCATTGCCTTCTACAAAGGTTGCACCCTCGTCAAGTGCGGCAGTTGCGCTCTGCACGTATATTTTGTCCTTGGTTGCTCTTACTCTTACAGTAACAGCATTGGACTCCATAACCTCGCCCTTATAAAACCTTTCGTATTTAAAGCTAAAGGCTTTATACCTGCCCTGGTAGCTGCTTGTAATGCTATCTTCATTGAGCACTAATGTGTCGGTATTGTTTTCAAAATACTCGGGGTATGCCCCTCTTACAAATGCATCTGCTTTTTCGTGTGCGTCGGGCTTAGTGTAGCCTATAAGTGTTCTGTCGGCAGAATAGTCCATCTGCTCGTAATAGTTATAGCTCACTATTCTGCCAAGGCTGTCACTTGATACATATAGCTCCTTTTCATAATTTTCCGTGTGCCAGGTAAAGTCGTAACGGATTATGTTGTCGCGCTTGTTTTCGGAATAGGAAAACTCTTTAAGCTCTTCAGGCACATGGATTTTTGTTTTTACCTTTAAAAGCACCTCTTCGGGAAGGCTTTCTGCGGCATATGCAGGCAATACAGACATTGCCATGATAATAACCATTAATACCGCTAAAACTTTTTTCATATTATCACTCCTTCTATCAAATCAAATTCTGCGTTTTGCACTCTGCATTCTGCATTTATTCAAGCTCGTCAAAGCTATAAATGTACTTGTCTGCTACAGTTTCCATTTCCGCTTTAAATGCATCCCACCGTTCGTCGTGCATGCAAACAACCTTTGCACCTGTGGTTTTTGCTGTTTTTACGGCTGTGGGCACGTCTTCAAAAATAACGCAATCGGTTATATTAAGCCCTAATTTTTCTGCGGCGTAAACATACACGTGAGGGTCGCGCTTGCTGATGCCTGTTTCATCGGTTGACACAAAGGCGTCGAACAAATGATACACACCTGTGTGTCTGAGGGCTGCTTCGTACAGAGTTTTTGACGAAGATGTTGCAAGGGCAATTTTAATTCCTCTTTCCTTTAACCTTTCAATGTATGCCTTTGCACCCGCTTTAAGCTCAAGGTTATTTGCATATTCAAAAAGTGCTCTTTCGTCCCACTCTTTTATCAAAGCTTCAACACTGTCGGTAAGGTTAAAACGTTTTATTGAATATTTTGCACATTCAACACCTGTCATGGTGCTTATGGTGCGTGCATAGTCCTCGGGCACAGCTATGCCACGGGCGTTTAAGTAGTCAACGTCTATTTTGTCCCACACACGGATAGAGTCCAGTATGGTGCCGTCCATGTCGAATATAACACCTTTAAAGTCCAAATTTATCACCTACTATATACCAATTTACTTTGATTAGGTAACTTCCACATTTTCAGAGTGTAGAGTGCAAAGTGCAGAGTTAAGGTAGAATTCCGTATACGGAATTCTTTCCATCATTCTGCATTCTGCATTTAATACATCATCTCTAACGCTTTAATTATAAAATCAATAGTTTTACCAAGGCTTGAAATTTCCCATCTTTCCTTGGGTGAATGCACGTCGTAAAGCTGAGGGCCAACAGAAACCATCTGCATGTCGGGCTTAACAGAAGAGAAGAATGCACATTCCAGGCCTGCATGCACACCTATTACCTTTAAGTCCTCTCCTACGACCTCGCTGTAGGCCTTCTTCATAATTCTGATAAGGTCGTTTTCACCCTTTTCTTCCCAGATGGGGTTTTCGGATGGGATTGAAAGGCTGTAGCCGTAAGCTATTGCCAAAGCCTTTGCTGCCCTTTTTCTTTCCTCGGAATGGAACTTACTGCTGCTGCGTGCAAGTATTTCAATATGAAGGCTGTCGCTTAATTTTACAATGCCTATATTCTGGCTTGTTTCAACAAAGTCGGGTGTGTATTTGCTCATGTAGAATACGCCTGAATGAACGCTTGTAAGGAAGGATATGAGCTTGTCAGAATCCGCCTTACAAAGAACAGTTTCAACGTCGCATTTTTCAAATGTAATTTCAAGGGCTGTTTCGTTGGGGTATTCTGCCTTAATTGCATCTTTGAAGGCTTTAACTGCCTCGGCAACATCGCAATCGGTTGCAATAACTGCTTCGGCTTCGGCACAAATTGCATTAACTACCCTGCCTGCATTGAAAGAAGCAACAGAGCAATTCGTATCAAGCATGAGGCTTGCAAGAATTTTAATTGCATTTGCTCTGGGAAGGTTAATGTCGCAGCCGCTGTGGCCCCCAAGAAGGTTCATTGCCTTTATTTTGTAGCCGGGAAGTGTGTTTTTCTCTTTGGTAACAGGGCTGTCGAAAATGATGCTTACTGTATTTGAGCATGAGGAGGAAATGCTGTCCTTCTCTTCCCAGTCTAAATTTAAAAGATACTTTGCATCCAGATATTTAATGTTCAGGTTTTCGGCGCCCTTCATGCTTGTTTCCTCTTCAACGGTGAAAATAGCACGAATGGCAGGATGCTTTAAGGTGTTATCGGAAAGGATGTAGAGCATCATTGCAACGCCTGCACCGTCGTCGGCACCAAGGCTTGTGCCCTTAGCTTTAAGAAAATCGCCGTCGCGGTATATTTCGATAGGATCGGTAACAGGGTTATATTCCTTACCACTGTCTGCAACGCACACCATGTCCATGTGGCTCTGCAGGATTACTTTTTCGGCATTTTCATAGCCAACTGCTGCGTCCTTTTCCATAATAACGTTGCCGTAGGAGTCCATCTCGCACTTTAAGTTATGCGCCTTTGCCCACTCTACGAGGTATTCGCCAACCTTTTTTTCGTTACCTGAACCGTGAGGAATACGGGAAAAGTTCATAAATTCTTCTATAATTCTTTCGTCTCTCTGCATGATAATTACTCCTCTGTATATAATACTTTTCACAACCATAAAAGGTTGCATTTATTTCAAAAAGAGCGGAAAAAATTTTCCGCTCATGTATTTACTGAATATTAACTCTCCAGTAGGTGCCAAAGTTCCATACGGTGCCTTTTTCAACTTTGGTTCTGCCGGTGTCGCTGAACTTTGAAAAATACAACTTGTTAAATTCTTCCGACATATCCCACAGGAAGGTTTTGTTCCTGTTTGAAAAATTATCGGTCATGTCCTTCTCGTTGTAGATGCCTACAGTAACAGATGCGGAGGGGTCATCGCCTCGCAGCCAGCATTCCGGAACGCCCAAGTTACCGAGGTACTTTTTTGTGCAGGTACCTTTTCCGCCTGTTGAAACGTAGCCTCCGTCATAGCCCAAGGAGCATTCTCTGGCAAAATTTTTGTTAACGGGTGCCATGGCTGTGTAAGAAAGGGACATTAACACATCGAGAACAAAGGTGAGCTTACAGTCAAGATTAATTGTGCTGCCCACAATTGTATATACCCTTTCCACGTTTATTAAATCCATATATTCTGCATCATCTATTTCTATTGTTGTATTTTCTTCAATAACAAGCCTTGCCACATATTTCGACTCGCCTACATTTAACGATATAATCTCTCCTGTAACACCGTCTTTAAACACAATAGAGTTAAGGCGTTCGTTTTCATGGTTTCCACCCATAAACTCCATATTCTTCGTTACATGATTATAAATTCTGAAAACATATTCCCAGTCAGTAGCTCCGCCCATAATGTTTTTGACAATACCGTTTTCAACAAGGTTAAGGTCGCCCAAATTCCAGGTACCCCAGGCTGTTTTGTACAGCTGAATTGTTACAACTTTACCGCTTTGGTCAACGTAATTTACAAGATAAGAATTGGCGGACGGTCTTGTTAAAGTCATGTTTGCCACCGCTATCTGTGTGTTATAAAAATGCATAGCTTCACGGCTAAGGTCTGCCATCATGTCGTCCACGAGGTCTGCGGCTTCTGTCTGCACTGAGCTGAAGGTAAGCATAAGCACCAGCACAAAAGAAAAAATTCTTTTAACCATTTTACCCATTCCTTTATAACTTATTTAGCTTCTATATGGCTTTTTTCCACCATAGCATCAATTTCTGCAGAAAAATCAGCAATTTCGCTTTTTTCCTTAGAAACATACATCAGGTATTCTATATTGCCTTCAGGGCCACGTATGGGCGAAAAGTCCAGCCCCTTGATGCAAAAGCCCATGTCCTGAGCAAACTTTACTATTGTTTTTACAACGTCCTTGTGCACGTTAATGTCGCGCACAACGCCTTTTTTGCCTACATTTTCCCGTCCTGCTTCAAACTGAGGCTTTATGAGGGCAACCATTTCGGCACCATCTGCCATAAGGCTGTACGCTACGGGAAGCACAAGCTTAAGAGAAATGAAGGCAACATCGATAGAAACAAAGTCCAGCTTTGTGCCGATTTGCTCTTCGGTAACATAGCGGATGTTTGTTCTTTCCATGTTTACAACCCGCTCGTCACAGCGCAGCTTCCAGGCAAGCTGACCATAGCCTACGTCAACGGCAAAAACCTTGCCTGCACCGTTCTGGAGCATGCAGTCGGTAAAGCCGCCTGTGGAGGCACCAATATCCATACACACCTTGTTTTCAAGGCTTATGGGAAAGGCCGCCATTGCCTTTTCGAGCTTAAGCCCACCACGGCTTACATATTTAAGGGTTTCGCCCCTTACCTCAACAGTGTCCTTTTCACCTACACTGTCGCCTGCTTTGTCGCTTCTTTGATTATTTACAAAAACCTTGCCTGCCATAATGAGGCTTTTTGCCATCTCACGGCTGGGGCACAAGCCCTCCTCAACAAGGTATAAGTCAAGCCTTCTCTTTGCCATCAAACCATTCCTTTTTTATTCTTTCTGCAATGCTTTCAGCATCGAAAGAATAGCGTTTTTCTATTTCTGCATATTCTCCATGGGTTACGTATTCATTAAGGGAAACAGAAATATATTCTGTTTTAACACCATTTTCTGCAAGAAGTGTTACAACGTTTTCACCCATGCCGCCACGATGCATTGCCTGTTCAACACAAACAAGCCTGCCTGTTTTTTTAACGCTTTCCTTTATGCATTCAATGTCAACAGGCTGTATGGTTCTTAAGTTGATAACATCGCATTCAATGCCGTTTTCTGAAAGAATTTCACTGCATTTCACTGTTTGAACAACGCTTGTGCCCTCAGTGAGCAATGTAACTGCATTACCACGCTTCACGTAAGCCGCTTTCGATATTGAAAAGCTACCCATATCGCCAAGGTACTGGTTAGCGCCTCTGGGGTAACGGACAACAACGGGTCCGTCACATTCATTCACCGCATAACGGAGCATTTTTCGCAGTTCCTCAAAGGAGCAGGGCGACAAAATTTTCACGTTGGGCATTGAGGAAAAGAAGGATATGTCGAAGCTGCCCTGATGTGTTTTGCCGTCACCGGGAACAAGCCCTGCACGGTCGATTGCAAAAACCACATGAAGATTGGAAAGTGCAACGTCGTGTATGATAGAATCGTAGGCTCTTTGGGCAAAGGTTGAATAAAGGCTTACCACAGGTACCATGCCACTGCCTGCAAGCCCTGCCGCAAAGGTAACTGCGTGGCCTTCAGCAATGCCAACGT
Source organism: Clostridia bacterium (assembly GCA_017414645.1). Classification (GTDB taxonomy): domain Bacteria; phylum Bacillota; class Clostridia; order UMGS1883; family UMGS1883; genus RGIG1927. The sequence continues at coordinate 1,388 of JAFQLL010000089.1, read as the reverse complement.
CGTAGAACCTTTCGGGAAATTCCTTAGAAAAGCCTGCAAGACCACTGCCTAAGGTCATGGCAGGGGTTATAACTGCAACACGGCTGTTTTCCCTTGCAATTGCCGAAATTTCGTCGCCGAAAACGGAAGAATAGGTTTCGGCTGCACATTCCTGCACACCAACATCTTTATCAAAAGGCGAAACGCCATGATACTTCTGAGGCTCTTTTTCCGCAGGAGCATAGCCCTTACCCTTCTTTGTAACAACATGCACAATAACGGGCTCCTCCAGCTTTAACGCTCTTCTGAAAAGCTCTTCCATGCCTCGTATGTCGTGGCCGTCGATGGGACCAAGATAGGTTACGCCAAGCTCTTCAAAAAGAACACCCGGTGAAACAAGATATTTTACATGCTCCTTTGCATTGCGCATAAAGTTGGCAATGCCTTTACCGTATTTCGGAATTTTTTCCAAGGCAGAATCGATGCCCTTTTTGCTTTTAACATAGCCTGCGCTTGTTCTTGCGCGAGTGAGATAGTTGCTCATAGCACCAACGTTCTCGGAAATGGACATTTCGTTATCGTTTAAAATAATGAGCATTTTTTTCTGTTCCTGGCCGATATTATTAAGAGCCTCCATAGCAAGACCACCGCTTAAGGCACCATCGCCTATAACAGCAGCTACGTTATATTTTTCACCAAGGCTGTCGCGGGCACAGGCTGCACCCAATGCCAATGAAAGGGACGTTGATGTGTGCCCTGAGGTAAAAGCGTCGTACTCGCTGGCAGAGGGCTCACAGAAACCGCATTCACCATCCATCTTTCTTAAGGTTTTTAATGCGTCCTTCCTGCCTGTGAGAATTTTGTGAGCATAGCTCTGGTGGCCTACGTCCCATACTATTTTGTCATCAGGAAGCCTGAGCACCCTGTGAAGTGCCAGTGTTAATTCAACAGCTCCTAAGCTGGAAGCAAGATGCCCACCGTTTTTTGCAACAGAATCGATAATGCATTCGCGGATTTCTGCCGCAAGGGTTTTAAGCTGCTCTGTATTCAATTTCATAAGGCTTTCACGGCCTGTTACTTTATCAATCAGTTTTTCCATAATCATTCACCTTTCTTTCCTTAAGGTAAACTTTACACAATATTCTATCGAACATTATAGCACAATGTGTCGTGAATGTAAAGTAAATTGATTATTTTGAGCCATTAAAGACCTATGAGAATTTTTTGAAATTTTTGAAAATTTGTTATTGACAAACCTATTTTCCCCTGCTATAATAACTCTTGTCGTGAAAAACGAATACACCTGCGAGAGTGGCGGAATTGGCATACGCGCACGTTTAAGGTGCGTGTGGGAGACCATGCGGGTTCAAGTCCCGCCTCTCGCACCAACAAAAAATAACCATACCAAG
>JAFQLL010000088.1 GCA_017414645.1 Clostridia bacterium | reverse complement strand
GAAGGCAATAACCTCTACGAACAGGGCAGAAATGCTTATTTAGCTGCTCATAATGAATAAGTATATATAGAAAAAAGACTTGGGAATTCCCAAGTCTTTTTTCTATATATACTGTAGGGACCGGCGTCCCCGACGGTCCGCCTATTCATTCTCCAAAACTTCAATCATTTTCTGAATAACCTTTAATATCTCATCATCATTTTTTGCCAAGCTTTCCATTGTCCATTTTATACAAGTACACATACCTGCTTCCAAACAGTCCCACCGACGTTCATTCCAATCTCGGCAGTCGTGCAGTGCTATTATTTGCCATTGCTGTTCAAGCGATAATTTATACCAATAATCTATTTGATTACAAAATTCATCTAAACGGCTATCCGTTAGCTCGGGTAGTATACGTTTACGAAAAGTTTCAGCAAAATTATGACAGCGGTCAAAATTCCATGCAATATTTTTCACTGTTTCAAACCGAGATTTAATTTCTTCAAAAGGAATTTTATTCATGTTCTGGCCAAAATAATCAAAAGCTTCTAGCGAGTTAGTCCATACACCATATTGGATACTTTCCTTTAACGATTTTTCAATGTTTCTAAAGCCATCCAGTAATGTACGTTCTTTTTGACCAATTCCACGAATAATATATAAACATTCGATTTCTTCATAAATAGGAGCAGTAGGTGACGGGCTTTGTTCATTGCTACAAGCAGGAACAATAATCTTATCCTTATCATAGCCAATCAACACACGTGACGGACCGAATTCAGCATTCTTCAATTTCGCAATGACAGGATATCCTCTGTCTATCGACTCAATTAAAGAATCTTCCATGTTGTGCCTAACCATATCATAAGCATATCCACAGAATTTCATACAAAAATCTACTGTTTCAATATCTTCTGAAGGATCATTACGGCTTTGTTCCATATTCTGCAAAAATGAGTTGCAACCGGATAAAGTACCAAACAAGAAATAATACATTTCCTGATACCATCCCAACTCCTTGTCACTTATTCCTGTTGGTATAATCTCAGTAATATATGTATGAACTGCTGCAAAATCACTCAAAAAACTGTGACAGCTGTATCCGGTAAAAGGAATATTAAAATTCAATTTTTTCATGTAGTATTCACACCCTCATACTATCCTCTTGTAATAAAATTATATATTACTTCATACATCAAATCAATAAATATTTTCGGACACTGCCCTTTTATACCGCTCAAAATTTTTTGTTCTGTGCAAATGGGGACGTGTTCGTTTTGTGTTGATGTATTCACAATCTCACAATCTTCTTCCCGCGTCTTTTTGCATATTCAAAACTTTTTCTTGCCCCTCCCTCTCTGTTTTTCACATAAGCCAATAAATAATCCGAATTATCAACCATCCAATAATTTCTCTTTTGTATAGCAGCTTTGTAGTGTACATTGCCTAAATCAGGAAATATTATTTCGTCATACCTTTTTTCTCTATACAAATCATCTATTCGCTTTGTAATATATGGAATTACAAGTATTAACTTAATTCTTTTATCTTTTCTCTTCAATTTTCTTACCACAGCTTCACATTTATTATCAAACGCTCCCATCCCTCCCGAATAATAGATTAAAACTCCGTCAGCTATTAACTCAATAATAGCTGACTCTATCCTATTATCTATATCTATTGGTAAGTCCCATTCCTTGCCATGTCCACAAAAACAGCAAATCTTTTCCAAACTCATTCACTCCATATTCACACATAATACATATATATTTTATCTTAATTTTGTTTTTTACGCAAGTGCGTATACGCTTTTGCGAACAAAAATATACAATTATTTTGGTGATTTAAATGAGTGTAAAAGATGCTGTTGCAGAAAGATTTTTGAATATCTGCAAAAACAGAAATATTAAACCTAATGAACTTGCTACAATGAGCGGAGTTACTCCATCCACAGTTTACAGCATGTTAGATTCAAGTCGTCGCAATATTTCGATTGTTGTTATTAAAAAGCTCTGTGACGGATTAGATATATCATTAAAAGAATTTTTCACATCTTATGAATTTGATAATTTAGAGCAAGAAATAATATAAATAGACAAAAGAGCCAATGGGTTTCCATTGGCTCTTTTATATCACATCATATTAACTATCAGTACTGCTATGCTAATCACAACCAACACCACACCGACTACTCTGTTCAGTGTTTCAGGTTTTGCCTTATTTGCAATCCTCGCTGCAATTCTCGCCCATAAAAGAGTTGACAATACGCAGAACAAAAGGCACCACAAATCAGGCATACCGCCTATCACAAAATGGCTCACGCTACCTGTCAGGGCAGTAAACGCCATTACAAACACGCTTGTCCCAACGGCAGTTTTTAATTCGTAACCAAGCACACTTGTAAGGATTAAAAGCATCATCATTCCGCCGCCTGCACCAACAAAACCGCATATAAAACCAATCATAATACCGCTTATTACAGAGCGTATAATCTGGTCTCTTTTGCTGACATTTTCCATAGCCTCTTTTGTTGTCATTACAGGCTTTACAATAAATTTAACACCTAAAAGCATTGTCATAATAACCGAAAAGCTACCCATTGTGCCACTTTCAACAAGGCTTGATACGTAGCTGCCCACTGTTGTAAAGATAAGCACTGTTATCATCATTACAATGCCGTTTTTGATATCAAGGTTTTTGTTTTTTCCGTATGTATACGCACTCACACCGCTTGCAAGAACATCGCTGGCAAGGGCAATACCCACAGCTTCATACGCCTCCATACCCAAAAACGCAATAAGCACAGGGCTGATAGCCGCAGCTGCGCTCATCCCCGCAAAGCCCGTGCCAATACCTGCACCTGCACCAGCAAGAAAACAAATAATAAATTTTATAAGTAACTCCATTTTTTACACCTCTTTATTTTCCAAAAGGTAGTATATCACGGGTATTCCACATCGTCAACAAAACCAAAAATGATTTACGCTTTATTCATAATTCAATGGGTTATTGCCATTTACTAAAAACGGGTGCAGAATTGTCAAACTGAACCGGAAATAAATTTAAAAGGAGGAAGTGAAATTCCCCTTGTGACAGTGGCGATTTAAGGAGCCGCAGGCTCTTGCACAAACGCAAATGGGGACGGGTTCGTTTTGCGTTGATTTCAACGCATTTTGTACCCGTCCCCATTTGCGTTGATAAAATCACAAGGGGGCATTCACTCCCCTTTTTTTACACAACAAAAAAAATAGGGAAAACACTCATGCTCCGTGGTTACTCCGGAACATGACTGCTCTCCCTGAAAGGCACTTTAATTATACCTTATGTGAAAACACATTTCAATAGAAAAATGTGACTTTTTCATGTCAATTTTTCACATGTTTTATTGATTGCCCGAAATGGCTGCTTCGCACACAGGCTCAAGCTTGCCTTTTTTCCAGCTAAATACCTTAACTGTATCGCCTGTGAGTGTTACTGCATCGCCCACACTTAAGGTAACAGCCTTATTAAGAAATTCGCCACTGTATGCCGCTGCAATGTAGGTTACGCCGTTTTCTGCTTCGTTAAGCTTTACAATACAGTTATTACCGCTGCGGTAAACTTCAACAGAGTCGGAGGCTGCTTCAGGTGACTGTGCCGCTTTTTTGAAGGTGTAGTAAATATATACCACGGTATCTGATGCATATACTGCATCCCAGTCGCCGTACTCTGAGAGGGTGTTGCCGTTTAAGACAACGTTGACGGAATTTGCAAATTTGCACATATTGACTTCCTCAACCTTTGTGGGCACAATTTTTATTTCCACCTTGTACTGCATGCCGGGGATAAATTCGTCTTCATCTGTAAGAATGTTGCCTTCGCAGTCGTGCCAGTATATACCTGTACCTAAGCCGTAGCTTTCATCAGCACCATATAGCTCGGGATATGCAGATTCAAGAGAATAGGTGTAAGGATTCTTGCCTGCCTCGGGTGCGTCAAGGTACAGAATAAGGTTTGTTATCGTTTGCTGTTCACATGTGAAGGTATAGGTTATCTCCTGATTTATTGCACAGTCGGAGCCCCAATTAGCAAAGCCTGCCTCATTGCCGTTAACTGTAGCTGAGATTAACATATCGTACCACTTATCGTGGTAGAATTCGTAGCCATCATCAACCTTAAGGTAAACATTTACCTCATATTCATGACCGGGCACAAACTTTTCGTTTTCATAAACCCATTTAGAGTCGGTCTTGTCATACCAGCCTATACCATTTTTGATATAGTACCACTTTTCGTTTACCCAGTAAGCGTCATAATAAGTATTCTTTGTTGTGTCTATATGGTAGCCTGAGCCAACCACAGCAGCGCTGTAGGTGGGGTATTCCCCTGCCACAGGCTCAGTAACACCTGCAATTTTAACCTCTTCAATAACAGAGTCGTTACATTCGCCAAAGTCGTATTCAATTGTAATGTATGTGGACTGGTCCTGGTCATAGGCAACATTTGCTTTGGCTGAATTGCCGTTAACTGTCGCCTTTACTGCAGGGTCTAAGTTTGAATCCAGGGGGAATTCGTAGCCGCTTGCAGTTTTTATGTCTGCATAGAACTTGTAGTAATAGCCCGACATAAAGGTGTGGTTTTCGTTTATTATCCACCAATCATAGCCGTCGGAGGACATGTACCACTGCCTGTAGTCGGTGTAGTTACTTGAGCCGCCTACAGCATAATAAGTAGTATCGCCGCAGCCAACAGTATAGGAAGGCTTCTGCCCCTCCTTGGGTGCTGTAACGGTAAGGGCTACCTCTTTAACAAGATCGAGGCATACACCCATATCAAGCTGTAAGCAAATGGACCTTCCACTGGTAGTTAAAATCTGATAAGCCGTACTAGGATCATTGTTGATGGAAGCACTTGTCATGACATATGGGAACTCTGCATTTTTATCTGCAATAAGAGTTATTTCAACCATGTATGACTTGCCTGCCTTAAAGTTGTGTGCTGACGACACGCTCTCCCCGTCCTCGTACCAGTTAACACCATTCACATCGCAGCCGTAGGGCACCATGTAAACATCACTATATACAGTTCTTCCTGCAACGGGTGTGTTAATATGAATGTCGACTTTATCTATAAAGTTCACAATGCGCACAACCTTACCGCTTTCGGTATACTCCTGTGAATACTCGCTTTCGGGGTCGAACTTCTGTCCGTCAGTATAAACAGTGTAAACATCTTCGTCCATATAGTCAGAAAGAGGGGTGTTACTTGCAGAAAGGCAAATGCCGTAGTAAACACCGCCTGAGAGATAAGCCGTTGCATAGGGGCTTATGTAAAGGCCGTAAATGGCACTATCGCTGTAATATTCGTTGTTAAAAGTCCGGAATTCACCACCGGAAATCCATGTGCTGCCACCATTGAGGTAAACAGCGCATACAGCTGAAGTATCCTCATGGATGTCACGGGTGGTTTCGCCGTAAAAGCCACCATCTACAATGCTGAGTCCGCCGGATTTCTGCACGATAGCGCAGGCGTTCTTTGAAGAGCTAGCAATGCCTCCGATGGAAGCCTCTTCTATAGAAACAGTACCGCCGTCGTTATAGATAGCAGCGTTGTAGGAATCATCAGAAGAACCACAGAAGGTGATTGAATCGTTACCGGTTATGTTAAGAATGTCGTAGTCGTCTGTATGTAAAAGACCTACAATTGTTTTGTTGCCGCTTTTTACCTTAGGTGCCAAAAATACAGCATCGCCAAACACTACCAGGTTCTTTGTTCCGTTAACCTCAATGGCAAATACTTCGCCACTGCCTGCCACAGGGGCAATTTCTTCTTCTATGTCACCTAAGGCAACATATTTGATTTTGTCGCTTTCCATGGCATACTTGAATTCGGCAAAGGACGTGCACACAGCAGGATAGCTTGCACTTAAACCTGCCACCGCATCGAAGTAGGGGTCTGCCGAGACGCTGATTGCGGGCAACAATCCAACAAGCATTACCGCTGCCAGAAGCATGGTTAAAACCTTTCTCATTTTCATATGTATATACCTCCTAAATATATTTACAAATTTAAATTTTTACAAATTTTTCAAGATTGACCAAAGCTTAAATTTATGATATAATAAGTTTACGAATGCGGTTATCATATGCTCTGCAGAATTTTATGCACCGCCGTAATTTTCCTTGCAAAGCCCGGAAACGGCGATGTGCCAATCACATCATGAGTCAGGATTGATTTATGACACAATAAAAAGTGAAGCAAGAGGCGATTTCTGTGTCTGTTGGCGCACGCACAGAAATTCAATGCCGATATACCCTAACTCGGCAAAAGGGACCTCTCGTTTCATTCAAGGCAAGGCTTATACCCTCCTTCGTGTCTTGCAGTTTCATTATATCGGGTTTCCCACCCTTTGTCCCCACCCATGAAACCCGGAAAAGTGTGGGTTTTTGAAATTTCCCACCCAAAAGTGTGGGTTTAGTGTGGGAAAATTTGAAGGAGAGATTTTATGCGTAAATTTACATACATACTTCCTGCAATATTGTTGCTTTTGCTTTCTTCCTGTGCCCCTATAGGTAACAAGACCACCAGCATGTCATTAATTTATTTTGCAACGGCGGTATTTTCCCTTTTGCTGTTGATAGGTTATTTTGTTCTCATACGCAAAAAAACAGTGTGGTTCATGTTTCTGTTCAGTTCGGTTTTTGTTGTTAACACAGGCTACTATCTATTGTCTGTTTGTAAAACCTTGGAGCATGCTCTTTTTGCCAATCGTCTTGCGTACCTTGGCTCAGTTTTCCTGCCCATGGCAATGCTCATGATAGCATTAAACGTAACTCACGCTAAGTACAAAAAATGGCTACCCTATGCTCTTACGGCAATCAGCTGTGTTCTTTTTCTTATTACGGCAAGCTATCCATATTTAAACATTTACTATAAGGCCGTTACCCTTAAAATGGTTAACGGCGTGGCTGTGCTTTGCAAAACCTACGGCAGCTGGCATTGGTTATATCTTGTGTTTTTGCTTACCTACTTTGCAGCCATGATAGCTGTTGTGGCGCACACCCTTAAACAAAATAAGCTTAACTCCCGCAGTCAGTCGGTTGTGCTTGCCATTGCAATGTTCGTTAACATTTTTGTGTGGCTTTTAGAGCAGCTTGTTGAAATTGACTTTGAGTTTTTGTCGGTGTCCTACATAATAACAGAGCTGTTCTTAATTGGCTTGTTCCTTGTTGTCGAGGAAGAGTCTTCCCTATCTTCCCCCACCCCTGCTGCAGAAGCAAAGGAAGTCTTAACAGAAGAAACGGCGCAGATAGATGTGCAGGAAACGCCTTTGGAAGAAGCTCGAGTTGATTTCTTTAAAGAAAACCTCCATCGTCTCACACCTACCGAAAGTAAGATATATAACTTTTATCTTGAAGGCAAAACCACCAAGGAAATTATGGAGCTTCTTAATATAAAGGAAAACACCCTTAAGTACCATAACAAAAACATTTACAGTAAGCTGGGTGTTTCGTCACGAAAAGAACTGTTATATTTTGCAAAAATGCTTTAATTCAAAAACGCTGCAGCCAATTGGCTACAGCGTTTTTTGTTGTCTTCTATCTTTTTTTGTAAATGACAAGCTCCGGGTTTTCACCGTTTTCCTCATAGGTGCACACTAAAATAAAATCCATATTTGCAGCAACACCAAAGCATCTGCCCGAGCCGAACTCACACTGTAGCTGGCACCCCAGATAGGTTGCTTCGTCCTTTAAAAGCTTTTCCTTTTTTCCGTTAGGCAAAGTGTATTCAAGGTTAATATAACCTCCCACCAATGCATTGAGCTTTTCTACCTTGGGCATGCCTTCTATCTGCAAAGCGTTTATTTCATCCATAAGCTTTTGTTTAAAGGCTTCGAACTGTTCTGCTCCTGCCAGGTTTTTGTATTGCTTCCAATAGTTGAGCGTGGGCAGAAGCTCTTTCATATATTCACGCACCTCTTGCGGCCCGAACTTGTCGTTTGCCATATGACCTACACAAACATCAATTAATGTGTCCATATCGTGATACATATATTCACCGTCAGCATAACACCATTTGCAGTATTCCTCATTGAATAAACCGTCTTTTTCCTTACTTATGTTGGTATCCTCAAGAGGCATGCCGCAGCATTGGCAGATAAGCTGTCTGGGAGAGCCTAAAAGAGTGTTGATGGAAACGTTGAAAAGCTTCGACAACAGCTTCAGGGTTTCTACGTTAGGCGTTGTTTCGCCGTTTTCCCATCTGGATACAGCCTGACGGGTGACGTACACCTTTTCTGCAAGCTCGTCCTGTGATAAGCCTGCTTTAATTCTCAAACTCAGAATAATGTCCTTTGTGTTCATACAAATCAACTCCTTTTCTTTATTATAACAAAGCTCTGCTGCATGGGCAAGCAACCGCCTGTTGCTTGCCTATTATTTATTGCATAGGAAATTGCGCGCAGAATGTGCGCATATTTGCTTGTAAAATAAAAGTGTACCTTTTCGTCCCCCAAGATTGGGGGACCGAGGGGGTTGAAGTGTTAAAACACTTTTTTATTATCAATACAAAAAGAGGCAGCCCTGTGGCTGCCTCTTAAAATTACTTAATATTTATTATTTCAACTTCACCCTCTGGGCTCATTGAACCAACACTTTCCCATTTGAAAATTTTAGCATAGCCTATTTTTTCATTGTAAGGAATTGTTATTGTTTTGTCTGTTTCTATTGCCTCTATGAAGGTTCCGTCTGCCTCGTAAAGACCAATGATACAGCTACTGTCAACCTCAATTACAATATCGTTGTTTTCCGGTGCAGTGTAAATATCTGCTTCCCAGAGAGACACTACATTGTTTGAGTTTGCTGTTGTGTAAATTGTAACGTAGCGACCTGTAGCGTAAATAACATCGAAGGTTTCGCTGCTGCCCTCTCCGCCGTTTGCGCCGCTGCCAACTGATGTAAGGTTTTCCTTTTTATAGCCCTCGGGCACTGTAAAGGTTCCGTTTACTACAGTAGGCTCGTTTGTTACGTAAACATTGTAGGTGCTCTCTCTGCCGTCGCCAAAGAAGTATGCTCCGAGAGCTGTAATTGTTTTTTCCTCCCCAAGGTCAATGCATATTGCCTGAGGAACGCCTCGGTTGTATGCGCTCCAGCGTGTGGAAAGGCTGTTATCGATTACATTCTTTGCAACGTAGGAATTGCTTTCAGTGTAGGTTGCAGAAGCATCAATTGCATCGGAAACCTCGCCCTCAATAACAGTGTAGACAGCTTCTGTAGCATTGTCCTCTGCTGTAACGGTAACTGTGTCACCATGGCTCATAAAGCCGTCATTGTCAACGTCTGTGAGCTTTATTGTGCCGTTATAAAGGTTTCGTACAGCCGCTGTTACAGCATCGGCTTTAACATTGCCTGTCATGTAAATAACCTTGTCATTTATATCAACAATGGTGTTTTCAACTGCCACAAGGTCTGTATTGTTACGGTACACTTCATTAATGGTATACTCTGTTTCAACACCATTCTGGTCGGTTACAACGAACTTTTCGCCTGTGTTTACCCAGGTGTCGTTCTCGCCCACAAATTCCATTGTGGCCTGACCCTTAAGCTTAAGCTTTGCTAAAGCATCGCCCGTTGTTTCACCTGCCCACAAGCCGATGGTTTTGTTTTCCTCGTCAATAATATATTCGTCGGAATAAAGCTTCCAGCCGTAAACCTCTATTTCCCAAAGAGTGGGACCAAAGGCACCAACGGAGCCTGTTGTTTTAAGGTTTACAAAGCGTGCATATTCGTTTAAGCTTTCAGATTTAACCGTTTTGTAGTCTGAGTCGCCCGAAGCGGCAAGTGTGTAGCCCTGAGCGGTAAAATCACGGTTCTTATTTGTATCGCTCCAATATGCAATTGAAGTGGAGGGCGCTGTAAGAATTTCGTAGGAATAGCTTCGCTCATTGCCCTTATAGTAGCTTACGTCAACCGCTGTTACGTGATAATCGTCGCCAAGGTCAACCTCAATCCAGTCGTTCCATACATAATTCTGCGAAAAGCCCGACCAACGTGTTGTGTAGTCGCCGTCAACCGCGTTTGTTGCAGGGTAGCCGCTTTCAGTTTTCGACGCCTTAACGTTTTTCTTAAGAGCAAGGCTTTCGCCTGTTATTTCGAAGGTTTTTTCTGTAACACCATCTTCGGCTGTTACAATAATTTTCATGCCGATTTCAAGGGGTGTAGCCTCGTCTGTAACCATATTTCCGTCCTTGTCTGAAAGAACAAAAGTCTGGCCGTAGGTTGCAGTTATGCTGCCCAGGAATTCGCCCCAGGTAATTGTATCGGTCATTTTAACCTTACCGTCACTTACAGTTATTTTGTCGCTATCAACGCTTATTGTTACGTTGTAATCAAATTCTTCATCGGCTAAAAGAAGCGCATCCTCTGTTTTCAAAACAAAGCGCAAAACTCTTTCTGCACTGCGGTTAACCTGCCAACGAGAAAGGGAGCCGTCCTTCAGTGCGCTGTAAACGTTTTCGGGTCGGGGGCTGTCTGCAGGTGCCTTAAGGTCGTTACCTGCATAAATTTCCTGCGCGTGGGAAACGTTCTGTGTTCTGAAGTCGGTCATTACAAAGCCTTCGTAGCCCCATTCGTTACGAAGAATTTCTGTTAAAAGCTGATAGCTGCCCGAGGTCTGTGTGCCGTTAATGCGGTTGTAGGACGACATTATTGACCAGGGGTTGCCTTCTTTAATTGCAATTTCGTAGCCCTTAAGGTAAATTTCTCTCGCTGCACGCTCACTCATGCGGCTGTCGTTACCCCATCTGCCCTTTTCCTGGTTGTTGAAGGCAAAGTGCTTAAGCTGAGATGCAAATTTTCTCGACTGTACGCCTCTTGTTACAGCCGCACCTATTTTACCTGTAACAAAGGGGTCCTCTGCGAAGTATTCAAAGTTTCTGCCGCAGAGTGGGTCGCGGTGAATGTTCATGCCCGGCGCCTGCCATAAGCTCATGCCGAAGTAGCGCGCTTCGTCGCCCATTGCAGCACCTAACTTTTCAATTAAATCCTCGTTCCAGGTGCAGGCCTGCATTGTTGCACAGGGATAAAACGTACTGGTTGTTTCCCATGTGCTCTGGCTACCGTTATACTGAATGCCTGCAGGGCCGTTTGAGGTGCCTATAATTGGCACACCGTAGGCGTCTATGCCTGCAATGCCTGTTCTGTGGCCCCTGCCCGATTCGGGGTTTGTACAGCCTGTTAACTTAACGGCTTCCTCGTCTGTTAACCTTGCAACAAAGGCTTCAAGCATTTTTGTGTCCTCAATGCTTTCCTCACCGTCGCAGAAGGCCTTTGCAAGCTCGTTAAAGGTAATGAACTCGTCTTCGTGCTTTGTAACATTTTCGTTTGTGTAAACAGCCTTGTAGCGTGCGTCAACGTCTTCTTCCGGGTTTTCAGATACCGCAGCGTTCTGCTTTTGTGTAATTGTTTCGTATGTGCCATCGCTTGTAAGGCGTGAATTAAAGTTACTTGTGTTGGGCACAATGTGGTGCTCAAGCTGCTCAGTGAGCTCCATTTCATCGAGTGTGAAGGTATCGGTATAAGGCGCTCTTACGCTGTTGCCAACGTAAAATTCGTAGTTACCTTCCTCTAACACGTAAGCTGCTTCAAAGCCCGAGGTGCCCATATCGTCGTAGCTTGCAAGAGAGTCAAAGGGAACTGTTATTGTAACGCTTTCGCTCTCTCCGCCTTTAAGCTCTTTTGTTTTGTAAAATCCGCAAAGCACTCTGTTTGGCTGTGTGAGGGTTGTTTCGGGCTTCTTTACATAAACCTGCAGAACCTCTTTACCCATGTATTCTCCGTTATTTGTAACGGTTGCAGTTACGGTTATCTGCCTGTCTCTGCCTGTGCCTGTAACAGTAACGCTCTCATCTGTTATTTCAAAATCGGCATAGGTTAAACCAAAGCCGAAGGGGTAGTTAACCTTATCCTGTGCACCGGGGATTGTTTCAAAATATCTGTAGCCAACAAAAATATCTTCAGTGTAGTTTGTGTAGCTACTGTTACCAAAGTTAGCACTTGAGGGATAGTCGGTATAATTTGCCGCCCATGTGTCAACCAGCTTACCCGAGGGGTAGCTATCGCCCATTAAAACGTCTGCCATTGCGCTACCACCTACCATGCCGGGCAGTGAAACATATAAAACAGCGTCGATGGCTTCGTCCTTTAACCAGTCGGACTCGATAACGCCTGTTACGTTAAGAATAACAATAACCTTGTCAAAGCCTGCAGCTTTAACGTAGTTAATCATGTTGCGCTCTTTTTCGCTTAATTTGAAATCGCCCTCAGAATTAGCTCTGTCCTTATCCTCGCCCGCAGGGCGACCAATAGTGATAATGGCTGTGCCAGCAGCCTCTGCTGCAGCATTTACCTGCGCCTGGTCTATTTCCATTTCGCCCCAGTACATGAGCACAGCACCCTGCTTTGTGCCATAGCCGTAGGTACGGCCGTCCTGAGACCAGTAGTTATTAAAGTAGGTTTCGTAGGAATTCAAAAGCTCCTCGTAAAGCTCGATTTCACCTTCTTCTTCCTTTTGTTTAAGTGCATCGTAAAGGCTTATGTAGTCAACGCGTTCGTTTTTACTGTTAAAGTTACCGCTGCCGCCGCCACCATAGATAAAGTCGATCTGGTTAATGCCGAAAACGGCAATCTTCTCGCCTTTAGTAAGAGGCAGTGCGCCGTTGTTTTCCAAAAGCACCATGCCCTCCTCAGCAACAGTCTTTGCCATCTGAAGCCCGTCCATGTTTCCTGTTAAGTCGCTCGGAGTGGCATTATACGCAAATGCAGGGATGGCAGAGGCTGCCATCCCTAAAGCTATTGTAAATGATATAATCTTTTTTAAAACTCTTTTCATTATTCTTCCACACCTTTTGTATATACTTGTATAAATTCCCTTTAATACGTCATTTTAAGTATACACTTAATCTCTTCTCACGTCAATATATACTTTCAATGCTTATACTGAGCTTATGAGGGTCGGGTGCGCCGTATGCCCCTGCCGACACCACCATAAACTTATTATCAAGTAATGGCACAAGGCAACGGGTATATGCATTGCCTATATTAGTGTCTGAAAATGTCCAGCTGTGGGTTTTAAGGCTATCGGTATTTATTGCAACCTTATTTGTGCCGTGAGCACCCACAACCACCGTTCCGTCTGTAAGGGTTATGCAGTAGGGCGAGCCGCAATCAAAGGGTTCGGGCATAATTCCGTCTGCTCTTTCAGCAGGTCTCCAGCATTCAATGTTATCCGTTATTTTATAATATACGGGATGCTTTCCCTCGCGTATATTAACGCCCTCGTAAACCATGAAATACCTGCCGTCGGGTAATTTTGTCACAACCGACATGCCCGGACGGAATTTGCCGTTTTCCTTCTTGAAATTGCAAACGTCAACGCATTCTCCCCAGTTAATGCCATCTGTTGTTTTTGAAAGCACCAGTTTTTGCCCGCCCTCCATCATGCCTCTTTCGTCGGAAAAGAAGCAGTAAAGTGCATTGTTTTCATACACAAAGAAGGGCTCCCATATTGCACTGCCGACACACATCTGCTCTTTGCCGCCAAATGCAATGGCAGAAAGGTATTTCCATTTCTTGAGTCCGTCTACGGAGTAATACACAACAATTGCACAGTGGTCCTTTGTTTTTGTAACACCGCCGCAGATAACCGTGCCTTTTTTTAAATTGCCGATATCCTTTGGAAGCTCAAAAAGCTGAGGCTGGAAAATCATGCTCCAATGCTGGTTATAAAGAGCTGTTGCCCCATCAGCGCCCAAAGGCACTTCACAGTAAGTGCCATCTTCGGCTTTCATCCACTTTTTTGCGTTAAATTCCATGTCGTAAATGTCGCTTATGTGCTGCCAGGTTTCCCCACCATCGCCTGATTCAAAAATGGGAAAATGCTCACTACCCCACTTACCGGGGTAGTAATAGTATTCACTTGTGGCGTAAAGCTTGCCTTTATTATCCCCTGCTTCGTCTGTCTGAAGCTGTAAGCCTCTGCCGTAAAAAACACCGTGAGCATACCAATCAGAATTTTGGCCCGGTTCAAAAACCACCGTTTCCTTACGGGCGTTTACGCAATAATTCATAACATCACCTTATAACTACGCAGTTGCCCGAAATTTCAGCTTGGCACTGCAAAATGGTTTCTATAACGTCTAAGGATACAAATGTGCTGCCACCTATTAATTCAATGGTGCATTCTGCCCGGTAATCAACGCCATTAAAGCTGTAGGTTTTTGAGTTGAAGGGCAGAACCGCAAGCTTTCCGCCTAAGATAACGGCTGCGCTGTCTGTGGCAGAAACCCAGGCAACGTCTGCACCGGCTTCCTCAGAAACGGCTCTTAAGGGAACAAGCACCTTGCCCTCTTTTGTAATGGGGCTTCCGCCCTTGAATACAAACTTGTCGTTTATTTTAATTTTCATATTTTCCGAGGTATAAACCTTTAATTCGGCAACGTTGCAGCCTTCATTACCGTTGGAGGTATATTTAATATAGCGGTAGCTGCCGCCTTCGATGTTGACGTAGTGAACAAGCCTGCTCTGAGGTGCAGCGCCTATTGCGTGAAGACGGGTCCAGCTTTCGCCGTCCTTTGAGCCGTAGAATATTCCCCCTGCCATTCTGAAGCCGAAATTATTTCTGGGAATGTAGCCCAAGGCAGAAATGGGGTATTCCTTGCCTAAATCAAGGAGCACATGCCCGTCCGGGAGGCCGTCAAAGAAGGTGTCGGGGTTGTTATCGGTTGCATTTTCAACACGGTTGCCATAGTTAGGCTCCACCTCGCCCCAAGGCACGGTGCCTGTTGTTGCTATAGGCTTTATTTCATCATCTATAACTATTTTTTGAATTGATGTGGTGAGTGTTCTGCCGTTTATTGGTTGATGAGCACCACCGCTTATCAAAAGCAGCTCTCCGTTTTCCATGGGGAACAGTGCTCTTGAATATGCACTTTCAATGTCGGTATTAAATATGTACCATTCGTTTGTTTCGGCATTATTTACATTAACGCCTATTTTCTTTGTACCGTGGGTTGTTATAACCACCTTACCGTCATTTAAGGTTGTGCAATAGGGCGAACCGCTTCTAAAGGGTGCAGGAAGCTCTACCCCATGGTCCTTATAATCCCATACGGCAATATCGTCACTTATTTTATAATATACGGGCATGTAGCCGTTGCCCATGTTAACGCCTTCGTAAATCATAAAGAACTTGCCGTTTGCCATTTTTGTGACAACGGGCATACCCGGGCGGAAAGCAGGGTTTTCTTCTTCAAAGTCACAAACCTTTACGTCCTCGCCCCATGTTTTGCAGTCAGAGGATGCTCTGTACACAAGGCGCTGTCCGCCGCCCTTTGTCATGCCAACCTCGCTTGAATAGAAGCAGTAGAGTTTTCCATCCTCGCTTATAAGCATTGCTTCCCAGATGGCTGTGCCATTATTCATTTTTAAGGGGCCTGCCTCAACGATTGTGGAATAATATTCCCATGTTTTAAGCCCGTCTGTAGAATAATACAAAACAATTGCAGAATGGTTATTATTTCGTGTTGTGCCTGCGCAAACAACTGTGCCCTTCTTCAAGTCGCCGATGTCCTCGGGCAGCTCATACAAAAAGGGCTGATAAATCATTGCCCACCATTCATTTTTATAGCTGGTTGCTCCCTCGGTGCCCTCTGCTACCTCGTAATAGGAGCCGTCGTCAGCTTTCATCCACTTTTTTACATTGAACTCTGTATCGTAAATGTCAGAAATGTGCTTATAGGTTTTTCCCCCGTCTTTGGACTCAAAAATCGGGAAGTGCTCCAAGCCGTAGCGACCGGGGTAGTAGAAATATTCGCTGGTTACATAAATATTGCCCTTGTTCTCCCCTGCCTCGTCAGTCTTCAATTGAATACCTCTGCCGTAGCGCACGCCGTTGTCGTACCATGCATCGGTTACGGTAGGCTCGTACACAACCTCTGCGGCACTTGCAGCTATGCTTAAAAGCATTGCAATTGCAAACAAAATAAAAATCGCCTTAAAAAGCTTCTTAGTCATAAAACCACTCCTTTTAAGACGATTATATCATATCAAAAAATTACTGTAAATCCAATTTTTTTGATGTAAAATATTAAATTATTGCTTTTCGTGCCTCTGGCGGTATTGCCCGGGGGTAACGCCCTCAATTTTTTTGAACACAGCGCAAAAATAGCTTGTGTCGCCAAAGCCTGTTTTGCCTGCAATAACGTCAATACTTTCCAGGGTTGTTGAAAGCAGAAACTTTGCAACGCTTACCCTGTAGCGGTTAAGATACACCACAGGCGTTACGCCGTATTCTGTTTTGAACTGCCTGCAAAAGTGGCTTTTAGAAAGATTGCTTACGCTTGCAATGTCGTCAAGGGTAATAAAATCCATATAGTTTTTATTTATGTAATCAATTACAGGGGCAAACAAGCCCTTTGCGTTGCCGCCGTCATTTACCTTCACTTTTTCGCATTTATCAACATATTCAAGCAAGGTAAGCATGTTGGTTGTTAAAGAAAAACTGTAGCAATTGTTTTTGTTATAGGTCAGGTACATGTTTTCGCAAAGCTTTATCATTTCTTTGAGCACAGCATCGCCTGCTCTTCTTACAAACGCTCCCTCAAAGCCGAAGTAAGACAAAAAGCCCTCAACGTCGGTGCCGTTAAAAACCACCCATATAACTGTCCAGTCATTTGTTGTGGGGTAGTATTCGTGCTCGGTTTCAGGCGAAACAAAAAACACATGACCACGGTTTATTTCGTAGCTTATGCCCTTTGCATTAAAAACCCCACTCCCCTTTGTGCAAATGCACAGCTGGTACTGACCTAAGCCCTCGGGGCGGAAAACGTGCTTCTGCCCTATGTAATGGCCAATGGAATGAAAGTATATAGGGAGCTTTTTCATTTTTTCTTCAAGTATTTTTATACCGCAAAGGGTCCAGCCCTCTGTAAGCTTCATATTCTTCACCTTTTTATCTTATGTATTCTATCAAATCTGCTATAGCTTCTCTGTCACAAAAATCCCCATCTGCATCGCAAAGCTCAATTAAAAGCTTTTCCATATCCGTGGGGTTTTCTTTGCCTTGCATAAGCTTTTTAAGGGTTTTTAAGGCGGTGCGGTGAACAAGGCTTAACTCACTTACAAGCATCTTGCCCACATAGTTAAAAAGCTTTACGTTTTCGGGCACACCGAGCTTAAAATTCTTTTCAATTACCATTTTGTCGTAATAGTCGCGGCAGTCGGTTGGGGTTAACCCGGTTGTGAAAACGGCAATTTTTTTATCCTTTAATTTATCCATATTTTTTGTGAGCATATGTACACCGTTTATAATTTCAGCATACAAGCCTCCGCCGTAGATAATGGTGTCGTATTTTAAAATGTCGTCAATTTTAATATCCTTGGCGTCGACCATATCACAGCCCAATTCTTCCGCTATCCATTCAGCATATTTTTTTGTTGCGCCGTATTTTGTTTTGTAAATTACTATTGTACTCATAAAAAGTCTCCCTTCAAAGGTAAAAAACGTTGCTTAATGTATGAATAGCAAGCTCCGCTTGCGTGAATTTCATTGTATGAATAAATTTTTGCTCTGCAAAATGAATTGCCCAAGGGCATTTCGGAAGAAACTCGCACACGAGTTTCAACATTAATGTTTGCTTTGCAAACAATTCATGAGGTACGCCTCAAATCATGGCACAGCCAATTCATGCACGTAGTGCAATTCATAGCGCTTCTTTGGCAGCGCTCATATAATCACTCCCTCGCAGTGGTCAATCTCATGCTGTATAATCTGGGCTGTATAGCCACTAAATTCTGCCCTGTGGCTTTTAAATGCCATGTCAGTGTATTCAACGGTTATTTTTTCATACCGCTTTGTTTTCCTCACACCACTAAGCGACAAACAGCCCTCTTCGGTTTCATAATATTCCTTTGAGTGGCTCACTATGTATGGGTTTATTAAAACAGATGCACCAAAGGGGGTCATAAACGAAATTATCCTCTTGTTAAATCCAATCATATTTGCCGCCATACCAACGCAAATAGCCTTATTGGCATTTAAGGTATCGAGTAAATCCTGCGCAATATTTAAATCAGCCTGTGTTGCCTCTTCAGCCTTACGGAAAATAAATATATCTTTAATAATATTACGTACCATAAAAACACCTCATATTGATTATACACCCTCTTCCCCAACCTTTCAACCTTTTTGCTTGCTCTTTCATTAATTGAATGATATAATGCACTCAAAAGGAGTGATATTATGCTTTATCTTGTATTTGGCAATCTGACCACCGCAATAATTTTAATTGCTTACTTTTCTTTAACATCTCTTTTCTACATATGGCTCTCTAAGAAAACCACTTCAATAAGGCTTAAATGTAACTCTCTTTCAGTTTTATGCTTCTTGCCTCTGATACTTGATTCAGGTTTTATCCGAATGGTCTTTTTTCCCCTGTTTTTGCTGTTCGCGCTCTTCTTTTTCTTTATAAATAACTTCTGTTGTAAATACTTAACTCCCAAAACAAAGCTATTGAACCGCACAGTTTACATTCTTTACGCACTTCACAATATTCTTCTCCCCGACACAAACATACGCGGTTTCATTTATATATTGGGCGGTCTTATACATCACAACAATAATATGGCATGGGAAATTGGCGATAAAATTCCTCTCTCCTATCTTTTTATGGACGGTTTGATGAACTTTCTTGTGGGCTTCTCTGTATTCCTTGTAATTCTGTTGATAATCCTGTTAATTGTTCAATTAATCCTCTGTATTAAAGAAAAACGAAGAATTGAACATTCATAGCAAAAAGCACGCAATGCGTGCTTTTTATTTATCCCATGCCCTTTTCCTTCATGTATTTTTCAATGCCCTTTTGTATAATTTCCTCGGCACGCCTTAAGCGTGAATACACCGTGTCCACGGGGATTTCGCAAAGTGAAGCAATTTCATTGGGGGTAAATTCCAAATAGTAGCGCATGTGTATGGCTTCTTTATGTATGGGCTTCATGCTTTTTATAATTTCGTTCACCTTAAGCACAATTTCCTTATGGAGCATTTCGTCCAAGGGCAAATTTTCGGCAATGCATTCGCTTTGAGTAATTATTTCGTTTTCGTCGTTTATGAGCTTAACACGGCTTTTATACAAGCTGTCCTTTTTGCTCATATCAATAATGGTGTTGTGAGCAATGGCAAAAAGCCACCTTCTGGAAGCCACCTCGCCCTGTACCCTGCCCATGCTTTTGTAAAACTTCATGAAAATTTCCTGAAGAATGTCGCACTTAAGCTCTCTGTCGGAAACACATTTTCCTATCATTGCATAGATTGTGTTTTTATATTTATTATACATATACTCGAAGCTGACGTCTGTCTCGTTATTGTTTAAATTATAGTTAGAAATCAAAAAAATCACTTCCCAAAATTATTTCACATGTCCCTATAATATATAAACTGACCACAGAGCCCTTTCTGTCAAAAAAAATTAAAAAAGCGGAGATTTTTCATAATCCCCGCTTTTTAAGACTAATTCTGAGCTTTCTTTATTTCTTTTTTGATTTTTTCGAGCATATCCTCCGGCGGCAGCTCCTGTTGTGAATTTTTCATGTCTTCATCTGTCAATGCATCAGTTGGCTCATTTTTGGCATTATCTGTATCTAACGCCTCTTTAATAAGCTTTCTGAGAGCTTGTTTCTTTTCCTTTTCATTCACGACAGTCACCTCCGTTTCCTTGCTACTTTTTCCATTTTCCGCTCAGCTTATCCAAAACAAAGGGGGCTTTATTCATTCATATATAATACCTTTGAGACCCCTCGGAAGGTTGCGCAAAATGTTACAAAATTGTTACATTT
>JAFQLL010000087.1 GCA_017414645.1 Clostridia bacterium | reverse complement strand
TAAGAACAAAGTGTCTCCGACACTCTCTGACGATAGTTGCAATTAAAGTAAACAGAGGAGAAAACACTTTGTAATGCCATGTGCGTTTTCCGAGTCTTGCGAGGAAATTCTCGCACGGCAATAATATAAAATTTATTTTTTACCTTATAGGAAATGCGCAATTTCCTATAAGGTAAAAACAAAAAATCCGCATTAAGCGGATTTTTTTGTTGGCATATTAAAAGGTTTATGATACAATAAATTTATAAAAGGGGGAATTTTTATGAAAAAAGTAATTAGTTTATTAATTGCCTTAATTATGGCACTTGCTGTAGTACCTGCTATGGCAGAGGACGTTGTATCTGCTGTTTTAATTAATGGCGAAGAGCAAGCCTTTACGGTATTGAACGGCTATGTGCCCTTAAGAGCATTTACAGACGCTGTTGGCGCAACTGTAGAATGGGACAACGATGAAAGATGTGCCGTTTGTGTTGACGGTGGTGTTGAAATCAAGGTGCCAATCGGGAAGGCATGGGTGCAGAGAGCAGGCTTGAAGCAGAGCCTTGAAAAAGCAAGCATTATCATAAATGACCGCACCTACATGCCCCTTGATGCACTTAAAGCTTTCAATGCTTCCTACGGTGGCGATGAAAGTATGGTGACTATCGAAAAGTCGGCATTTGACGGTAAGATGGTAAAGCTTATAAGTAACGGCAAGGCGCTTTCCAGTGACGAAAGCGGAAACCTCGTAATGCTTGAGGTTAAGGACTACGACGGTCAGGAATGGAAGTTTACTTCCCGTGGCGGCGATGCGTACCGTTTGCAGAACAAAAAATCGGGCAAGGCTATCGACGTACCCTCTGACAGTAAGGAAGCAGGCAAAACCCTTATCCAGTATGCCTTTACAGGTGGCGGCAACCAGAATTACGTGCCCGTAAGAAATGAAGACGGTACATATTTAATTCAGTGCTATAACTCAAAGCTCTACATGACAGCACAGGAAGACGGCACAATAACACAGGAAGAATTAACAAAGGAGAGCAACCAGAAGTTTACTTTAGAGGTTGTAGGTGCAGGAGCGGTTACAAGTGACACTATTGCTCCCGATACCCCCAAAGACCCCTATGACGGCAAGTTTGTAGAAGTTAACGGTAAAATTTATAAGGTTATTCTTGTAGGCGATGAATATAAGATAACAGACAAAAAAACAAGGGAAGTAGCAGAAGTAGACCTTACAAAGGCAACGGCTGCAACACTTGTGCCTGATATGTACGGCGAAAGCGAGTTTGTAGGCGGTAAGTTCATTACCCTCACAATGGATGGCAAGAACTTGATTGTTGATGAGGAAACGAACGAGATTGTTCTCTCTGATGAAACGAGCGATGTTGCACAGTGGGAAGCAGTTGCAGTTGGAAGCACAGCTTTCACACTCATCAATAAAAAGACAGGCAAAGCAATCGACGTGCCCAACGAAAGCAAGGAAGCAGGAGTAAAGCTTTCTCAGTACACATCAAACAAAAAGGACCACCAGATTTATTCTTTTGAGGAGACAGAAGGTGGTGTAAAGCTTAAAAATAAGAACTCGGGCATGTACCTTACAATTAAAGATGGCGTTGCATACCAGGAGGAGGCAGCTGATAGCGGACAGGTATTTACATACACAGTAGTTGGCGAAAGTGACGCGAAAATGGTTGCAATCACTGCAACACCCTTTATTTTAAAGGGCGACGAAGCTGTAACAAACGTTAAATTGCAGTGGAACGAGGTTATCGGTGCAAAGAACTATGATATCTATAGAAGCATTGACGGCGGTGAATATGAGCTTATTGATGCATTGACAGGCTTTACTGTTGACGATTACGATTTGGAAATAGGTAAGAGCTACACCTATCGTGTATATGCTCTTGACGATAACGGTTTAATTGGTTACGCAGAAACAAAGGCATTCACACCCTATGAAATGCCCATGGATATGAAGAGTACAACAAACCTTGAACCCAGCTCAATGAGCACACCCGGCGGTGGAATGCGTGATGCCGACGGTGTATACTACCGCTTCAGCCAGACAGGCAGAAAAGACGGTGGCAAGGGCTTCGGTCAGGTTACACTTTCCACATCGACAGATGGTGTTACCTATACAGAACCCGTTATCATCATGACAGTTGACGATATCCTTGCTCACGAAACCTGTAAGGATCTGAAGGATATCCGCTTTGAAAGTGTAAACTTCAAGTACAACCCCAAGGCGAATAACTTTGGCTTTATTGCACATGCAGAGCCCGGCTCGGGCGGCTATGACTTTGCACGTATTTCCGTTGCAACCTACACACCCGGCGACGAAAAAATGGTGTTCCACGGTGCGGTACGCCCCGGCGGCGACGATGTAAGAGACCTTAACACCTTTATTGACGACGACGGCACAGGCTACATTATGGGTGCAACACACGGCAATGCCGATTTGGCAATTTACCGCCTTAAGGACGACTGGTCGGGCATTGAAAAGAGAATTGTGCTTCTTAACCCCGGTAAATGGAGAGAATTACCCAACATTTTAAAGGTTGACGATTATTACTACCTCTTCACATCGGGCTGCGCAGGCTGGTATCCCACACCGGGCATGTACAACAGCGCAACTAACATGGAAGGCCCCTGGAGCGATTTACGTAACGTTGGTAACCTTACAACCTTCTCGTCTCAGTCGGGCTATGGCTTCTATTTAAAGAAGGACAGCACAAACTACATTATGAACTCCTACCGCTGGATGGGCAACTGGAAGGACGCAACCGTGAGAACAACACAGTCGCTCCGTTTCCCCATAACAGTTAGTGATGGCTATGCCTTCTACGACTACTTCGAAGAGCTGCTTTACAACTGGGAGGAGGACGTGCTTGTTCCCGTACAGCGCGGCAGAAACCTTTCTCAGAATCGCCCAACAAGCTATGGCAAAAACGCAAACGATGGTAACTATAAGAGCCAGTGGTCTGTTGACACAACATGGCCCTATTCCTGGGAGGTTGACCTTGGCCAAACGTATAACGTAAACCAGGTGCAGATTTCCTGGCTTATACGCATAGGCAGCGAGCCCTACTATAACTACATTATTGAAGGCAGTGAAGACGGTGTTAACTACAAAACACTTGTTGACAAGTCAACAGGCTATACAGACTACGGCTTCACAGTTGATAATTGCATGGGTAAGGCAAGATATGTAAAGGTAACCGTAACAGGCGCTAAGCCCAGAAGCGGTGAAAACAACTATCCCTCAGCCTTCTACGAAATTAAAGTTTTCGGCAGATAAAATGCAAACAAAAAAAGACTTTCCGATTGGAAAGTCTTTTTTACCTTATAGGAAATTGCGCATTTCCTATAAGGTAAAAAATAAATTTGATTTTATTGCCATGCGAGAATTTCCTCGCGAGGCTCGGAAAACGCATATGGCATTACAAAGTGTTTTCTCCTCTGTTTACCTTAATTGCAACTATCGTCAGAGAGTGTCGGAG